>NZ_JEMA01000876.1 GCF_001589285.1 Sorangium cellulosum | reverse complement strand
GCCGGCAGCCCCGCCTGCGGCATCGCCGCCTCGAGCAGCGCCGCTGCCGGCGGCCCCGCTGCCGCTGGCGCCGCCGCCGCCGAAGCCCTGAGGTCACGCCCTCCGCGCCCGGCCGCCAGGACGGCCGGGGCTCGCCGTCCTCCCCTCTGGATCTCTCGGCCGAGCTGAGCGAGGCTGCCGGCCGCAGCATCCCGCTCCGCCTGACAGAGCCATGGAGAAAGCGTTCATGAACCGGACACTCATTGCACTACCCCTCGCGCTGTCGTCGCTGTTCGCCGCGGGCTGCGGCCACTCCGAGCAGGAGTGGAAGGCGCAGCTCGCCAAGTACAACGACCTCCAGAGCCGGAGCCAGAAGAAGGAGGCCGACCTCGAGAAGGAGCTCGCCGCGGCGAAGCAGCGCGTCGAGGAGCTCGAGAAGCAGCTCGAGGCGCAGGGCGCCGACATCTCGAAGATGACCTCGACGCTGGAGGACCGCGAGAAGGCGCTGGCGGAGTACAAGGCGCGCGCGAAGCAGCTCGAGGCGATCCAGGCGCGGTTCGACCTGCTCCGGAAGAAGCTCGAGGAGCTGACCAAGCTCGGCCTCGAGGTCCAGGTCCG
The DNA here is from genome assembly GCF_001589285.1 of Sorangium cellulosum. Taxonomy (GTDB): domain Bacteria; phylum Myxococcota_A; class Polyangia; order Polyangiales; family Polyangiaceae; genus Sorangium; species Sorangium cellulosum_G. The sequence goes on along the minus strand of NZ_JEMA01000876.1, from coordinate 11,056 downwards.
CAGGAACCGGATGGTCATCTCGCTGCCCGGCGACGTCCTGTTCGACTCGGGGAAGGACACCCTGAGCAAGGAGGGCCAGGCGATCCTCAAGAAGATCGCGGACGTCATCCGGGGCGACAAGTCGCTGGTGGACCGCGATTACCAGGTCGCCGGGCACACGGACAGCCAGCCGTACAAGAACGGCCCGTACTACGACAACTGGGGGCTCTCGCTGATGCGCGCGCGGGCCGTGCTGCTGTTCCTGATCGGCAAGGAAGGCCAGCTCCCGACGCGGCACTGGAGCGCGGCAGGGTTCGGGGACACCGACCCCATCGCGAACAACGCCACGCCGGCCGGCAAGCAGAAGAACCGCCGGTGCGACCTGATCGTGATGCCGGACGTGGACGAGATGCTCGACCTGACGAAGCTCGCCACGAAGTGACGGCGGGCGGGAGGGGTCGAGCGGGGGGCGCGGGTGACGAGGGGCTCGCGGGCGTGATGCCGCGGGGCTCCGGCGGGGGAATTGCGTGAGGCAGCTCACGTCGAGCCACAAAAGACGAGCAACTTCGTACGGTTAACGCCTGGGTCGACCAGAACGCGTTCTGGTGCCCGGGCGTCCGGGGACGCCGGCGACCACAACGCGTTCTGGTGCCCGGGCCTCCGGGGATGCTGGCGACCACAACGCGTTCTGGTGCCCGGGCCTCCGGGGACGCCGGCGACCACAACGCGTTCTGGTACCCGGACGTCCGGGGACGCCCGCGACCACAACGCGTTCTGGTACCCGGGCCTCCGGGGACGTCGGCGACCACAACGCGTTCTGGTGCCCGGGCCTCCGGGGATGCTGGCGACCACAACGCGTTCTGGTGCCCGGGCCTCCGGGGACGCCGGCGACCACAACGCGTTCTGGTACCCGGACGTCCGGGGACGCCCGCGACCACAACGCGTTCTGGTACCCGGGCCTCCGGGGACGTCCGCGACCACAACGCGTTCTGGTGCCCGGGCCTCCGGGCAGGTGATGGCCCAGATACCACATCTCATCACCGATAGTGGCCCAGACCCAACAATGTAGTGGCCCAGATATCGATATCTGTTGTGACCGCGTAGTTGGTCCGTAGGCTTGCAGGCAAGTGCGGCCCGCGGGTGTTGCAAGCACCCCGGGCCGCGTGATCCGACCCCGATCCAACCGGAGCCGAACGTCATGCTTGTAGCTGTACCGCCACCCCGCGGGCAAGGCGAAGGTGCGCCCGCGCGCCGCCGCCGATCCATCCCGTGTCTCTCCCTCACCCCCACGCAGCGCAAGCGCCTCCGTGCCGCGCTGCGCAACCTGCGCGCCGCGTACGGCTCGTGGTCATGCGTCGCCGAAGTGACGGGCCTGTCCGTCGTCGCGGTCGAGAGCATCGCGAACGGGCGCGCCCCTGGCTCCCCTGCGACCGCGCAGCGCGCCGCCAAGGCGGCCGGCGTTACCGTAGAGCAGCTCCTCGGTGGGCTCGTCGCCGCTGATAGGTGCAGCGTCTGCGGGAGGTCTGGATGACGCGGCGGCGGAAGGGGGCGCAGAGCCCGCCTGCCGCGCGACATCCCCGGAAGAAGCCGACGATGCAGGCGATCCTTGCAGAGCGCTCGGTCATCGTCGCCGTGCTCATCGCGAGCGGCGTCCCGTCGCGCGACCGTGCCGACGTGGAGCAGCAGGTGCTCATGGGCGCGTGGCGCTCCGTGAAGGCCGGAAGGTATCACCCGGACCCGGCGATCGAGCCGCGCACAGCGCTCCGCCGGTGGCTCTATGGCATCAGCTGGCGCAAGGCCGGGCACTACATCAACAGCGCGTGGGTGCGGCGTGCCGTGCTCACAGCGCAGCCGCTCGGCAGGCTCCGCGAGCCCGTCGGGCCGAGCCTGGAAGCGCAGCTCCAGGCGCGCGAGGTGCTGGAGGCGCTGGCGAGCCTGCCGCCGTGGCAGCTGGAGGCGTTGCTCATCGTCGACGCGCCCGAGACGCTGGCGGAGTACGCCCGGCAGCACGGGCTCAACCCGCACACGGCAGCGAGCCGCTTGCGCATCGCCCGGGAAGCGCTCGCCCTCAAGATCCGGAGGTGGCGCCGGTGAACCACCCCGACTTCAAGCAGCGCGTGCTGACCAGCGAGGACCTCTCCCTCATCGCCGGAGGGGTCCCCGCGCTCGACGACTTCCCAGGCGTGCGCCCTTGGAACCGCGACAAGCTCTGGGCCGCCGTCCTCCGCGCCTTCCTCGACGCGAGGACCAAGGCCGAACGCGAGGCCGCCCAGCAGGCCATCGGCGCGATCCAGGCGCTCGACAGCGTCGAGCTGCTCTTCGTGCGGCGCGACAGGTAGGCGCGCGCCGGGCGAGGTGCTGCGCGAGATCGCCGCGCGGGCACGGGAGGAGGACGGCAGACAACGAATCGGGTCCGATGCCTAGCCCCACTGGCAGTGGTCTGAGCACACCCACACCATGCGCGCTAGTTGAGCACCTGGGGCCGACCCCTGACATACTCGACGGTGGGCAGGCGCGCTAATATACTGCTGGATTTGCTGAGGATCGCAGGCTCCGCTTGCTGGCGCAACGCGTCGGTGCTACTGCGGACGCATGACCGCACCGGATACATCTGATAACGCCAGCAGTTCAAGCGATCGACTGCTGTCCGTGCGGATGGACGATTGGGCCGCTCTGGGCGGACCTGTCCAGATAGACTTTGGCATACACCGAACCGTCCTAGTCGGCAAAAACGGTGCTGGCAAATCGATGGTGATGGAGGGCATCCATCACGCTGGCATGTCCGCGGTGTACTCTGCTAAAATCTCCCCACTAGGTCCAGGGCGAATCCGCTTCGACTCTCTCGTAGGCGGCAACCGCGTCTCATACTCATATTCCTGGCACTTGGAAGAGGAGCCCTCAGATCCTCTCGTTGGACGAGCAATCCAATGGGATGAGCGCTGCTGGTACACCGATAGCGATGCGGAAGTATGGAGCGTGTCCGACGGTATGGCGAAATTTGCGCCGCTCGGGACTACCATGCCGTTGCCGCTAGAAACTGGCATGCTCAGCCTGAAAGACAACCCGCTTGTACAGTTGCCGAATGAACTGCCAAGGCTGCGGCGTCTGTTGCGTGGCATTCGTCTGGTGAAAGCTGGGGTTCCAAGGAGTGAGCGATTCCGCCTTGAGATCCAGCTCGAGCGACTTCTCCCGAAAAAGTCCGACAGTTCCCCTCGCCGAAGAAACGATCGTTTGGCGCGCCTCGCTAGCGTGCTGGTGCACTGGTTCGAAGAGAAGAGCGATTTGTACGACGCGTTTGTTGATGTTGGCAGGCGCACTGGCGTGTTCTCGGTGATATCTATAGATATAAGTAAGGACACACACGCGTCGCACGATGAACATGGGCAGGGCGAAATTGCGCGGGTTGCATTCGACGGGATTGACTTTGGTTACCTTTCCGACGGGACGCTTCGTATCGTAGAAATACTGCTCCAATTGATCGATCCAAGTGGCGTCGTTCTGTTGATCGAGGAGCCTGAAACCGCGGTACATCCTGGCTTGCTGCGTAAGCTACTGGCTGAAGCTGTTGCCTATTCTCAGAATAGACAAATCGTGGTCTCTACGCACTCGCCATTCGTCGTGGACTGGGCGCATCCGAGCGAAATTAGGCTGGTTGAACGAGTTGCATGCTGCACCAACGTTCGCTCTCTGAGCGAAACGGAGACAGCTCGTGTGGCTGCGTACCTGAACGACGATGGTACACTGGGCGAGTATATCTACGGTGGGAACCAGGACACATGAGTGCGATTGGTCTGTTGGGCGAAGACGAGACCGACTGCGACACCGTTGCAGTACTCATCAGACGAATCGTCAATGCACCTGACGGGAGAGGGCTTACAATCGCGCGGCGATACCCGCCAACGGGTGGCTGCTCAATGTTGCGCCGCAAGATGGTTAGCTACACGAGGGCTCTCGTTCGGGATGGCTGCTCCGCCGTTGTGCTAGTCCACGACCTCGACAGAAACCCAGCTAACAACGAGCTGAACGATGCCAACGAGCTGCGCGTGAAGCTCGACCGCGAGCTCGCCGAGGTTTCCGAGGTAGCAGATCGGTGCATCTGCATCCCAATTGAAGAAATTGAAGCGTGGTTCTGGTCTGATCAGGCGGTGCTCGACGATATAGGAAAGGGTTGCGGCAAAGCAAGCGCTTCGCCATATAACATCATTAAACCAAAGGAGGCGCTGAGAAATCTGTCGGTCCGAGCTCACAGAAAAGCGATTTATTCTACGAACGATAACCCGCGACTGGCTCGGATGCTGGATATTGATATTTGCGCAAAGCGTTGCGAATCATTCCGCGCACTGAGGTTATTTGTGACGAAGCACGCTTAGCGTGCGACGAGTGCGCCCGCCAAGCGGTGACGCCGGGCGACGGACAGGTCATGCCGCGACCTGACCTCGACGGGGCTGCTCGCGGGGGGCCATGATCGGTCACTCTAACTCGCCGAACAAGCTCAACTGCACCATGCGCCTCGGCCCCGGCGCGGGCGGCGGCTCTGACGGTGGCGGCTCCGGCTCCGGAGGGGCCGCGACGAGCGCGACGGGCGGCGGCTGCGGGGCGGTGGGCGTCGACGTGGCGGACCCGCCCGAGACGAGCCGGAGCCATCCCCTGCCCCCTGGGAGCTCTCGCGCTGGCGCAGGCTCCTCGCCGGGACGCGGCTCTAGCTTGAGCGGCTGCGGAACGGGCGGCGCCGTGTCCTCCTCGGCGAGAGCCGCGGTGACGAGCTCGGCGAGGGTCCACGGGCGCTCTGCCAGGCCCGCCGCAACGGCCGGGGTGGTGCCGAGCGTGCCGTGCGCGCGGACCCAGTTGTAGGAGGCGATCCCCAGGCCGATCGCGGCGCGGTGCCCGCGAATCGTCTTCGAGAAGGCCAGGCACAGCCGGCGCGTGCGGCCGACCGTGTGGCGCGTGGTCAGGTTGAAGCGCTCGACGAAACTCGTGCTCATGAGCTCGTCCTTGGGTGCGCCGAAGACGGGTGTCTTGGTGACGAAGACATCCCGGCTCGGCTCGTACCTGTGGTCAGGCGAGCGCTGCGGTCCGCCGCGGTAGTTTTTGACGCATTGGGCGTAATCGGCAGATCCGCGGAAGTTTGCGAACATCGCTTCGATGTACGGCTGCCAGCCGTCGCTCGTGACGTGCGGGACGACCGTGAGCCGCGCGCGAAGGTCTTTGACGAACGCCTCTGTGTTCTCGCCGTCGCGCTTGCCGACGTGGTACGAGATCGCCAGCTTCGTGTTCGCGTCCAGCGCGACGTAGAGGTACGCATCGCCATGCTCGGCGGCGTCCTTGGCGGTCACACGGGCCTGCTTCTTCTGCACATAGCTCCACATCTCGTCCATCTGGATCACATGCGCCGCCAAGCCGCGCGCCATCCGGTTGTGGAGCCGGATGCAGCCCTCGCCGAGGCGCAGGGCGAAGTCCAGCACGGTCCCCCGCGCCACCTCGACCATGCGGGCGGTGGCACGCAGGGAGTTGCCTTCTACCAGCGCGGACGCGATACGGACGCGCGTCTCCAGCGGGAGCGGAGCGGGCATGACGGGCCTTGCCTCTCTCCCTGGGCCGGCCCATGACGCGGCTGCGACGCGCGCTCTGTGGGCCACCACAGGGTGTGTTTGCAGCCCCGCTCTCAGGTGCGAACTGAGGGCGGGGCGCTTTGCTAAGTACCCTGGAAAGATAGCACCGAACGCCTATGTTTCTCGGCGTTTCCGTGTGGCTCGGACGCGCGATGTCCTAGCCAGCATGCGCGATTACAGCCTGTTTGACGACACTTTCGCGCTGTCGATTGCTGGCGCGCGCGGGCCTCGATGAGCTCGTGGTAGGGTCGCGGCATGCGCGTGCGGCTCATCCTGGAGAACGGCGGTCACGCCATCACCAAGCGGCTGCACCTCTCGGAGGTGCCCGCCGTGGGCTCTTTCGTCCTTGCGGAGCGCGCGCGGATGGTGGTGAGCGTGGAGCTCCATGGGGAGCGCGGAGAGGCGGACGTCTACCTGCGCGAGGACGCCGACGACCTCTTGATGCAGGTGATCCCGGAGGCGCACCTAGCCCACATCGAGCTCATGAAGCGGTACGGGTGGGACGTGGAGGAGGAAGACGCGCTGAGGGCGTGGCTCATGCTCCGGATCGAGCGTCAAGACGACGACGAGCCGGCGGAGCCGAGTTGAGCGCCGCCGGTCTGGCGGTTGGCCGGCAGAGCGGAGTCAGGCTGAGGCGCGCGGGTCAGGCGGCCACTGCCCGGAGCAGAGGCGATAGCCTGGTCAGGCGAAGCGGCGGGTCATGAGATCCCGCTCGCTGCCGCCACAATCGCCGCGCCGAACATCTCGGCGAAAACCCTGTCGAACAGCGGCCGGTCGCGCTCCGTGTAGCAGAGCACCTCGCGCGATCCGCCGTTGACGTCGCGCGGCAGCTTGCCGGGCTCCTCACCATGCTTCGCCACGTAGGCCGCCTTGAGCTTCTTGCCGAACTGGCCGCCCATCTTCTTGCGCTCGGATGCGCCGACCCCTCTGCTCTGGAGGTAGCCCGACACGTCGAGAAGCGGGTTCTCGATCATCGGCGCGTCGCCGGTCACCAGCGCAGCCGCGTGCTCCGTCTTGTGCCGGAGGAACTCCGGGTCGTACAGGCCCGGGATGACTGCGTAGAGGCTAAGCGCCTCCCGCTGCCGGAGACCCAGCAGACGGACCTGGCTCTCGGCGTCGTCCAGCACGATTGGCGCCTCACGTCGCTGCTGGAGTTCGCCGCGGCGGAGCTTCGGGAGCACCTCGTCAGCGAGTAGGCGACGGAGCTTCCGGCCGAGCGGCTTCTCCGTCTTGACGCACGCGAGGTTCACGCCGGGCTCGTAGAGCACGGTCAAGCTCGGGGCGGAGCTCGGGAACGAAACGTTCCCGACCCGCGCCATCTCCTTGAATTGACGTAGATCGTCGCCAGTCAGGGTGTCGATGTCTTGGCCGGCGATCAGCTCGTCCGACCAATCCCGCAGCACCTTCTTGAAGCTTCCGTCGGCGTAGCCGAGGGCCTCTCCGACGTCCGCAGCGACCATACACAGCCGCCCTCGGAACACGTAGGTGGTCAGCGTCGACCCCTCGAACTGCGTCGTCACCTGCATCATCGCCCCCGACACGCCGCCCTTGCCGCCTTCTGTCATTCGTCCTCCGTCACTGCAACCCAGGACCCAAGTGGCTCCGACGCTGCCGAGCACTCGCGATGCGCGGTCTCTGACAAAACAACGGCCACAATTTGCGACTAGCATCGACTTCGGGGGAGCGGGAGCGGACTCTAGATCCATTTGTGAAATGGATGAATTTGCGCGTGATTTCACGCGATGTCGCACCAACGATCGTCCACGTGTAGCGCGAGCAGCCTAAGCTGTGGCTCTTCCACCCGACATTTATTGCAAAATGTCAAGCGCGGGTGTAGGCGACGCGTTCGCGCAACTGTACTGGAACGCGCGATGCCTGGAACGGGCGGGTCCGCAAAGGGGGAGCGCCAGCCGTCAAGGTCGCGCGGAGCCGGCTCGACGTGAGCCCGGACACATGGCCGTCGTGGGTGGCCCGAACGTCGGTTTCGAGTGGCCCAGACCCGGGATTTGCGAGGCTATTCGGGCCATCACCTCCGGGCACGCCGGCGACCACAACGCGTTCTGGTACCCGGGCGGCTCAGCCGTCGAGCCACTGCCGCGCAAGCTCGAGCGTGCGGGCGTTGTCCGGGACGTCGCGGAGGAAGCGCTCGCGCCAGGCCGGGTCGCTGAGCTTCTCGGCGCGCGCGAGCAGCGCCGCCCTGGCCGACGCGATCGCGGCGGCGGCCTCGCCCTACCGGCCGCCCGCGGCGAGCGCCTCGGCGAAGGTCAGCCGGACCAGCGACTCGCCCTCTTCGAGCGTGCCGAACGACTCGAGCATGGAGCTCGCCTCGGTGGCTGTCCGGACGGCCTCCTCGATGCGCCCGAGCCCCAGCAGCGCGCGCGCGAGGAGCGCCGAGGCCTGCACGCCGAGCGTCGGCGCGCTCGGCGAGAGCGCCACCGCGGCGCGCGCCTCGCGCTCGGCGGCATCCAGATCGCCGAGGGCGACGCAGGCCCTGGCGAGGTAGCAGCGGGCAAACAGCTCGGTGCGCACGAAGCCCGCTTGCCGGCTCAACGAGGCAGCCGCCTCGGCGAGCGCCCGCGCCTCGGCCGGCCGACCTCGAAACACGAGGATCTGCGCGAGGTTCACCTCCGTGGCGAGCTGCGGCTCATGCAGGTGCATCCGTTCGGCCTCCTCCAGGGCCATGCGCAGCATCGACTCCGCTTTCTCGAAGTCGCCGAGCTCCGCGCTGACGGAGCCCAGGTTGAGGCGTGCGGTGCTGGCGCTGCGGCGATCACCGACCTGGTCGAAGGCACGGGTCGCGGCTTCCATCCCTTCTGCGCCGCCGACCAGATCGCCTGTACAGACGGCATGACAAGCGCGCACCTCGTGGAGCTGCGCGACAGCGCCCACGTCCCGTACCTCGGTGTTCGCGAGAGCGCGCTCGACGGCCTCGATGTGCGCGCGCCCCTCTGCATAGCGGCCGACCACGGTCAGCATCGCCGCGCCGATGGCAAGGCAACTGAGCTTGACCCTCTGCGCGTCGGCCGCGGGGACGGCGCCCGCCGCCAGGGCCGTCCAGCGCTCGAGCTCGTCGAGCTGCCCCACCTTGGACGACGCGATGACCACCTGCGCGATGGCCAGGAACCACGCGGCCGTGCCGACCTCGAGCCGCTCGATCGCCTCCGTGCCCCGCTCCAGGGCCAGGGAGAGCTCGCCGCGCCACACATGGGCCTCCCTGGACCAGGCGGAGCCTGCCCGCGGCGTCTCCGGCCGCCCCGCAGCCGACTCCGCGCTCGGCCCGCGCGATCGCCGCGGCGAGATCGCCGCCCCGGAGCGCCTCCTCGGCCGCGCGCAGGCACGCGTCCGCGGCCCGCGCCGGCGCGCCGCCGATCCCGAAATGATCGGCCAGCGCCATGGCGTCGGCGCCGCCGGCCCGGTCCAGCCATTCGCCCGCGAGCGCGTGCCCGACGCGGCGATCGCGCTCCGTGAGCATGCCGTAGGCGGCCTCCCGCACGAGGGCGTGCCGGAACCCGTACTCCACCTTCCCCGCGATGCGCGCCTCGTCCCGCCGGAGGATGATCTCCCGCCGCACGAGCTCGGCGAGCCGCCGCGCCACCGGCGCGCCGCCCACGAGGGCCGCGACGCCGCCCTCCCAGCGAGCCGGCGTCGCGGCGGTCGGCGCGCTCCTCCGTGACGCCGCCCACGCTCCCCGCGCCCGTCACGGGCGCGAGGCGAGGCCAAGCGCCAGCGGCGGCCCTTCACGTCACACCGGGCAGACCGGACGATGGCGCGCGCGATCGGCCAGCTTGGCGCCTCCGACCGTCTCCCGAGAAAATGTCTCCCAAGGCGCCTCGCGCGCGGACGTCCACGCGCGCCGATCCGGGCCGCGCACCGCGACGCTGCACGCGGGCGCCAACGTTGGGGCCCTGCACCCGTCGATCGCGTACGAGACCATGGGGCTGCCGGCCGACGTCGCAGGCTCGCCGAGCTCCCTCGCGTCCGCTCGGCTTCAACTGCGCACGGTGAACGCCATCTCTTGTGGGAATGGAATCCAGCGCGACCCCTTGCATGTGCGCGTAGAACCCACACGATGCCGATTCGCCGCGCTCGGCTCGCGCATCGTGATCAGAGGCGCACGCCTGGAGCGGCACGACGTCGTCCGGGCGTCAGCGTCGCCCGCGAGCGCGGCCCGATGGCGGCACCGCGGGCCTCTTGCGTCGGCACCACGACGACGCGGGTTTCGTCGGCAGCCAGATCGGGGCCTCGTCATCCCTCAGAAGCCCATCAATGTTGCTTAGCAGCTCTCGCTTGACCCGCTGCCGGTTCAGTTCGTCTTCGTAACCGGCCTTGACAGATGATACCTTGGCGACGCCCTTCAGCATCATCAGAGCGTCGATCATTCGCTCCGCCTCGTCGTCATCCAGGTCGCGCCGGAAGTGAACAACCAGGCCCTTGACGCTCATTGCAGTCCCACTCCCCGCGGAAATATCTCGCCAGCTTCCCGACGCATAAGGATATTACGCAACTCACCGATGGCCCGCGCGCGTCGCCTGTAAAGCGTCGAGAGGGGCAGCCCTGCATCTCGGGCGATCTGGGCCATCGAAACTCCGCCCAGATCGTGTGCCACGAGAACGAGTCGCAGCACCGGTTCGAGCTCATTCACTGCATCCATGGTGCTGGCCCTGACGTTGTCGGACTCCATCACAGCAGCAGCATCCGGCGCTGAATCAAGCACCTCGATCGAACTGACCAATTCCTCCCTGCGCTTTCGCGCACGCTCATGGTAGTGGGAGGCAACGTGTACGGTGATCGCGTTCAACCAGCGCTCCGGCCTGCCGCGTTTCGGATCGAACCTGGGCCAGCTCTCGCAGGCGTTGAGCCAGACCTGGCCCGCGACGTCGCCACGATGGCACTGAGGGACCCCCATCCTCTCCAACCAGAGCAACACCGCACGAACCAGCATCGGGCAAAACAAGCGCGCGTACGCCGCAGCGCGATTTCCTTCATCCGGACAATCCATGACTTTGCCCCCCATTGCGAAATCGCACCCTATGATGAATGCGAGGCACGGCAGCGCTCACCCATGGCCCCCTACTCCCGGAAGCATCGTGTTCAGCGGAGAGCGCTCTGCGTCCTCCCAATCGGGTGTGCTGGCAGAGCTCGTACCCCTTCGTCACGCTGTAGCGAGGTGACAGTCCAGAACGCGCCGGGATCGATCCCGCTCCCCCTCTGCCTGCTCCTTCGCATCGCTGAGGACAGCCTCCTCGTCATCGTGAGCGAGCTCGCGCCCTCGCGAAGCCCCCGCTCCCGTCCCAGCGCTTCGCGCGCGGTGACCGCGTAGCCGATCGCGACGCAGGCTATCATCGCGAGCCCGAGCGGTGAAACGAGCCACATCGCACCAAGTAGATCCTCCATCGTATTCATCGCGTTTCGTCTCCTGGACGTGATCGTTCTTGTCGGGACGCGAGGCGGATCTTCGCCTTGTGCCG
>NZ_JEMA01000875.1 GCF_001589285.1 Sorangium cellulosum | reverse complement strand
CGGCGCGGCGCTCGCGCGGCGCGCCGCGGCGCTCGCGGCGATCCGGGCGCTGTTCGCCGAGCGCGGGTTCCTCGAGGTCGAGACCCCGAGCATGGTCCCCTCCCCCGGGCTCGATCTGCACCTCGACGCGTTCGAGGTGCAGGCGGCGCGCCCGACCTTCCTGATCACGAGCCCGGAGTACCAGATGAAGCGGCTGCTCGCGGGCGGCGTTCCGCGCTGCTTCCAGCTCGCGCGCTGCTTCCGCCGCGGGGAGCTCGGGGACAGGCACAACCCGGAGTTCACGATGCTCGAATGGTATCGCGCGTTCGCGGGTGTGGACGAGGTGATGTCCGACACGGAGGCGATCGTACAGCGTGTGGCGGACGCGCTCGGCGCCGGGGGCACGATCTCGGCGGCTGGCAGGCAGGTGAGCCTGGAGCGGCCGTTTCCGCACATCTCTGTCGGCGAGGCGTTCGCGCGCTGGGCGGGCGTGCCCGCGGACGACGCGATCGCGCTCGCGTCGCGCGACGAGGAGCGGTTCTTCCGCCTGCTCGTGGATCAGGTGGAGCCGGCGCTCGCGGCGCTTCCCCGCCCGGTGTTCCTCGTCGATTTCCCCGCGCCTTTCGCGTCGCTCGCGCGGCTGAAGCCAGGCGACCCGCGGGTGTGCGAGCGGTTCGAGCTGTATGTCGGCGGCGTCGAGCTCTGCAATGGATTCGGCGAGCTCACCGACCCTGTCGAGCAGCGGGCGCGGCTGCTCGCCGATCAGGTCGCGCGGGCGGCCCAGGGCAAGCCGGTCTACCCGATCGACGAGCGCTTCCTCGACGCGCTCGAGGAGGGGATGCCGCCCGCGGCGGGCAACGCGCTCGGGGTCGATCGGCTCGTCGCGCTGTGCCTCGGCGCCTCCTCGATCGGCGACGTGCTCGCGTTCCCGCACGGCTGGCTGTGACGTCCTCGGCGAGCCCCGACGGCGGCGCGAGGCTCTCTCCGGAGGCGCTGTCGCAGCTCGACCGCAAGTACCGCACGATCGCGGAGCTCCGGCGCGCGCGCTCGGCCGGCGAGCCGATCCCGGGAAGGGAGGTGTTCCGCGCGCTCGCGGGCGAGTTCCCCGGCGCGCTGAACGAGCTCGACAACCTGCCCTTCGATGAAATCGAGCGGCGGCGCGAGGCGCTCGCGCTGGCGCTCGCCGGGGGCCCGGAGGAGCGCTGGATGGCGTGGATCCACGCCTACCACGCGCTGATGCGGGCGGCGCTCTACGTGAAGATCCGCGTGGCGCGGCGGGGGGAGCTCCCGGGGCCGGAGGCGGCGGCGCTCGCGGAGCGGGCGGCGAGGCACGCCGGCACGCCTGTCGACGCCGCGTTCGTGATCGCTGTCAAGGCGCCGCCGGACGGCCGGCTGAACCGCCTCGTCCTCGGCCACCTCGCGGCGGCGTTCGGCGCGTCGCCCGCCGAGATCCGGGGGACGATCTTCCCGCGGCGACCGGCGCAGGGCGGCTGAGGCGCGGTCCACGGCGGGACGACGGGCGCGGCCGTGGCCCGCGCGTCACGTGGCCGGTGACGCGCCGTGGCCATGGGCTAAGCTCCGCGCCCGATGGAACGCCTGTTCTTCCTCCTCTCGGGCGCCTACGGCTTCCTCGCGGTGGCGCTCGGCGCCTTCGGCTCCCACGGACTCAAGGCGCGGCTGGACGGGCTGCCGGACGGCGCGCTGCGCGCGTCCTGGTGGCAGACAGGCGCCCAGTACCACCTCGCCCACGCGCTCGCGCTCGCGCTCGCCGCGCACCTCGCCGCGCGCACCGGCGGGAGGGCGGCGATCGTCGCCGGCCTGTGCTTCGCGGGCGGCGTGCTCCTCTTCTCCGGCAGCCTCTACGTGATGACCCTGACCGGCACCCGCGGCCTCGGCAGGGTCACGCCGTTCGGCGGGCTGCTGCTGCTCGTGGGCTGGGCCTCGGTGGTCGTGGCCGCGCTCGGCATCGCGAAGGCCTGACGCGCCCCGGCCGAGCGCCCGCCCCGCCTACGTCGTCCGCCGCACGCGCGCGATGAGCCGGCCGGCCTGCGCGACGGCCCGGTCGCGGAGCGAGCCCACGCGGGCCCAGACGCGGCCCCAGCGCTCGCTGTGCGCGAGATCGTCGAGCAGCGAGTACGAGACCGGCGTGACGATCAGCGTGAGCAGCAAGCTGAGCGACTGACCGCCGATGACCACCACCGCGATGGTGTGGCGCTCCTCGGCGCCAGGGCCCGTGCCGAGCCAGAGCGGCAGCATGCCCGCGACAAGGGCGAGCGTCGTCATCAGGATGGGCCGCAGCCGGTCGCGGTTCGCCTGGAGGATCGCCTGCGCGCGCGGCATGCCCTCGGCGCGGAGCTTGTTCATGTGGTCGACCTGCAGGATCGAGTTCTTCTTCACCACGCCGAACAGCACGAGGAAGCCGAGCGCCGAATAGAGGTTGAGCGTGTTCCCGGTGGCCCACAGGCTCAGCAGCGCGAACGGCACCGACAGCGGGAGCGAGAGCAGGATCGTGACCGGGTGCACGAGGCTCTCGAACTGCGACGCGAGGATCATGTACATGAGCACGATCGACAGCAGGAACGCCCAGATGAACTCGCCGAACGTGCGCTCCAGCTCCGCGCCGCGGCCGCGCACGCTGGTCGTGTACGCCGACGGCATGTCCATCTCGCGCGCGGCGCCGCGCAGCGCCTCCAGCCGGTCGGCCAGCGCGTAGCCGGGAGCCACGCCGGCCCGCAGGCTCGAGACCCGCTGGCGATCGAGCCTGTCGATGCGCGACGGGCTCTTCGCCTCCTCGATGCGCACCAGGTTGTCGAGGCGCACCAGGTCGCCCCGGAGCAGCGGCGCCCCGGCTCTGGGCGCCGCCGCGACGCCGGCGACCCCCGGCTGCTGCGCCGACGACGGGCGCGCCGTCCGCGGCACGTACAGGCGGCGGACGGCCGCCAGCTCGTCGCGATCCTCCTCGATGAGCCGGAGCTGCACGTCGTAGTTCTCGTTGGCCTCCTCGTCGCGGAAGCGCGAGACCTCCTGATCGCCGCCCACCATCAGGCGCAGCGCGCCCGCGATGTCCTCGGTCCGGACCCCGAGCGCCGCGGCGCGCTCGCGATCGATGAGCACCCGCAGCTCGGGCCTGTCGATCTTCAGCGTCACGTCCGCGTCCACGATGCCGCCGAGCTGCGCGGAGCGGTCCCGGAGCTCGTTCGCGTAGCGCTCGAGCGCCTCGATGTCCGGCCCCTGGATCGCGAAGTCGATCTCGAAATTTCCGCCGCCGATGTTGAACGAGGGCACGTTGCGGACCGAGATCCGGAGGTCGGTGTACTTGCGCAGCTTGCGCCGCACCTCCTGCATCACGTCCTTCTGCGCGTAGTTGTCCTTGAACGCGCGGAGCGGGTTGCCGGAGAACGTCTCGCGGAACAGCCGCGTCAGGGAGAACGTGCGCTCGTCGTGCGGGGCGATCCGGACGAACGCCTCGCCCGAGCTGACGCCGCCGATGAAGCCGCCGCCCGCCGTGGCGAGCACGCTGCGCACCCCGCGCACGCTGCGCACATCGTCGCCGATCCGCCGCATCACGTCGTCCATCGCGCCGAGGCTCGCGCTGAGCGGGGCCGTGACGCGGATCTCGAACTCCGCGTCGTCCGCGCCCGAGGGGATGTACTCCTGCTTCACGAGCCCATAGAGCGGCACCGACGACGCCATCACCACGACGGCGGACACGGCGACCAGCGCGCGGTGCCGCATCGCGAACTCGAGGGTGCCCGTGTACCGGGCCTCGAGCCGGCCGTAGAAGCCGCGGCGCGTCTTCACCTCGCCCTCGCCGCCCGCCTCGTGCGCGCGGCTCGCCTCCTTGCGGAGCAGGCGCGCGCTCATCATCGGGGTCAGCGAGAAGCTGACGAGCAGGCTCACGAGGATCGCGACCGTGGCCGTGATCCCGAACTGGAACAGGAACCGCCCCGAGATCGACGACATGAACGACACGGGGACGAAGATGACGACGAGCGACAGCGTCGTCGCGAGCACGGCGAGCCCGATCTCCTTCGTGGCGGCCCTGGCCGCCTCGAAGGAGTCCATCTTCTTCTCCTCGACGAAGCGGAAGATGTTCTCGAGGACGACGATGGCGTCGTCGATGACGATGCCGACCATCAGGACGAGCGCGAGCATCGTCACGCTGTTCAGCGTGAAGTCGAGTGCCCACATCATGCCGAACGTCGCGACGACCGACGTCGGGATGGCGACGCCCGCGATGATCGTGGACCGCCACGACCTCATGAACAGGAGGACCACCGCGCACGCGAGGAAGCTGCCGAGGACGAGGTGCACGTTGATCTCGTGCAGCGCCGTGTAGATGTAGCCCGACTGATCGCGGATCACCTCGAGCTTCACGTCCGCCGGGAGCTGGTCGGAGAGCTTCGCCATGTTCGCCTTCACGGCCTCGATCACCGCGACCGTGTTGGCGCCCGACTGCCGCACGACGTTGAGGACGACGGTGGGCTTGCCGTCGAGGCGCGCGAGCGACCGCTGCTCGTAGGTGCCGTCCTCGGCGCGGCCGACGTCGCGCACCCGGACGGGCCTGCCCTCGACGTTGCCGACGACCAGGTTGTTGAAGTCGCCCGCGTTCTCGATGCGGCCCATCGTCCGCAGCGTCCGCTCTTCTTCCTTCCCCGTGACGTTGCCCGCGGGGATGTTCGCGTTCTGCTGGACGATGGCCTCGCGGACGGCGGTGGCAGGGAGGCCGTACGCGGCGAGCCGATCGGCGGCGAGCCAGATCTTGATCGCGCGCTCCTGCCCGCCGACGACGCGCACCTCGCCGACGCCCGACGAGCGCTCGAGCTGCACGCGCACGAGCTTGTCGGCGATCTCGGTGAGCTCGCGGATCGAGCGATCGGCGGAGAGGGCGATCGTCATCACCGGGGTCGAGTCGTTGTCCTGCTTCGCGATGATGGGCGGATCGGTGCCCACGGGCAGGCTGCGCAGCGCCGCCTGCACGCGGTCGCGCACGTCCTGCGCCGCCGAGTCGACGTCCCGGTCGAGGTTGAAGGTCGCGATGACGACGGAGCTGCCGCTCGACGAGATCGAGCGGAGCTCGGTGATCCCCTCGACCGTGTTGACCGCCTCCTCGATCTCCTCGGTGATCTCCGCCTCGACGTCCTCGGGCGCGCCGCCGGGGAGCGTGGTGCGGACCGAGACGGTCGGCAGGTCCACGGCGGGGAAGCGATCCACGCCCAGCCGGAAGTACGCCACGGCGCCGACGACGATGAGGGCGAGCCCCAGCATCGCGGCGAACACGGGCCGCTGGATGCAGATCCTGGCGAGCGTTTGCATCCTAGCTCCCCTCCACCACGCGCACCGGCTGGCCTTGCTGGAGCGAGCCGGGGCGGGCGACGACCGACTCCCCCACCGCGACCCCGGAGACGATCTCGACGCGATCCCCCGCGGCCTTCCCGGTGACCACCTGCTTCTCCTTCGCCTTGCCGTCCTCGACCGTGATCACCTTCGAGAGGCCGGCGAACCGGACGATGGCGGTCGCGGGCACGGACGGCGCCGGCTTCGCGCTCACGACGATCTGCGCGTTGACGAGGCTGCCTGGCCGCAGGTGGCCGGGGTTCTTGATGTCGCTCTCGACGAGCAGCGTCCGGCTCTGCGGGTCGATCGCGGGCGCGAGCCGCGCGACGGTCCCCGCGTGGACGGCGGTGTCCCCGGGGACGGTGACGCGCACCTGCTGCCCGGCGCGCACGCCGGCCGCCTCGGTCTCCGGCAGGGCCACGCGCAGCCGCAGCGGGTCGACGCGGACGATGTCCGCGATCGGCGCCCCGGCGGCGAGGAACTGGCCCACGCTCGCCCGCCGCACCTGCACGATGCCGTCGATCGGCGACCGCACCACGGCGTCGGTGAGCTGCTGCCGCGCCATGCGCAGCTCGGATCGACGCTGGCGCACCGCCGCCTCGCGGATGCGCACCTCCTCGCGCGCGGACTGCACGGCCGTCTCCGCGCGGACCGCCGCCGCCTCCGCCGCGTCGAGGTCCATGCCCGACATCAGCCCTTCCCTGGCGAGGTTGCGCGCCCGGACCTGGTTGGCCTGCGCCTCCTTCAGCGTCGCGAGGGCCTCCCGCACGATCGCCGTGCTCTCGACGTCGAGCTCTGTGTCAGGCCCGTCCTGGGGCAGGCCGAGCTGAGCGCGGCTCTGCGCCAGCGCGGCCGCGGCCTGCTCGATCCGCAGCTCGTAATCCCTCGTCTCGAGCTGAGCGATGACCTGATCTCGCTGGACGGGGCTCGCGAGATCGACCGAGATCGACGCGAGTCGCCCTGGCACCTTGGCCCCGACCGTCACCTGCTCATCGGCGTCCAGGGTCCCCGAGATGTCGATGGTTTGTTCAACATCGAGCTCCGTCACAGGGGCCAGCGTCACCTCCTTGACGTCGGGCGCAGGCCTCTCCGCCTTGCCTCCGGACTCGGCCTTCGCGCCTTCACGCTGAGCCGATTCGCCTTTGCCGCACCCAAGGCCCTGCAGAAGCACCGCGAAGATCGCGATCCTCATCGTCCAGGATACCTGGGACGGACTCGGCGTACAGCGGGCGGAGGTGGGGAGATGTCGAAGCGCGGGACGGGCAATCCACATGAAGGTGGCCTCGGCTGACAAGGAACGCCCCCCCGAGCGCGTTGTTGGACGAGGATATTGACGCATCAGCGTTGGGGCGCAATGTGTGCTCGGGCAGGGCGGAACAGCGTACAGCGGCGCGCGCAGCGCGTCAGGGCTCTCGGTCCTCTCCGTCAGCGCGCGCGCAGGCGCGATCTCCTGTCGGGCCGTGCGGGAGGCGGCGGCGCCCCCGCTGGCGGGGGACGCTCAGGGGTCGAGCTTGACCAGGTAGCCGTCGGCCTCGCCGCGCGTGGTCATCGGGCCGCCGCCGAGATCGATGGTGCCGCGGAACAATCCGACGGCGAACACCTCGCCTCCGGGGCCGGCGGCCACGCCGCTCGCGGACTGGACGTCCGGATCACCGATGTGGCGGCTCCAGAGGTGCTGGCCTCCAGGCCCGAGCTTGGCGATGAAGATGTCGCCGCCCCAGAGGAATCCGTTGGGGTCCATCATCGTGCCCTTGCTCGTGAGCACGGCGCCGTCGAGATCGAGCTCGCCGAGGAACGTCCCCGTGATGAGCGCGTTGCCCGATGCATCCACCGCGATCGACGCGACCTGCTGGAGATCCGAGTCGCCGAAGCCACGGCTGAAGAGATGATTTCCCGCTGCATCGAACTTGGCGACATAGAAGTTCGGCTTCGTGCCGAGCGCGACAAGCGCGCCGCCGCCGAAATCGACGCTCCCCTGGAACGTGCCGGCCAGGAACACGTTGCCTTGCGCGTCGAACGCCACCTGAGAGGCGTTGTCCTCAAGGCTGTTGCCGAAAGCCTTCTGCCAGAGGAGCGCGCCGTCCGGCGCCAGCTTGGCGAAGAAGATGTCGTTTCCTCCCCGCGATAAGAAGGGGGCGGCGGCCGGATCCAGGTTGAAGTTCGCCTGGAACGCGCCCGCCACAGCGACGTTGCCCGCCGCGTCCGCGGCCAGCCCGCCGGCTCCCAGCCAGGACCTCTGGTCATCGATGTACTTCGTGAAGACGTGATTGCCCTGCGCGTCCAGCTTGGCGACGTAAACCGCGTTGCCGCTGTACTCGTCGCCGACGGGCCCGCCGCCGAAATCGGCCGTGCCGCCGATCGAGCCGGAAATGAGGACCGCCCCCGCGCCGTCCACGGCGACGTAGCTCAGCTCCTTGGAGTACTGGTCGCCGAACCCCTTGCTCCAGAGGTGATCGCCGGACAGGCTCTCGAGCTTGGCGAGCCCGAGCCCGCCGCTGCTCTCGGGCAGCGGTCCTCCGCCGAGATCGACGTTCCGGAAGTAGCTACCTCCCACGAAGAGCTCGCCGCCGCCGGTGTGCGCGACGTGCTGGCCAGAGGACAGGCTCAGGCTGAACGACTTACTCCAGAGGTGATTGCCGTCTCGATCGAACTTCGCGAGAAACGAAGCAGAGCCCTCCTGCGCGACGATGGGGCCTCCGCCGAGATCGATGGCGCCGGAGAAATGACCGATGACGACGGGGTTGCCCTTCGGGTCCACCGCCACGCTTGCGGCCGAGTCGTGGCCGTTCTCCCCGATCTGGAGCGCCCAGCGAAACCGGCCGGGCTCGGGCGCGGATCCGCCGGTGCCGCTGGTGCTGCTGCTGCTGGCGCTGCCTCCGTTTCCCCCGCCGCCGGCTGGGTCGCTGCCGCCAGCGCCGCTCCCGCCTCCACCCTCACCGACACCGTCGGTGCCAGATCCATAGTTCCTCACCTTGGGAGAGCAGGCGACGGCGATCGTGGCGGCCGAGATCATCGCGAGGACGCGGACGTGAGCGCTGCGATCGAAGAGATGCATAGGGCCACTATACAAACCGCGCGCGCCGGAGTTTTTCAAGAACGGACGCTGCCGGTCGACGCGGCCGAATCAGGTAGTATCCCTCGCAATTCTACCCCGAGCCGTGGCGCCCACATCGGAGCGAGAGTTCATCATCGAGCCGACGCGGCGACCCGCCAGAGCGCCTGGACGTCCAGTCACGCACCAGCGGCGCTCGCGAGCGCCTGGCGCAGCGCCAGGCGCCGTGACGAGCGCCTGTCCCGACCCTCCCGCGCGGCGCGCGCGCCCGCGGACGCGCCGCGCGGCTCACACGGCGGCTCGCGAGAGCGCAGCGGGCACGCGCGCCCGCTCCGCCGGCGCGGCGGCGATCGGCGCGAGCGGCACCCCGTCGCGGTAGATGACCACGTTGCCGAGGCCGGCCGGGATGCGCGGCCCCGGCGTGACGATCCCGACCAGGTTGAGCGGATCGCACGCGGAGAGCTGGACGATCTCCCCGGACGGCGGCTCGCGGCGGACGGCGCGGAGCGCGTCGAGCGCCTCGGGCAGCGCGAAGTGCTCGCCCACGAAGCCGGCGATGAGGTGCCCGCCCCGGATCTCCCCCGCCATCTCGAGCCGGCGGTAGACGCGGAGGAGGTCGCGCCACGCGGGCGGCCGCGGCTCGCGCGCGAGCAGCTCGCGGCAGACAACGCCGTAGCGGCGGAGGTACTGGTGCGCGAGCGCCTCGACGACGTCGAGGCCGTCGCCCGCCTCGTCGACGGCGCCGGCGGCCAGGGGAGCGGACGCCTCCGGGCGCGGCCGCAGGAGCGACCACCTGCCCGACGCGACAGGACCCGCCCGGC
>NZ_JEMA01000874.1 GCF_001589285.1 Sorangium cellulosum | reverse complement strand
AGGGGCGCGGCCGCGGCGGCCCGGCCCCCGGCTCAGCGCGTCCCGTCGCTGTCGGATGGCGTCTTGTCGTGGCTGTCGGTGCGGCCCGGGGGGCACCAGGGGAGCGGATCCGGCTCCGAGTCGTCGCGCTCCCGCGACCGCACGTAGCTCGTCGCGGGCCACCGCTCGTCGGCGGACGGCAACGCCACGTCGCGCTGCCGGAGCGACCCGGGCGTGACGACATCGATGACGGGCAGGCCGACGTCACCGTCCAGGTCGTCGGACCTGCCGGAGGCCTCGTCGGAGATCATCGGGTCGAGATCGCTCCACGGTTCCACGCCCTGCTCATCGTGCTCTGCGGGCGCGATCGCGCACCCCACAATCAGCAGCAGAGGCGCCGCGAGGCCCCCGAACAGCCAACTCGTCCAGCAACCTCGCATCAGCTCAATCCTCCGAAGTCCCGCCAAAGCCATACTGTTTGACAAGCTGGGAAAGCCGCGGGCGCTTCATGCCCAGGAGCACGGCCGCGCGCGTGATATTCCCACGACTTTCGTCGAGCGCCCTAGCAATGCACTCGCGCTCGATCTCGCGCTTCATGTCGCTGAGGCTGACCCCTCCTCGGACATGCGCGTACGCGAGCTCCAGCGGCGTGCGTTCGGCGGGCATCGACGGTGGCTGAGACTCCGGCGCCGCCCGCTCGGGCCCTGACGCGTGGGGTGCGCTGCAAGGCTCGCTTGAATGGCTAGCAGCGTGCGTGCCAGCCCTCGATGTCATCGGCGTGCTCGTCGGCTCCGCGGCGTCGAGGTCCCGCAGCCCCTCGACGTTCGTGGTGAAGTCTTCCAGCTCGATCACCTCGCCGTCCGCGAAGATCGCCGCAGCGCGCAACGCGTTCTCGAGCTCGCGCACGTTGCCCGGCCACGCGTGCCGCGACAGGGCCGCGATCGCCCTGGTGGAGAGGCGCTTCGGCGCCGCGCCGCGCTCGGCGGCGATCCGCTCCAGGATCGCCGCCGCGATCACGGGCAGGTCGCGCGGGCGCTGCCGGAGCGCGGGGACCTCCAGGACGACCTGCCGGAGGCGATAGTAGAGATCTTCCCGGAACTCGCCGCGCGCGACCATCGCGCGCAGGTCGCGGTGGGTGGCGCAGAGGATGCGGACGTTGGCGCGCAGCGGGGTGACACCGCCGACCCGCTCGAACGTCTTGTCCTGGAGGACGCGGAGCAGCGCGACCTGCGTGCGCGGCGAGATGTCCCCGATCTCGTCGAGGAAGAGCGTCCCGCCCTCGGCGAGCTCGAAGCGCCCGCGGCGGCGCGCCGCCGCGCCGGTGAACGACCCCTTCTCGTGCCCGAACAGCTCCGACAGGAGCAGCGTCTCGACCAGGGCGGCGCAGTTCACCTTGATCAGCGGGCCTCCCCGCCGCGCGCTCACCTCGTGGATCGCCTCGGCGACGAGCTCCTTGCCGGTGCCGCTCTCGCCGTGGATCAGCACGGTGGCGTCGCTCGCGCCGACCTTCTCGATCTGGTGGATGAGGCTGAGCAGCGCGGGCGTCGTCCCCACCATCCGCTTGAGCGCGGGGGCGACGGCGGACGGCCGCGGGGCGCGCAGAGAGGCCCGCGCGCACCCGGCGCACGCGAGCGAGCCGCAGAGCTCGCACCCCCTCGGCTCGGCCTCCGCGGCGCTGCGCGCGCACGCCTCCAGCCGCGTGAGCTCCGCGAAGCTCCGGCGCGAGAGGAACCGGCGCGAGATCTCGGGCGGGAGCGACTCGGCGATGCGATCGCGGAGCGCGAGCGCCGCGTCGAGGTGCGATCGCGGGGCCGCGGGCTCGTCCTCGAGCGCGTGCGGCGCCCGGTCCACGGACGACGCGTGGTGGAGCAGCACGTGCGCCTCCAGGGCGCGCTCGCGGTTGTGCGCCTGGCGCGACAGCGCGAGCGCCTCCGCGGCGGCCTGCCCGAACGGCTCCCCCGCGGCGCGGGCGCGCTGCGCCTCGAGGAGCGCGACCTCGGCGCGCAGCCAGTCGGAGCTCGCCTCGGCGCGCGCCCTCGTGATCATATGGGCCGCCTGCAGGAGGTCGCCGTCGTCCAGCGCGATGCGCGCGGCGATCGCGTAGCACTCGCCGAGCTTCGAGCCGGCGCCGTACGCGAACGCGGCGCTGAGCTCGGACCAGGCGTCGGCCGTGCGGCCGCACGCGAGGTGGATCTGCGCCGCGACGTACGCGACGTGCGTGATCCGCACGCCGGGGATGACGTGACCGCAGACCTTCCGCGCGAACGCGAGCGCCTGCTCGGCCTCCTCGATCAGCCCGAGCTGGAGCCGGATCTCGGCGAGGTTGGCGATGAGGTTCACGAGCGCGACCTTGTCGCCGATCTTCCGGAAGATATCGATCGAGCGCTCGAGGAGGCGCAGGGCCTCCGGGTACTCGTGCTTCAGGTGCGCGATGACCGCGAGGTTCGTGAGCGCGTAGCCGGTCGCGACGCGCTCGCCGCCCCGCTCGCCGTCCTCGAGCACCCCGGCGAGCATGGAGCGCGCCTCGTCGAGGCGGCCGCTCGAGAGCATCGCGATCGCGCGGTTCAGCCGGGCGCGCAGCTCGCTCACGTGCTCGCCCGCGCACGCCGCCTCCCACGCGTCGCCCGCGAAGTGCACCTCCGCCTCGGCCCAGGCCTGCTGCGCGAGGAGCAGCTTGCCCAGGATGTTGCGCGCCTGCAGGCGGGTCGCGATCTCGCTCGCGCCGGCGAGCCCCTCCTCCGCGTGCCCCCTGGCCGCCGCGAGGTCGCCCGTCTTGCAGCAGAGCTCCGCCATCTCCACGGCACCGCGCGACCGCTCCGCGGGCGTCGCCGCGCGCGAGAGCGCCCGCGAGAGCACCATCGCGGCCGTCGTCAGGTCGCCGCGCGCGCTCGTCGCGCGGCCGTGCACGAGCAGCGCGGCGAACGACTCGCGCTCGCGCAGCGCCGCCGAGGAGAAGTCGATCGCGAACTCGACGTCGCCGAGCCGGAGCGCGAGCTCGGCGGCGCGGAGCAGCCGCTCGCCCGCGGCGGCGCGGTCGCCGGGGAGCGACCGCATCGAGCGCGCCCAGCGCTGCCAGAAATCGGCGCGCGCCGACGGCTCGCCGACCGCGGCGATCGCCTGCGTCGCCGCCGCCTCGGCGCGGTCGTCACAGCCCAGCGAGGCGAAGAGCTCGCTGGCGCGCGAGGCGCTCCACGGATCGGACGACTGCGCCTCGAGCGCCTCCGCGACCGCGAGCACGTCCTCGGGATCGGCGCCGGCCGGGTCGACGACCGCGCGGCGCGCCGCGACCCACCCGCGATCGTCGACCTCGATCAGGCCGAGCGCGGAGAGCTCCTGGAGGGCGCCCTGGCGCGCCACGTCCCCGAGGCCTTGGTCCGCCCGCCGGCCCGCGATCACGCCGAGCTGCGCGGACGCCCAGGGCCGCTGGCTGAGCGCGAGGCGATCGAGCAGCCGCCTGGCCGCGCCGCTTGGCGGCTGGCGCGCGGGGCGCTGCTCGGGCGGCGCGGCGAGCACGGCGGAGCACCAGCCCTCGAGCGCGTCGAGCCGCTCGAGCCTCGCGGCGACCCGGCGCTCCGCGTCCGCGGCGGCCGCCTCCCAGAAGCGGTGCAGGTCGTCCGGCGAGGCGACGGCGTCGATCGTGAGCGCGCTCGTCCACGGCCGGATGGCCGCGTCGCTGCACACGATCACCAGCGCGGCGCTCGAGCCCCCCGCGATCAGGCGCGAGAGCTCCTCGAGCACGAGGCTCCCCCAGCTCGTCGGCTCCCCCTCGGAGACGAGCAGGATCGCGCCCTGCGCGGCGGAGCCGATGCCCTGCGCGGCCGCCGCCGGGTCCGCGGAGACGACCCCGCAGCGCAGCGCGAGGTCGCGCCAGGGATCCCGGTCCGCGGCGTGCGCGGCCGAGATCAGCGAGCGCCCCACGCCCCGCGCGCGACGCGCGAGGTGGGAGCAAACCGCGTCCAGGACCGACCGCTGTCCATGGACGTGGAGCACCCCACGGGACGCGGCGTCGAGGACACGCTCGTCGAGCGCCCGGAATCCTCCGGCGTCGCTCGTCGTTGCGGAAGAAACACTGGCTGCAGCGGCTGATCCCAAGGCACCAAAAGCGTACCTTCGCGCTGGACCTCGCATCAACGAGTCCCGCGATCGAACATCAATAAGTTATTGCCACGTTAGTGCAAAATTACAGCGCAGCTACTTGCTTCCGTCCAGGGCCCGCTCGATGGCGTCGAACGCGTCGGGAGGCGCTTCGCCGAGGGCGCGCGCCAGCGGGAGCTGCGTCGCGGCGGCGGCGACGTAGAAGGGCACGAGGTGCGGCGCGAGCCGGCGGAGCGTCTCGAGGTGCCGCGCGACGCCGGCCGCGTCGCCGCGACGCACCGGCCCGGTGAGCGCGTCGGGCACGCCGAGCACCTCGACGTTGTCCGCGACCGTGCGGAGCAGCGGGCCGAGCATCTCGGCGGCGGTCTTCCGATGGATGCCCGCGCGCTCGAGCAGGTCGACCCCGGCGGCGGCCAGCGCGGCGGCGCCGTTGGCGACGAGGCCCGCGGCGGCGTGGTAGGCGACGCGGTCGAGGCCGGGGAACGTGCGCGGGGCCATGCCGAGGCGCACCCCGAGCGAGCGCGCGACGCGCACGGCGCCGGGATCGCCGTCGACGTGGAGCTGGCCGCGATCGAGGAACGGCAGGAACGCGGGCGAGGCGAACGAGATCATCGGGTGCATCTGCGCGACCGAGACGCGGTCGCCGCGCACCGCCGCGAGCGCCTCCGGGCCGAGCGCGCCGGCGCAGTGCACCACCGCGACGTCCCTGTGGCCGACGAGCCCGCGGTCGCGCAGCGCCTCGGCGCAGGGCGCGATGTCGCGATCGCGCACGGCGAGGATCACGAGGTCGGCCTCGATGCGCTCCGCCGGCAGGCCATCCCGGGCGGGCCTGAGGGTGACCGGCAGCCCCGCGTCGCGGATCGCGCGCGAGAGCCCGCGGCCCACCTTGCCGCCGCCGTAGATGAACACCTCCAGAGGCGCGCCGTCATCGCGGTGCATCGGCGACGGGCGCGTGCTGTCCATTTCGTTCATGGGTTGCTCCCGTAGAGGCCGTGCGCGAGCGCGTAGTCCAGCACCGCGCTCGGCACGCGCTGGCGGACGGCCTCCAGATCGCCCGCGGCAAAGGCGCGGCGGACGTCGCTGCTCGAGATCTGCGGGAGCAGCACGTCGGCTGCGCGCAGGGCGGGCCGGGCGACGGCGGCCGCGTCGTCGGGGTGCGGCGCGACGGACGCGACGAAGCCGGAGCGGCCGAGGACGATCGGCGGCGCGATCTGCTCGATGCGATCGAAGCGGTGCCACCGCGGGAGATCGGGGAGCACGTCGGCGCCGACGAGCAGGCGCATCGCCCAGCCCGGGTGCGTCGCGGCGAGGTGCTCCAGCGTGCGCAACGTGAGGCTCTCGCCGCCCAGCTCGCGCTCGACCGTCGACACCGACACGCCAGGGAGCCAGCCGAGGGCGAGCTGGCACATCGCCAGGCGGTGCTCGAACGACGCGAGCTCCTTCGAGAACGGGTGGCGGTAGACGGGGACGACGAGCACCTCGTCGATGGGCGCGACGGAGATCGCGTAGGTGGCCGCGAGCACGTGCGCCACGTGCGGCGGGTTGAAGCTGCCGCCGAAGACGGCGACGCGCCGCGCCTCGGACGGGCGCGAGGGCGGCGCGCCCGCGCGCGCCTCAGCCGTGCGAGCCACCTTGAACCCTCAGCCTCGGGCCGGCCGCGGACGGTCCCACGATCTCGCGCGCGGTCACCGCGCCTCTCGCGTTCATCACCTCGATCCGCACCCCGCCCTGCCCGTCGTCGAGGAGCGCCGTGCCGCCCTCGGAGCCGATCGGCCCAGGCGAGAAGAACGTCCGCGCGCCGACCTTCTTGATGAGCGGCTCCGAGCTCTTGCCGAACACGAGCAGGGACGCGGCCACGATGTCCTCCTCGTCGAGCGCCGCCTTGTCGAACACGAAGAGCGCGACGCGCCCGTCCAGGATCTCGATCGTGCGCTGGCCCGGAGGCAGGCTCGTCAGCACCCTGAGGCGCAGCCGCGCCCGCTCGGACGCCACGAAGGCGTCGATCGCCTCCGGCGGCGACGTCGCGCACCGCGCGGCCCGCTCGAACAGGGCGCCCTCGGTGGGGTTCGCGCCGACCAGGCTCTGCGCCCAGCCCTCGACGACCCGCTCGAGGGCGTCGTCGTCGGCGACGTAGATGATCCGCTCGGCGCGCCCTTCGTCGAGCAGGTGCTGCGCGCCACGAGCGAGCGCGGGCAGATCACCCTGTGCAGGGCCGAGGACGCCGAGGCGCATCGGCGACAGCATAGATCAGCGCCCCAACCCGGGGACACCTTCTCCGCTTCGCGCGATCGCGCGGCGCCTCCTTCCTCCATGGCGCGCGGGCGTCTGCTAGCGTCCGCGCATGTTTCGGCGAGGTCGCGCGCTCCGGGATCCGGTCACCATCACCCTCGACGGAGCAGCCGTCCCGGCGGAACGGGGGGAGCCGCTGGCCGTGGCGCTGATCGCGTCCGGGCGCGTGACGCTCGCGCGGAGCCCGAAGCTGCACCGCCCCCGGGCGCCGACGTGCCTGCGCGGCGGCTGCGACGGCTGCCTCGCGCGGGTCGACGGCGTGCCCAACGTGATGACGTGCCTGCGCCCGGCGGCCGGGGGCGAGCGCATCGAGGTGCAGAACGTCGTGGGCTCGCGGCAGACGGACCTGCTCCAGGTGACCGACTGGTTCTTCCCGCAGGGGATCGACCACCACCACCTGATGGCCGGCGTCCCCGGCCTGTCCGCTGTCATGCAGTCGATCGCGCGCAAGCTCGCGGGGCTCGGGCGGCTGCCGAGCGCGGCGCTCCCGGTCGAGCCCGCCGCGCGGCTCGACGTGGACGCGGCGGTGATCGGCGCCGGGCC
>NZ_JEMA01000873.1 GCF_001589285.1 Sorangium cellulosum | reverse complement strand
CCGCGCCGCCGCGCCGCCGCGCCCCGCCGGCGCACGCGCGGGAGCTCTCCTCGCGACAAGGGCCCTGTCCGGCAGTAGAGTGGCCGCCTTTCCCCCGGAGATGAGACGATGAAGACCACCGCGCTCCGTTCCGCGCTCGCGCTGGGCTCCCTGCTCCTGACCCTCATCGGGTGCGAGGAAAAGAAACCGACCGCCGCGACAGAGGCGAGCGCGCAAGGCCAGGTCGCGAAGCTCTCTGTCGCTTCGTATGACCCCACCCGCGAGCTCTACCAGGAGCTCAACCCGGCGTTCGAGCGGTGGTACAAGCAGACGACGGGCAAGGACGTCGACGTGGAGACCGACCACGGCCCGTCGGGCAAGCAGGCGCGCGACATCGCGGCAGGCAAGGAGACCGACGTCGCCGCCCTGTCCGTCGACTTCGACATCGACACAATCGCCAAGGCAGGCCTGCTCCCGGCTACCTGGCGCGAGCGCCTGCCGAACGGCTCGGTGCCGTACACGTCGGCCGTCATCTTCCTCGTCCGCAAGGACAATCCAAAGCAGGTGAAGGCCTGGGAGGACCTCGCCCGGCCCGAGGTCGTGTCGCTCTGCCCGGATCCGAAGACAGGCGGCGGGGCGCGCTGGATCTACCTCTCGACGTGGGCGCACGCGGCGCGCAAGGCGAAGGCCGAGGGACGGACGGACGCGGAGGCCGAGGCCGCGGCGCGGGAGTTCACCGCGAAGGTGTACGACGACGCCATCCTCGATCCGGCCATGCGCGGCTCGTCGACCCGCTTCATCGTGCAGCGCACGGGAGACGTCCTCTTCGGCTGGGAGAACGAGATCCTCCAGATCGCCGCCGACCCGGCGACGGCCGACCAGTTCGAGGTCGTCGTGCCCTCGGACTCGATCACGATCGAGGTCCCCCTCGCTGTCGTCGACAAGGTCGCCGAGCGGCGCGGCGTCAAGGAGATCGCCGAGGCGTACGTGAAGTTCCACTTCTCCGACGAGGGCCAGGAGCTCATCGCGAAGCGCTTCAATCGCCCGTACAGCGAGGCGATCGCGAACAAGCACGCCGATCGGCTCAAGCCGCTGACGCTGTTCCGGTTCAAGGACCATTTCACCGACTGGCCGACAGTGATGAGCGTCCATTTCGGCCAGGGAGCCGAGCTCGACAAGATGCGGAAGAAGTGATGTCGCGCGGCGCGCGCGTGCTCCCCGGCCTCTCGCTCTCCCTCGGCGTCACGGTGCTCTACCTGAGCCTCGTTGTCCTCTTGCCGCTCTCCGCGCTGTTCCTCAGGACGGCGGAGCTCGGCTGGGGGCGGTTCTACGAGGTCGCCACGAGCAGCTGGGTCGCCGCGGCCGTCCGGTTCACCCTGGGCGCCTCGATCCTCGCCGCGCTCCTCAACGTGGTCGTCGGCCTGCTCATCGCGTGGGTGCTCGGCCGCTACACCTTCCCCTTCTCCCGCGCGATCGACGCGGTGATCGACCTGCCCTTCGCGCTGCCCACGGCCGTGGCGGGCATCGCGCTCTCCACACTCTACGCCGAGACCGGATTGCTCGGCGGGGCGCTCTCCAGCGTGGGTTTCCGGTACCCGTGGCCCGCGTGGCGCGGGTTCGCGGGCGGGGGATGGCCGATCGAGTGGACGGTGTACGACAGGATCTCGCTGGCGCCGCTCGGCGTGGTGATCGCGATGGCCTTCGTCGGGCTGCCGTTCGTGGTGCGCACCGTGCAGCCGGTGATCGAGGATCTGAGCCGGGATGTCGAGGAGTCCGCGGCCACGCTCGGCGCCAGCCGACTCCAGATCTTCCGCGCCGTCGTCCTGCCCGAGCTCGCGCCGGCGCTGCTCACGGGGTTCGCGCTGGCGCTCGCGCGCGGCCTTGGCGAGTACGGGTCGGTGATCTTCATCTCGGGCAATCGCCCCGACACCGAGATCGCGTCCCAGGTGATCATCAAGATGATCGAGGTGAACGAGACAGGCACCTACGCCGACGCCACCGCGGTGGCGGTGCTGCTGCTCGGGGCGTCGTTCGCGCTCCTCCTCGCGATCAACCTGCTCCAGCGATCCGCCGCGCGCGGCAACGCCGGCAGGGCGGCCGGCTGAGCGCGCCATGAACGCCCGCGGACCGAGGACCTGAGGCGCCAGATGCTCGACGCGCGCTCGCGACCCGACAGGGCGGACACGGCCGGCGACCGGGGCGGCCGGCGGCTGCTGATCGGCCTCTGCGTGCTGCTCGTGGGCGTGTTCCTCGTGCTGCCGCTCGGGGTGGTGTTCTGGCACGCCTTCAGCGAGGGCCTGCGCGCCTACGGACAGGCGGTCTTCGATCGCGCGACCTTCCGCGCCGTGCAGCTCACGCTCCTCACCACGGCCGTCGCGGTGCCGCTCAACACGCTGTTCGGCGTGGCGGCGGCCTGGGCGATCGCCAAGTTCGAGTTCCGGGGCAGGAGCCTGCTGGTCACGCTGATCGACCTGCCGTTCTCGATCTCGCCCGTGGTCGCCGGCCTGTGCTTCGTGCTGCTCTTCGGGGCGAACGGGTTCTTCGGCGCGTTCGTGAACAGGACCTACGAGGTGAGCCTCGGGTTCACGAGCCTCGAGGTGTCGACGAGGGTCATCTTCGCCCTGCCGGGCATCGTGCTCGCCACGGTGTTCATCACCTTCCCGTTCGTCGCGCGCGAGCTCATCCCGCTGATGCAGGCCCAGGGGACCGAGGACGAGCAGGTCGCCCGCGTCCTCGGCGCGAGCGGGTGGCAGATCTTCTGGCGCGTCACGCTGCCCAACATCCGCTGGGGATTGCTCTACGGGGTGATCCTGTGCACCGCCCGGGCGATGGGCGAGTTCGGCGCCGTGTACGTTGTCTCGGCGGGGTCGTCCGATCAGGTGACGCTGCCGCTCCACGTGGAGCGCGTCTATTACGCCAACATGGTGCGGGTCATGCCCGCGTTCGCCGTCGCGAGCCTCCTCGCCGGCGTGTCGGTGTTCACGCTCGCCGTGAAGGCGGCGGTGGAGTGGCGGTTCAAGGGCGAGCTGAAGAAGAAGGACGGCGAGTAGAGGCCCGCCTCCGCTCGGCGCCGAGCCCGATCGATCGCGCGGCGGACGACGGCGCCTGCTGGGCGCCAGCGTGAGGAAACCGCAACGGAGGCCTGGAATTCGGCGGCGCGGATCTCGAGCGCCGGGAGCCGGGCCGACGACGTCGAGCGGCCAGCGCGAGCGCGTGCGCCGAATGCTACTTGCTGGCGACCCCGAACGGGCAGGGAGACTTCGCGCACCCGACGCCCTCGCCATCGACAGCCCGCCGTCACGCCCACGTGACCCCACAAGCCCACAAGCATCGTTCTGGCGGGCGTGAGGGGCTGGAGGCGCCGCAGGACATGGTCTATCTTCGTGAGTCCGCCGCTCGGCCGCCGCGAGGCGCCGAGGCCGCTCCACCGTCCCGATGGCCGCCCAAGAGGAGGGCTCTCCCATGCGGATCGCGTTGATCTCGGACATCCACGGCAACGAAGTGGCGCTCAGGGCCGTGATGGCCAGCATCCAGGCGGCCGGCGTCGATCAGGTGATCTGCCTCGGGGACGTCGCGACGCTGGGCCCGCGGCCGGGGGCGATCCTGGACATGCTGCGGGAGCTCGGGTGCCCGTGCATCCTCGGGAACCACGATGAGTTCATGCTGGATCCCGGGCTGATCCGCACCTACACCGAGGCGACGATCGTCGTCGACGCCGTCGACTGGTGCCGCGACCAGCTCTCGGAGGACGACCTCGGCTTCCTGCGCACGTTCCAGGCGCGCCTGGAGATCCCGCTCGACGCGCGCTCGACGCTCCTCCTGTTCCACGGCTCGCCCCGGTCTCACATGGAAGACCTGCTCTCGGACACGCCGCCCGAGGAGCTCGACCGCCGCCTCGCGGGCCACGCGGCGACGGTGATGGCCGGCGGGCACACGCACGTTCAGATGCTCCGCCAGCACCGCGGCACGCTCCTCGTGAACCCGGGGAGCGTCGGGCTCCCCTTCAAGGAGTACGCGAACGGCGGGCCGCCGACGCTGCTGCACCACGCCGAGTACGCCACCGTCGAGACGCGCGGCGGCGCGATCAACGTCAGCCTGCACCGGGTCCCTGTCGACAGGGACGCGCTCCGCGCGGCCGTGAAGGCGTGCGACAACCCGATGCGCGGGGCGCTGCTGCAGCAGTACGCCTGAGAGAGCGCGGCCGGACAGAGCGTCTGTGACCGCCAGGACGGCATTCCAGGCGCGGTCGGGGACCATCACGACCTCGTTCTGCTCGGAGATACGTTGTCTGGCCGGCTCCGCTGGCTGAAACGCCGGGAGATGGCGACCCACGCCGCTGCGCCCCGGGACGCCGAAGCCGGCCATCCGCCTGGGATCCGGTGTTCTGGCTCTCCCGACCGCCGGCCCCCCAGGACCACGGCGCGCTTCGCTCCGCCCACGCCGGAGCGCATGCGCCGCCCGCGCCGGAGCGCACGCGCCGCTCCGGCGTGGCGGCCGCGGCGACGCCGGCGTGCGACCAGGCGCGGCGATCTGGTAGCCTCGTTCGTGCGAGCCGACCGGAGCGCGCCGAGGAGCGATGGAGTCCCGATGACCAGATACGAACAGATCAAGCTGTCTTACGAGGCGTCCAAGGCGGCGATCGGCCAGGTCGCCGAGGAGCTCTTGCACTGGATATACGAGCTCCGCGACCACATGGCCTGGCCGAGGGACAAGTGGACGCTCAACCGGATCGCCGGGGATGCCCACGCCAACGGGCTGCTGCAACGGTTCGTCGTCGAGAATCAGCCCGGCGTCGGTGATGTCCTGAAATGCCAGGTGTCGCTCACCGTCGAGGACGAGCAGCCGTTCACCGTCGACTTCTTCGCGGTCGGCAGGACCGACAGGGGCCTGCTCGTCGTCCTCGTCGGCGAGGAGCAGATCACCATCACCAAGGGCTCGCCCGACGTCTTCTTCGAGAAGGCCATGGAGCACATCCGCCAGCAGGCGCGCCGCGTCGGCAAGGCGCGCCGCGTGGGCGCCCCCATCCCGCATCGCCCCGCGTAGCCGCCCGCGCGGCCGACCCGCAGGCGCTCAGGCGAGCGCCGCAACGGCCGCCGCCCGACCCACCGCAACGGCTGGCGATCGACCAGCCGCCCGCTGCCGCTGACGCTCGGCCCGGGCAGCTTGCACGAACGAAACCCGCCCGGACTCGAATGAAAGCTCCGCGCCGCGCGCCGCATGCGCAAGCCCACGGATCTTCATCAGGAAGGTCCTGGCCCATCTCCTGCTATTACCGATGGCAGAGCGCCTGAGGGACGGTTCCCCCCCCACCGTCGGACGGGCGCTCTTTTTTCTTTTTGTGCGCCGCGCGCCGGTCACGGCGAGACGCAGGGCACGCTCGGCACCGCGTCCGCCGAGAGCAGCGACGGGAGCCACCGCCGCAGCACCAGCGGGACCATGGCGTCGTGCGGCATGGGCTCCGTCGGGTGGAGGTGCTCGAGCTCGCGGAGGACGCCCGGCGCGGCGGGGTGCGCCTCGATCCCGCGCTGGAACGCGCGGCGGAAGTCGGCGAAAGGCCGGCGGGCCCACGTCAGCGTCTGCCACGACACGACGACATGCGTTGTCGGCGGAGATTGCGCGAGGGGGAGCGCGATATCGGCATCCATGCACGTGTCGATCACGAGCGCCGCGTGCGCCGGGGTGGACGCGCGCAGGGCGGTCGCGATGCCGCCCGCGGCGTTGCAGCCGCCGCCGGAGTGGCCGGCGACGATCACGCGCGCGCTGTCGACGGTCGCGACGCCGCGAAGCCGCGCGGCGGTGGCGTCGAGGAACGCGTCCATGTCGAAGGCAGGCCAGCTCGTCCGCGCGACGGCGACCGCCGCCGGCAGCACGGCGCTCGGCGCCGCGACAAGGATCGGCGGGATCTGCCCCGCCTCCATGAGCTGCGCCGCGATCCGGCGGACGTCGCCCTCCTGGCCGCCGCCCATCCAGCGGTGCTTGATCTGCGCCGCGTTGGTCCCGTGCAGGAACACGAGGATCGGCAGCGGCCGCGCGGGATCCGCGGCCGCCAGGCGGTGCACGAACGCGCGCCCCAGCCAGCGCTGCTCCGGCGGC
>NZ_JEMA01000872.1 GCF_001589285.1 Sorangium cellulosum | reverse complement strand
CGGCGCCCGCCGATCGCGCCGCCGGAGGCAGCGGCGCGGCGGGGTCGCGCCGGGGGGATGGCGCGCCAGCGCACGCGGCGGAGAGGACGATCGGGAGGAGGAGGACGCGCTTCATGGAGCGCCGATCGTCGCGCCCGGACGGCGCCGCTGGCAAGCGGCCCGCAGGATCGGCCCCCCGGGTTGTCGCCAGCCTCGGTTTGTTGGCCGCTCCGGCCGCCTCGACGGACACTGGCGAGACGGTCGCCATGAAGAAGTGGAGCTTTCTATCCCTGGGCCGCAGCTACGAGATCACGGATTATGGCCCAAGGGTCGGGATCGAGGTCACACGGAACGGCTACACGGTGTGGACCGGCTACCGTGACGGAGCGCGGCTCGTGACGGACACGAGCACCCTGCCCGCGCGCGAGCTCCTGGCGCTCCGCGAGGAGATCCTCCAGCGAGCGATGTCCCGGAGCGCCCCCTCGCAGGCCGAGGCCGGCCCGCGCCCGCGCCGGCCGCAGCGCGCGGTCGAGCAGCTCGACCTGCTCGGGGCGCCCCTCCTCGGCGGCTGCCACCGCTGAGCCGAGCGGCACGACGTGCGCCGGTGAGCGCGCTGCCGAGGGAGGGCTGAGCGGCGCTCGACAGGCAGCGTCCGGCGTTGCCGGTTGGCGACCACGCGGTAGCGCCCACCCCAACGCCACGCGCCGACAGCGCCCCGGCGGCCCCTTTCCCGCGCTCCAGCTCGAAAGCCTTGACATCCGGGGCCAGATGCGGCAGCGCCACGCCGCCGCATCCACCCCACCCCGGAGCGCCTCGCCGCGCCACCTCGCCGCCGCGCCGCCGGCGCCTCCACGCCGCCCCGTCGCGCCGCGCCCCGGCCGTCCTCCGTCCTCCGTTCGCCGCCGACATCGGCGGAGTACCGCGACCCCGCGGAAACCTCTCCGACACGTCGCGCAGCCCACCAGCGGCGGCAAGATCCGACTAGAGTGCGCCGCCATGGCCAACCCGATCGACGTCGATCCTACCCGTCAGCGAGAAACCCCCGCCCCGCGAGACACGTCCGCCCAGCGCGAAGCCCCCGCCGCCTTCTTCCGCGGCAACCCGGCGCCCGACGCCCGCACCGGCATGCACCCGGTCGCGCTCCGGCGCGCCTTCGCGGACCACCTCCACTACTCGCGCGCCCGGGAATCGCTGAGCGCCACGCCGTTCGACAGGTACGTCGCCCTCGCCCTCTCGGTGCGCGACCGCCTCGTCGACCGGTGGACCAAGACCCAGCACACCTACTACGAAAAAGACGTCAAGCGCGGCTACTACCTCTCGGCGGAGTTCCTCCTCGGCCGAGCGCTCGTCGCCAACCTGCAGGCGCTCGACATCTACGACAGCTACAAGACCGTGCTCGCCGAGCTCGGCCTCAACCTCGACGACCTCGTCGAGCAGGAGCCCGACGCCGGGCTCGGCAACGGAGGCCTCGGGCGGCTCGCCGCCTGCTTCCTCGACTCGATGGCCACCATCGGGCTGCCCACCTACGGCTACGGCATCCGGTACGAGTTCGGCATCTTCGAGCAGGTCATCCGCGACGGCTACCAGGTCGAGCGCGCCGACGAGTGGCTCCGCTTCGGCAACCCGTGGGAGGTCGAGCGCCCCGAGCACGCCGTCCCGGTCTCGTTCGGCGGCTACACCGAGCGCGTCCCCGACAAGCGCGGCGGCTTCCGCGTCATCTGGCGCCCCTCCGAGCAGGTCGTCGGCGTCCCGTTCGACACGCCGATCGCGGGCTACCAGTCGAACACCGTGAACACGCTCCGCCTCTGGTCCGCCCGCGCGGGCGAGGAGTTCGACTTCGAGCTCTTCAACGCCGGCGACTACGTGCACGCCGTCCACGAGAAGAACCAGTCGGAGGTCATCTCGAAGGTCCTCTACCCGAACGACAACTTCGACAAGGGCAAGGAGCTGCGCCTCCGGCAGGAGTACTTCTTCGTCGCCTGCTCCATCGCCGACATCGTGAACCGCTACAACCGCGTCCACCCGGACTTCTCGCGCTTCGCCGAGAAGAACGCGATCCAGCTCAACGACACGCACCCCGCCATCGCCATCGCCGAGCTGATGCGCGTCCTCATCGACGACCACCTCGTGACCTGGGAGGACGCGTGGAAGCAGACGGTCGCGGCCTTCGGGTACACGAACCACACGCTGCTGCCCGAGGCGCTCGAGCGCTGGCCCGTCGCGCTCTTCGAGCGCCTCCTGCCGCGGCACCTCGAGATCATCTACGAGATCAACCGGCGCTTCCTGCGCGAGGTCATGGACGCCCACCCGCAAGACCACGAGCGCGTGGCGAGGATGTCGCTCATCGAGGAGGGCCACGAGCGCCACGTGCGCATGGCCCACCTCGCGGTCGTCGGCTCGCACTCGGTGAACGGCGTGGCCAAGCTCCACTCCGAGCTCGTCAAGCGCGACCTGCTCCGCGACTTCTACGATCTCTGGCCCGAGCGGTTCAACAACAAGACCAACGGCGTGACGTTCCGTCGCTGGCTGCTCGGCTGCAACCCCGCGCTCGCCGCGCTCGTCACCGAGAAGGTCGGCCCGCGCTGGGTGACGGAGTTCGAGCGCCTGCGCGAGCTCGAGCGCCACGTCGACGACCCGGAGTTCATCGAGCGGGTCGCCCGCGTGAAGCGCGAGAACAAGACGGCGCTCGCGAAGATCATCGCGCACGAGCTCGACATCCAGGTCGACCCCTCCTCGATCTTCGACGTCCAGATCAAGCGCCTCCACGAGTACAAGCGCCAGCTCCTCAACGCGCTCCACATCGTCGCGCTCTACCTGCGCCAGAAGCGCGGCGAGCAGGTCACGCCGCGGACCTTCATCTTCGGCGCCAAGGCGGCCCCCGGCTACCGGCAGGCGAAGCTCATCATCAAGTTCATCCACGCCGTCGCCTACGTCGTGAACGGCGACCGGCGCCACACCGGGCTGCGCGTCGTGTTCATGCCGAACTACCGCGTCTCGCTGGCCGAGCGCATCATCCCGGCCGCCGACGTCTCCGAGCAGATCTCGACCGCGGGCATGGAGGCGTCCGGCACCGGCAACATGAAGCTCGCGCTGAACGGCGCGCTCACCGTCGGCACGCTCGACGGCGCCAACATCGAGATCCGCGACGCGGTGGGCCCGGAGAACTTCTTCCTGTTCGGCCTGACCGCCGACGAGGTGATCGCGCGCCGCCACCAGCACTTCGAGGGGCGCGACGCCGTCGCGGCCGATCCGGAGCTCCGCGAGGTGATCGAGCTCATCTCGTCGGGCTTCTTCTCCCCGGAGTACCGCGAGCTCTTCCAGCCCCTGCTCGACCGGCTGCTCGGCCGGGACGAGTACATGATGCTCGCGGACTTCAAGGCCTACGCGGCCTGCCAGCGCGAGGTCGACGCGGCCTACGTCGACCGGAAGAGCTGGCTGCGCAAGTCGACGCTCAACATCGCCCGCGTGGGCGAGTTCTCCTCCGACCGCACGGTGCGCGAGTACGCGCGCGACATCTGGGGCCTCACGCCCGTCGATATCGACGTCGGCGCGGCCGTGTCGCTCGTGTGATCGCGCGGCCACGCGACCGCGTGGCCGCGCAACCAGGCCGTCCCCCGGCGCTCTGCCCGCCGGGGGGCGGCGCGCCTCGGCTGGCGGGCTCGGCCGCGTTTCCTGATGGACGCGGCCGGTCGCCAGCCGTCTCCCCTTCCCTGACCGTCGAAAACGGACGGAAAATCCCGCTCCGCGCGCGTGCAGAACACGCCCCGGCGGAGCATGCTTCCGGGGTGGGAGCCACCTTCGTCGGCCGCTCGCCAGGGCGGGGCTCTTGCTATCCTTCCCGACGGATTTATGCCGAACGATCCTGAGGAAAGAGAAGACAGGCAGGGCGACCTCGCGACGGAGCGGGAACGGAAGGTCGAGAAGGCCCGCCGTTACAAGGTCGTGTTCCACAACGACGACTACACGACGATGGAGTTCGTCGTGCTCGTCCTCATGAAGTTCTTCCACCGCACCGAGACGGAGGCCACGCACATCATGCTGAGCGTGCACCACCGCGGCCACGGGGTCGCGGGCGTGTACACCAAGGATGTCGCGGAGACCAAGGTCGCCCAAGTCCAGGACTTCGCCAAGGAGCACGGGATGCCCCTTCGGTTGACCGCCGAGCCGGAATGACCATGCGCATCAGCCCCGAAGTTGAGATCGCCTTTTCGCTCGCCACCCGGGAGGCCTCGCGCCGCCGGCACGAGTTCGTGACCATCGAGCACCTGCTCTATGCGCTGCTCTTCGACGAGGAGACGGCCGAGGTCCTCCGGCACGCGGGGGGCGACACCCCGCTGCTCAAGAAGAAGCTCGAGCGCTTCCTCGACGAGGAGATCGAGGCGCTGCCCGAGGACTCGGACACGAGCCCGACGCTCTCGCTCGGGTTCCAGCGCGTGGTCGGCCGCGCCGCGATGCACGTGCAGTCGTCGGGCAAGAAGGAGCTCAAGGGGGCGAACGTGCTCATCGCGATGTTCGCCGAGCGCGACTGCCCCGCCGTGACGATCCTCGGCGAGCAGGGCGTCAGCCGCTTCGACGTCGTGAACTACATCTCGCACGGCATCTCGAAGACGGGCCAGGACGACAGCCTCCGCGAGGAGTCGTCGCCGGACGAGGGCGGCGAGCCCGGCGGCTCGCAGCCGATCAAGGATCCGCTCGCCGCGTTCACGATGAACCTCAACAAGGAGGCCGCCGAGGGCCGCATCGATCCGCTGGTCGGCCGCGAGAACGAGGTCGCCCGCACGATCCAGGTGCTCGCCCGGCGGCGCAAGAACAACCCGCTGCTCATCGGCGACGCCGGCGTGGGCAAGACGGCGATCGTCGAGGGGCTCGCGCAGCAGATCGAGAAGAAGGACGTGCCCGCGCCGCTCAAGGACGCGACCGTCTACGCGCTCGACATGGGCGCGCTCCTCGCCGGCACGAAGTACCGCGGCGATTTCGAGAACCGGCTCAAGGCCGTGCTGCGCGCGCTCGAGAAGCAGCCGGGCTCGGTGCTCTTCATCGACGAGATCCACACGATCATCGGCGCCGGCGCCGCGAGCGGCGGGACGATGGACGCCTCGAACCTGCTCAAGCCCGCGCTCGCCTCAGGCCGCCTGCGCTGCATCGGCGCGACGACGTTCCAGGAGTACCGCGGGCACCTCGAGCGCGACAGCGCGCTCGCGCGGCGCTTCCAGCGCATCGAGGTGACGGAGCCCTCGGTCGACGAGACGACGCAGATCCTGAAGGGGCTGCAGAAGCGCTACGAGGAGTTCCACAAGGTCACCTACACGGCCGAGGCGCTCGAGGCAGCGGCCAAG
The DNA here is from genome assembly GCF_001589285.1 of Sorangium cellulosum. GTDB lineage: Bacteria > Myxococcota_A > Polyangia > Polyangiales > Polyangiaceae > Sorangium > Sorangium cellulosum_G. The sequence continues at coordinate 16,155 of NZ_JEMA01000872.1, read as the reverse complement.
CTGTCCGCGCGCTACCTCCAGGATCGCCGGCTGCCCGACAAGGCGATCGACCTGCTCGACGAGGCCGGCGCGGCGGCGCGCCTCCGCCACGGGGACGGGTACAAGGTCGACACCGCGGACATCGAGCTCGTCATCGCCAAGATGGCGCAGATCCCGCCGCGCCAGGTGTCGACCTCGGACAAGACGCAGCTCAAGGATCTGGAGCAGTCGCTGCGCTCGGTGATCTTCGGCCAGGACGAGGCGGTGAAGCAGCTCGCGTCCGCGATCAAGCTGTCGCGCGCCGGGCTGCGCGCGACGGAGAAGCCGATCGGCTCGTTCCTGTTCTCGGGGCCGACCGGCGTCGGCAAGACCGAGCTCGCCAAGCAGCTCGCGAGGGCGCTCGGCATCGGCTTCCTGCGGTTCGACATGAGCGAGTACCAGGAGCGGCACACCGTCTCCCGGCTCATCGGCGCGCCGCCCGGCTACGTCGGCTTCGATCGCGGCGGCCTGCTCACGGAGGCGGCGGCGAAGACGCCGCACGCGGTGCTCCTGCTCGACGAGATCGAGAAGGCGCACCCGGACGTGTTCCAGGTGCTGCTCCAGGTGATGGACCACGGCACGCTGACCGACAACAACGGCAAGAAGAGCGACTTCCGCCACATGGTGCTGATCATGACGAGCAACGTGGGCGCGCGGGAGCTCGCGCAGGCGCGGGTCGGCTTCGGCGAGCGGGGCACGGCGGGCGACGACGACAGGGCCTACAAGAACACGTTCAGCCCGGAGTTCAGGAACCGGCTGGACGCGCGCATCATGTTCCGGCCGCTCGATCCCTCGGTGATGGGGAGCATCGTCGACAAGTTCATCGGCGAGCTCGCGGCGATGCTCGCGGACCGATCGGTGACCGTCGACGTGACCGACAGGGCGCGGGCGGAGCTCGCGACGCGCGGGTACGATCCGGCGAACGGGGCGCGGCCGCTGGGGCGCGTCATCGAGAACGACATCAAGCGGCGGCTCGGGGATGAGCTGCTGTTCGGGGCCCTCGAGAACGGGGGCAACGTCGCCATCGACTTCGAAGGGGACGACTTCACCTTCAAGTTCTCGTCCTCGGGCTCGGCGGCGAGCGGGGGAGACGCGGGGACGCAGAAGGCGAACGGGGCTGCGGTGGAGCCGGCGGCCGCTGGCTGATCCGGGGGCTGCGGAGCCAGCGGGGAGGGGCGGTTGCGCTGGGCGGTTCGGAGGCCGTCAGTTCAGCGAGTGCGGCATCGCCAGGGTGAAGGGGGCGATCTCGGCGTCGAAGGAGCGGCCGTCGGGGCGGTGCATCTGGTAGGTGCCGCGCATCGTGCCGCGCGGGGTCTCGAGCACACAGCCGCTCGTGTACTCGAAGTGCTCACCAGGCTTCAGCGAGGGCTGCTGGCCGACAACGCCGGGGCCGCGGACCTCCTCCACCTTCCCGGTGCCGTGCGTGATGATCCAGTGGCGCGTCCTGAGCTGCGCGGGCTCGGCGCCCTCGTTCGCGATACGCACGGTGTAGGCGAAGACGTAGCGATGCTCCGTCGGGGAGGACTGCGTGGGGACGTACACCGTCGAGACGGTGACCCGGATGCCCTGCGTGATGGCCGTCGACACAGCCACGCACTGCCACCGCTGCGCCGCGCGCACAAGGGCCCGGCCGCGACGGGTATGCCGGGAAGAGACGGCCGGGACCCCGGAGAGGCGGCGTTGACAGCCTCCGGGCTCATCCGCAGGTTTCGCCAACCTGGGGTCAACGAGCCGTGGAGGGAGCCGCCGTGGGCGAACAAGATTGTATCGGTGCTCGATGTGCTGAAGGCGAGCGGTTCGTCCCGATCGCGATCCTGCCGCCGGCGCGCGGCGAGAGGGCGGCGATGGTCCAGAACAGCGATGCCCCTGGCGGAGAGGGAGAAGGTCACGAGCCCGGGATCACGGCCATCGGGCCCGTGATGCCGGAGCGCAAGGTGCGCGAATGGGCCCTCGTGCTCCAGTCGAGCGAGCTCTGGCACGCCGTGCGGTACACCCCGGCAGGCTGGGTGCTCCTCGTGCGCGACCAGGACTACGACTTCGCCGCGACCTCGATCGATCGGTACGAGGCGGAGAACCGCGACTGGCCCCCGCGCCGGCCGCGCGAGCGCCCCCGCCACCCGCCGTCCATCGTCGCGGGGGTCGCGTTCGCCGCGCTCGCCCTCTTCTTCTTCCTCGTCACCGGCCCCGCGAGCGGCGGCGGGCGGCTGTTCCAGCGCGGCGCCTCGGTCGCCGATCTCGTCGTGGGTCCCGAGCCGTGGCGCGCCATCACCGCCCTCACGCTGCACGCCGACTCGGCCCACGTGATCGGCAACGTGATCTCCGGGACCGTGTTCGCGTCCGCCGTGCAGCGCCGCCTCGGGCCGGGCGGCACGGCGCTCGCCGTGGTCGCCTCGGGCGCGATCGGCAACTTCGCGAACGCGCTCTGGCACCAGAGCCTGGGCCACCACCACGCCTCGATCGGCGCCTCCACCGCGGTGTTCGGCGCCATCGGCCTGCTCGCCGCCACGCAGCTCATGCTCGACCGCGCGCACGACAGGGACAGCGGCGAGAAGCGCCACCTCATCCAGCTCGTCGCGCCGCTCGTCGGCGGCCTCGCCCTCCTCGGCGCCCTCGGCGCGAGCCCGCGCGCCGACCTCGGCGCGCACGCCTTCGGCCTGCTCAGCGGCGCCGCGATCGGCCTCGTCGCCGGCCTGTCGCTGCGCAAGCACCCCGCGCGGAGCCGCCCGCTCGTCCAGGTCGCGATGGGCGCTGTCGCGACGGGGATCGTCCTCGGCGCGTGGCAGCTCGCGCTCCGCGCCTGACCGCTCGCCCCCCGATCAACCGGCCGGCCAGATCCCCACCGTGCCGCCCACCCACGTCAGATCCCGGTTCTGATCGACCCCGAGCATCCTCCCGCGCGACAGCCGGGCGAGGTTGAGCACGAGCGAGAGCTCGGGCTCGTCCGGGGCGCGCAGGAACATCATCCGGACCTCGGCCTTCACCCCCTTTCCGTCGGGCATCACGAGCGCGGGCTCGTACGCGATCTTCTCCTGGAGCAGCCACCGCGAGCGCTCGCCCTCCGGGATCGCCGCGATGTGCTCGGGGGTGACGTCGACCTTCACCCCGGAGCCCGCGAAGGAGAACAGCGGCTTGAGCACGTAGCGCTCGAGATCCGCGGGCACGCGCTCGATCGCGTCCAGCGTCCGCGCCCGCGGGACCGCGGGGTGATCGATGTGCGGCAGCGTGTACTTCGACCACGTCCAGTACCAGTTCGGGTGCGAGCACCACGTGACGTCGAGCGGCTCGTCGTACCGGAACGGGAGCTCGACCCGCTTCGCCTCGAGCTCGTCGAACACGACCCGGTTGTACAGGCGGCGGACCTGGACGAGCCGCCCGTCCACGCGGCGGAACAGCCGGTCCTTCTCCCGCACGAGCGACGTCGGGCAGACAGCGTCGACGCCGACGAGGAGCTTGTTCGCCACGAAGTCCGGGTACGTCTTCTGCTGCTCCGGATGCAGGTCGAGCAGCACCACCGACTCCTCCGGCTCGCCCGCGAGGATGGCGCGGCGCAGGTGCGCGACGACGTCGTCGCGGCTCCGCCCGCCGAAGCAGCACGACCAGGGCCGGTCGAGCCCCGGCATGCCGGCCAGCACCTCGGCCACGACCTCGGTCTGCACCAGCATGAGCGCGTAGAGCGACGGGAACGCCTGCAGCTCGACCACCTTGCCCTGGAGCCCGCCGTCCGGGCCGCGCACGATCGCGAAGTCCACCTGCGCGCAGTTGGGGAGCGCGTCCATCCCGGGGACGTCGAGGTGCGCGGGGATCGCGCGCTTCATCTGCGCGATGAGCGCGGGGCTCGAGATCTGCCGCACGATCTCGGTCGCGGAGCGCTCGAGGTCGTCGCGCAGCGCGGCCGGCAGGAACAGCGGCGTCTCCGCGACGCGGAACGGGATCGAGCACCCGAGCCGCCGCTCGAGGCGGCCCAGGTACTCCGCGTACGTCGACGGCCCGAAGGCGGCGTTGAACGCGCGCCGGAAGGTGGGTTCCATGAATTTTGGTGGTATCACGGCGGCGCGCGCGGCTGCACGACCACCGCGCCTCCGTCCGGAGCGCGGTAAGCGCCCCCCGCAGGTCCGATCCGGCTTGAGGCTCCGGGCGTGGGGACTACAGTCGCCGCGAACCCTCGCCGAGGCCTGTCACGATGACGATGATCAAGCTCCGTTCCGCCATGGCACTGCCGCTCGTCGCCGCGCTCGCCGCGGCGTGCTCGAAGACCCCCGAGCCGACGGCCACGACAGCGCCCGAGCCGCCGTCGACCAGCAAGCCCGCCGCGCCCGCCCAGCCGGCGCCCACCCCGACGGCGCCGGCCGCCGGCGCCGGCCAGCAAGCGGCCGGCGCAGAGCTCGCCTGGGACGCGCCCGCGAGCTTCGAGACCGCGCCGAACCCCAATGCGATGCGCAAGGCCACGTACAAGATCAAGCGCGCCGCGGGCGACACCGAGGACGCCGAGCTCAGCGTGAGCCAGGCGGGCGGCAGCGTGGACGCGAACATCACGCGCTGGATCGGCCAGTTCTCCGAGAAGAGCGGCGACACCCCCAAGCGCGAGCTCAAGGTCAACGACATCAAGGTCACTGTCGTCGAGGTGAAGGGGACGTTCGCCTCCGGGATGCCGGGCATGGGCACAGCGACCCCGAAGCCGAACTACGCGATGCTCGGCGCGATCGCCGAGACGCCCTCCGGCGAGCTCTGGTTCTTCAAGATGACCGGCCCCGAGAAGACGGTGACCGGGGCGCGCGCCGACTTCGACAAGCTCGTGAACAGCCTGCGCGTGAAGTGATCCGGCGCTGGGTCGCTCGCCGCGGGGCTGGGCGGCGCGCCGCTCAGAACGCCACGTCCTCCTCGAAGAACCGCGCGAACGCGGGTGGGAGCGCCGCGGCGCCCGGGGCGAGCGGCGGGCGCGCGCTCGAGAGCGTCTGCCAGAGGAGGATCGTCTCCCCCGGGTGCTCCCGGCCGATCTCGCGCAGCGCCGCGAGCGCCTTGCCGCTGTACGTGACCTCCCCCGGCACGCCGATCAGCCGCTCCACCTCGGGGATCGCGGCGATCGACGCGGGGGTCGGGGCGCCGTAGCCGGGGCCGATCGCGCGGTGCTCGATCGCGAAGCGGGCGGCCGGGAGCCGCCGCCGGGTGAAGCGCGGCGCGCGCCGGGCGAGCAGGCGCTTCATGCTCCCGATCTCGTACCGGACGACGGCGCGGTTCGACGCGATGCGCTCGGTGATGCGCACGCCGACGACAGTGGTCGGCCAGCCGAGCATCGCCGCGCCGAGCGCGAGCCCCGCCAGCGTCCCGCCCGTCCCCGAGGGGACGACGATGCGATCGGGCCGCGGCGCCTCGCCCCGCCGGACCTGCTCGGCGAGCTCGAGCATCGCGTCGACGTAGCCGAGGCACGGGAGCGCGGCCGACGCGCCGGGCAGGATGACATAGGGCCGCTCGGCGCGGCGCAGCGCCCGGAACGCCCGGAACGCGGTGGTCGCGTACCCGCCGCCGTGGATGAGCTCCGCGCCGCTCGCCGCGCTCGTGAGGAGCGCCCGCTGGCCGAAGCGGGTGATCGGCTGATCGAACAGGACCGCCGTGACGCCGAACCCGAGCGCCCGGCCGAAGAGCGCCGTGGCGGTGACCTGCGTCGACGCGAGGCCGCCCACCGTGACGAGCGTCCGCGCCCCGCGCCGCTCCGCGTCCGCGAGAAGGAACTCGAAGCGCCGCACCTTGTTGCCGCCGTAGAGCGGCGAGATCATGTCGTCGCGCTTGACCCAGACGCCGCCGCGGCCGAGGTAGCCCTCGATCGCCGAGCACGGCACGACCGGCGTCGGCGCGTGCGCGAGCGGGCGCCACGGGACCTGCCCAGCGAGCTCGGGCAGCTCCGCGAAGAGCGGCAGCTCCCTCGACGCGGGAAGGAAGCCCGGCGCTGCGCCGGAGGAGCCCGCCGCGCCGGGCGCGCCGGCGCCGGCCGCGCGCTCCCCCTCGCCTTCAGGCACGCGCCGCCGCCCCGTGCTCCGCCGACGTGCCGCCGGGCCCCGCCTGCTCGCCGGCGTCGCCCGGGTCGTCCTCCGCGCCGGGGCCGAGCCGGCCGCCGCGCACGATCAGCGGATCGCTCAGGTACGTGTCCGTGAGCCGCTTCGGCCCGGCGAGCCCGACAAGCCGGAGCGGCAAGAGCAGCACCGCGAGCACCCACGACAGGAGGCCGAGCGCGAGCTTGCCCGCGTACGCCTCCACGATGAGCGCGAGCTTGCGGCCCGCGGAAAGCGACGAGATCGGCACCTCGGTCAGGCCGATCCGCATGAGACGGAGCTCCGCGATCCGCACCGCGTGGCGGACCAGATCGGGCAGGCGCTTCAGCGCCGGGTGGTCCATGGGCAGGCGCTTCTTCATGAACGCCTCGAGCCGCGACACGCCCCAGAGCGACACAAGCGCGAGCCCGAGCAGCCGCCGCCGGAGCGCGGGCCTGCCCGCGATCGCCTTCCGCGTCTGCTGCTCGCCGAAGTCGACGTGGCGCTCCTCCTGCCGCACCCCGCGCTTCAGGATCGCGACGATCTCCGGCTCATCCACGGTGTCGATCATCGCGTAGAACGCCTGGAGCACGAGGCCCTCGCCGAGGGCCATCTCGAGCGCGACGTGCTCGGACCAGTCCCCGCCCATCAGCCCGGTCGCGAGGAAGCGCACGCTCCACGTCGCCTTGTCCGGCGGCGCGCCCAGGATCTCGAGGATGCGGAGGAAGTTGCCGACGTGCTGGAACTCCTCCACCGCCTGGCGCGCGAGGAAGCGCGCGGACTCCAGATCGGGCGCGTTGTAGAGCCAGTGGCCGATCTGGACGCCGGTGATCTCTCCGTAGAGGAACTGCTGGACGGCCCAGACGATGACGTCCTTGTCCTTGACGGGATCGAGCCTGGCGCCCTGGAAATCGAACGCCATCTCTTCGCGGGTCACCAGCATCGCTCGCCCTCCGGAGCGATGAATCTAGCCCAGGTCGCAGCCCCCCGCAGGCTCGAGGTGATGAGGCCGGCCCGGCGGCGCGGCCCCTGCTCGGCTCGCCCGGGCGGAGCCGGCGCCCCTCGTGGTATACGGCCGCGGCGGCTCATCATCGTGTCCGCCGACTTGAACATCAGGAGAAGCACCATGGCGCGCGTCCACAACTTCAACGCCGGCCCTGCCGGGCTCCCCCTTCCCGCCCTCGAGCGCGCGCAGCGCGAGCTCCTCGAATTCGAGGGGACGGGCATGTCCATCATGGAGCACAGCCACCGCGGCAAGGCGTTCCAGGCGGTGCACAACGAGGCGATCTCGCTGCTCCGCCAGCTCCTCGGCGTGCCGGACGACTACCACGTGCTGTTCATGCAGGGCGGCGCGGCCATGCAGTTCGCGCTCGTGCCGATGAACCTCCTGCCGCCCGGCAGGAGCGCCGATTACATCCTGACCGGCGGCTGGTCCGAGAAGGCGCTGGAGGAGGCGAAGCGCGTCGGGACCGCCCGCGTCGCCGGGAGCACCGCGGTCGACAAGCGCTACACCCGCATCCCGCACCAGGGCGAGCTCTCGCTCGACCCGGGCGCCGCCTACGTCCACATGACGACGAACAACACCCTGTTCGGGACTCAGTGGCACCGGCTCCCGGACACCGGCGACGTGCCGCTCGTCGCCGACATGTCCTCGGACATCCTGTGGCGCAAGATCGACATCTCCAGGTTTGCCCTGGTTTACGCCGGCGCCCAGAAGAACATCGGCCCGAGCGGCATCACGGTCGTGATCGCCCGCAAAGACATCGTTGACAGCGGACGAAAAGACATTCCTGTCATTTTCCGTTATGCCACTTACGCTGCCAACAACTCGCTCTACAACACACCTCCGACATTCGCAATCTACCTCATGCGCAACGTGCTCGCGTATACGCTCGAGATCGGTGGGCTCGAGGAGGTCGAACGGCGCAATCGCAAGAAGGGTGAGCTGCTGTACGAGACCCTGGACGCAAATCCGGAGGTTTTCCTGGCTCCGGTCGAGAAGGAGAGCCGCTCGTACATGAACGTGGTGTTCCGGCTTGCCAGTGAGGAGCTGGAAAAACGTTTCGTCGCGGAGGCTGCGAAGGAGGGTATGGTGGGGCTCGCCGGACACAGGTCGACCGGAGGTATCCGGGTCTCGATCTACAACGCAGTATCCGTCGAGTCGGTGGAACGCCTCACCGCGTTCATGAGGGACTTCGCCAAGAGGGCTTGACTCGCTGGGGAGCACGACATTCTCGGTATTCCAGGCTCGCCGCGGTTTCCGCCAAACCTCCTCGGCGAGCCTCCCCCTAATTCGTCGCATCCCAACCTTCAGCCCGCTTGACGTTGTTCCGCCCGGCACAACAGGCCCTCGCGGAAAGGGCCTGTCGGCCTTTCCGCAGCTTGGAAGGGGTCGGTGAACGCCGGCCCCGACCAGCGCCGGGAGGGGATGGCGAACGCTGAATCCCTGACCGATACGGTCGGGGGAGGCGTCGCCGTCCCTGACCGGCCCGGGGGGGCGGCCGTCGCCGTCTCTCCGGACTCGCAGGCCCCGGTCGGAGACCTGAATCGAGCGAGCCAACCGTAAGGAGAGGATGATGGCGAGCATGGATGATCGTGGGATGATTTCCAGGAGTGAGGAGGACCAGGAGGAGAACGGGGCCTCGCCGAGCGAGCCCCCGCCGTCGTCAGCGACGCAGAAGGCAGCCAACGAGCGGCAGCAGCGTGGGTTCGCCGCCATGGACGAGGAGCGTCAGCGCAAGATCGCCAGCAAGGGTGGGAAGGCAGCCCACGAGAAGGGCACGGCCCATGAGTTCACGCGCGATGAGGCCCGCGCCGCCGGCAAGAAGGGCGGTGAGGTCGTCAGCCAGAACCGCAAGCACATGGCCGAGATCGGCAGGCGGGGAGGCGAGCGCGTCAGCCAGGACCGGGCCCACATGGCGGAGATCGGCCGCAAGGGCGGCGAGGCCGTGAGCGGCGATCGCCAGCACATGGCGGAGATCGGCCGCCGTGGCGGCGAGTCGCGGGGGGATCAGCCGCGGGAGAACCCGTCGCGCTGACCCGGGGGGGAGGCGAGAGGCCCGGTGCCGAGGCGCCGGGCCGGCCTTCTGCATGCTTGCGGCGCCCACGACCCGGGGCTCCCGGTCGTGGCCGCAAGATGCCTTTTCCCCCAGAGCGACGCCGCTCCGCTGGAGGAGCAGCGCAGGAGATGGCGCGTCAGGCGGCGCGTCAGTTCGGCGCGATCGCGCCCAGCGAGACGTCGCTCGGCGTCTCCTTCGGACCGGGGATCCACTCCTCGTCAGGCTCCTCCCGCGGCAGGACGACCGGGGCGCCGTCGTAGCGCAGGCGCTTCCCGGGCCAGACGAAGCTGCGGAACACGTAGGCGAGGAGCGAGGGCTGGTCCAGGTTCGGGTGGATGAAGGGCGCCACGCGCCTCGCGTGCTCCGCGGGCAGGAGGCTCCAGTGCAGGCCGGGCTCCATGTGGTGGATGGAGTGGAAGCCGTTGTTGTACGTCCACCAGTTGACCAGCCGGCCGACGAAGTTGCGCGAGTGGTCGTACTCGCTGTGCTCGTCGCAGCCGTCGTGCTGGAGGTAGTTCATGGTCACGATCCCCCACGCGGCGTACTGGTGCGGGATCAGCACGTAGAGGATGAACTTCTTCCAGTCGAGCGCGAGCAGGGTCCCCATCGCGCCGAGGAACACCGCCGACTCGAGGAGCATCTGCCTGAACCAGGGCGGGTTCCGCCGGTACATCGCCTTGAAGTAGCGCAGGTCGGCGGGCAGGATGTCCCGCACCACGCGGCTCATGAAGAGGAGCCCGTTCAGCAGGTTCCAGCGGTAGCGCACCTTCGTCGTCCGCATCACGTCGCGGCGCGACTGCGTGTACTTGTGGTGGCTGAGGTTATGGCCCGGCACGTAGGCGCTGACCGGATGACCATAGGTGAGCGTCAGCGCGATCTGGAAGGCGCGGTTCATCCATCGCCTCCGGAACACGGGGCAATGGACCGAGTTGTGGGTGGCGACCGCGCCGAGGAACGAGAACGCGCAGGTCATGACGAGGAGCGGAATCGCGAGCCAGAGCGCCCGCGGCGCAAAGGCCCACTGCACCGCCACGAGGGCGAAGTACGTCGCCACGAAGAGGAGCGTCTTGATATCGGCGCGGTACCGGAGCATGGCTGTTCTTCAAGGGTGAGAGGGCCTCGCGCGCCGGGCCGGCCGGCGGCGCAGGCGCGCTGGCCGATCCGGGCGGGCGCGGCGGCCCGTCATCATCTCGACGCCCTTCGTACCGCATTTCGCCACTGCGGGAAGCTCCAACTTGCATGCCGACGGGCGCTTCACGCGGCCCGTATCACGCCGGTGTTTCACGACGATGTCGCGCGCGCTCGGTGTGCGATCGCCTCTACGCACTCCCCGCCGTCGCGCCTGGCGCTGTCGCCGCGGCGCGGGTGCTCTGCGGAGTGCGGCGCGGCGGGGCGCACCGCCGCGCTCCGCCGCTCTCCGCCGCTTCTCACCGCGCTCCGCCCGCGCCTCCGGCGGGCGCGGCTCGCGCTTGACGACCTGGTCGCGAACCGCCAACGTGGCCGCGTGAGCTCATCCCCTCTCGGCTTCGATCCGAACGGTCCTGCGGCTGGCCACGGGGTTTACGGCCTGCCGCACGCCCCCGAGGACGCTCGGGTGGTCCTCATCCCGGTGCCCTGGGAGCCGACGGTGTCCTACCGGCGCGGCGCGGCCAGGGGGCCGGCGGCGATCCTGCGGGCGAGCCGCCAGGTCGACCTCTTCGACCTGCACACGGGCAGGCCGTACGAGCAGGGCATCGCGATGCTCGACGTCGACCCCGACATCGTCCGCTGGAACGCCGAGGCGTGCGCGGCGGCCGAGCCGGTGATCGCGGCGCTCGGGCAGGTCGCGGGCGATCGGGACCTCGAGGCGCGCCTCGCGGCCGTGAACGAGCTGTCGCGCCGGCTGAACGAGCGCGTGCGCGAGCTCGCCGCGGCGTGGATGGAGCGCGGCAAGCTCGTCGGGGTCGTCGGCGGCGACCACTCCGCCCCCTACGGCACGATCGCCGCGCACGCCGAGCGTTACCCCGGAATGGGCATCCTCCACGTCGACGCCCACGCCGATCTCCGCGACGCCTACGAGGGATTCACCGACTCCCACGCTTCGATCATGCACAACGTCGCTACCCGCTACCCGCAGATCCCGCGCATCGTGCAGGTCGGGCTGCGCGACATGAGCGAGGACGAGCTCAGGTTCATCCGCGCGTCGAACGGCCGCATCGTCGCCCACGTCGACGCCGCGATCGCCGATCGCCTCTTCGAGGGGGAGCCGTTCCACCTGATCGCCGACTCGATCGTCGAGGATCTCCCCGATGACGTCTACGTGACCTTCGACATCGACGGCCTCGATCCGACGCTGTGCCCGAGCACCGGGACGCCCGTGCCCGGAGGCCTCACGTTCCAGCAGGCCGTCGCGCTCATCGGCCGCATCCAGAAGAGCGGCCGCCGCATCGTGGGCTTCGATCTGAACGAGGTCGCGCCGAAAGACGACAAGGACGACTGGGACGGCAACGTCGGCGCGCGGGTGCTCTACAAGCTGATCGGCTTCGCCCTCCTCTCCCAGAATCGCTGAGAGCGCGACGGCGCGCTCAGATAAGCGCGCGGCGGTAGGTCTCGATGGAGAGGTGCACGTCGAGCGTGCCGGCCATCTCGCGGCAGGAGTGCATGCTCAGCATCGGCGCGCCGACGTCGACCGTCGCGATCCCGAGCGCCGCCGCGGTGATCGGGCCGATCGTGCTGCCGCACGGGAGATCGCTGCGCACGACGAAGCGCTGGGGGCAGAAGCCGACGTCGTTACACAGCGCCTCGAGCGCGGCCGCCGTCGCGCCGTCGGTGGCGTAGGACTGGTTCACGTTCGACTTGATCACGAGCCCGCGGTTGATCTGCGGGGCGTGGCGCGGCTCGTGCTGATCGGCGTAGTTCGGGTGCACAGCGTGGGCCATGTCCGCCGAGATGAGCAGCGAGCCCGCCATCGCCCGCGCGAACGCCTGGGGCTCGCGCGCCGGGTACGTGTCGACGATCCGCGCGAGAACGTCGCGGAGCACGCTGCCCGCCGCCCCCACGGCGCTCCGGCTGCCGCACTCCTCGTGGTCGTAGAGCGCGATGACCCGCGTCGCCGCGCCAGGATCGCCCGCGCCGATCAGCGCCGCTGTCGCGGCGTGGCAGCTCGCGAGGTTGTCCAGCCGGGATGCAAAAATAAACTCGTCGGAGAGCCCGCCCAGCGACGCCTTGAGCGTGTCGTACAGGCAGAGATCGAAGCCGAGGACGGCGTCGCGCGGGGCGTCGACCACGCACGCGAGCAGCGCCTGGAGGTCCGCCTCCTTGCCGAGGCCGATCACGGGGACGAGGTGCTTCTGCGCGTTGAGCACGAGCCCCTCGGAGTTGACCCCGCGGCTCAGGTGGATGGCGAGGTTCGGCACGCGCGCGACCGGGCGGCCCAGATCGACGAGGTGGCGCTCGACCCGGCCCTCCCTGCGGATATGGACCCGACCGGCCACGCTGAGGTCGCGATCGAGCCAGGTCGAGTACAGGACGCCGCCGTAGACCTCGATCCCGAGCTGCTGGTAGCCGCTGCGCGAGAGCTCGGCGTTCGGCTTCACCCGGAGGTTCGGCGAGTCGGTGTGGGCGCCGAGGATGCGGAAGCCGCCCCGCGCGGGGTGCTCGGCCCCGGCGACGAACGCGACGATCGTCGAGCCGCCCCGGATGACGTAGCGGCGATCGCCCGGCGCGAGCGTCCACGCGTCGCGCTCGCCGAGCTCCGAGAAGCCGGCCGCCGCGAGCCGCGAGGCGACCTCGCGGACGGCGTGGAACGGCGTCGGCGCGCGATCGATGAAGGCGCAGAGGTCGCGGGCGGCCGCGACGCCGCGCTCGCGCAGCGTCGACATCTCGTCCGCGCTCCGCGCGAAGCGCTCGCCAAGGTCGGTCGATGGCCTGGAATCGCCTGCGCGATCGGAAATCTCGGGGAACGTCATGGGGGCGCCGAGTCTAGCAGAGCGGGCGCGCGCCTCGCGGTGCGCGCGCGCCCTCGCGCCCCCTCGCTCCCCTCGCTCCTGTCGCCGAGATTCGCGACACACGCGGCCTGTGCGTCATGGTATCGCCCACCGCCGCGCCGCGCGCCGGGCCTCCTCCGGGCCGCGCGCCGCAAGGGAGACGCGCCCCGATGTACCGCCTCGTCCGACCGCTCCTCTTCGCGCTTCCACCCCGCCTGGCGCACGAGCTCGGCATGCTCGCGCTCGGCCCGATCGAGCACGCGGCGCCGCTCCGCGCCCTCGTGCGCGCCCGCCTCGCGCCCCGCGACGGGCGCATCGCGGTGCGCGCCATGGGGCTCGACTTCCCCTCCCCGCTCGGCGTGGCGGGCGGCTTCGACAAGGACGCCCGCCGCGCCCGCGCGCTCGCCGCGCTCGGCTTCGGCTTCGTCGAGCTCGGGACGGTCACCGCGCAGGCCCAGGCCGAGAACCCGCCGCCGAACCTCTTCCGGCTGCCGGCCGACCGGGCGCTGATCAACCGGCTCGGGTTCCCGAACCAGGGCGCCGCGCGCGTCACCGAGCGGCTCCAGGACCGCGGCGGCGCGGCGGCCGTCGGCGTGCCCGTGGGCATCTCGATCGGCAAGTCGCGGGTCGCGCCGCTCGATCCGATCGAGCCCGCGATCGAGGACTACCTCGCGAGCTTCCGCGAGGTGCGGCGCGCGGCCGACTTCGTCGTGATCAACGTGTCGTCCCCGAACACCAAGGACCTCCGGGCGATGCAGGGGCCGGCGATCGCGCGGGCGCTCCTCTCGGCGATCGCGCGGGAGAACCGCGCCGGCGGGAGGCCGCTGCCGCTGCTCATCAAGGTCGCCCCGGACCTCGGCGACGAGGAGCTCGAGGCGCTGCTCGCCGTCGTCGAGGAGGTCGGCCTCGCCGGCGTCATCGCGACGAACACCACGGTGCGGCGCGACGGGCTCGCGACGAGCCCGGCCGCCGTCGAGGCGATGGGCGCCGGCGGGCTCAGCGGGCCGCCCCTCCGGCAGCGCTCGCTCGCGATGGTGCGGCGCATCCGCGCGCGCCTCGGGGGCGGCGTCACGGTGATCGGCGCCGGGGGCGTCGAGTCGGCGGAGCACGCCATGGATCAGATCCAGGCGGGCGCCGACCTCGTGCAGCTCTACACGGGCTTCATCTACGGGGGGCCGCTCCTCCCCGCCTCCATCGCGCGCGGCCTGTCGGAGCTCGTGGCGCGCTCGGGCGCGCGGTCGATCCAGGAGCTCTCCGGTCGGCCGGGCGGCGCGGCGCGCGCTGCTATGATCGACCATGGAGCTTGAAGCGCAGGTCCACGGCACCATCCGCGAGATCCCGGAGGACGAGTGGAACGCGCTCGACGGCGCGAGCGAGGCGCCGTTCCTCTCGTGGGCGTGGTTCGACGCGCTCGAGCGGACGGGGTGCGTGGGCGAGGCGGCGGGCTGGCTGCCCCACCACATCACGTTCCGCGTCGAGGGCGTCCTGCTCGCCGCCGCGCCCGCGTACCTCAAGGACAACAGCGAGGGCGAGTTCGTCTTCGATCACGGCTGGGCGTCCGCGTCGCACCAGCTCGGCGCGCCGTACTACCCGAAGCTCGTCGTGGCGGTGCCGTTCACGCCCGCCACGACGCCGCGCCTCCTGGTGCGGCGGCCGGAGGACCGGCCGGCGCTCCTGCCGGTCCTGGCCGAGACGCTCCGCACGCTCGTCGCGCGCGGCCGCATCTCGAGCGCCCACGTCCTGTTCCCGACCGAGGAAGAGGCCGCCGCCCTCGCCGGGGCGAACATGGCGCACCGGTGCGGCATCCAGTTCCAGTTCGAGAACGAGGGGTACGGCACGTTCGACGACTTCCTCGCGCGCTTCAACGCGAAGCGGCGGCACCAGATCCGGCGCGAGATGCGCGAGGCGTCGAGGCAGGGCATCTCGATCGACACGCTCCGCGGCGCGGACATCACGCCGGAGATCGTGGACGTGATGTTCGGCTTCTACGTCTCGACGGTGGAGAAGTTCGCCTGGGGCCGGCAGTACCTGAACCGCGCCTTCTTCGAGGAGATCACGGCCCGGCTCCGCAGCGACGGGGAGCGCGCCGGGTCGCGGGGAGGCGTCGAGATCGTCCTCGCGCGGGAGGGCAAGCGGGCCATCGCGGGCGCGCTCAACCTCGCGGGGCCCGAGACGCTCTACGGCCGTTACTGGGGCGCCTCGGAGGAGCGCCCGTTCCTGCACTTCAACGTCTGCTACTACCACCCGGTCGAGGACTGCATCGCCCGCGGACTGCGCCGCTTCGAGCCGGGCGCGGGCGGGTCGCACAAGCTCGTGCGCGGCTTCGCTCCCAGCGTCACCCACAGCGCGCACCACCTCGCGCATCCGCGCCTCGACGCCGCCGTGCGCGAGTTCCTCGTGCGCGAGCGCGCCGTTGTCCGCGCGCGCACCGCGGACCGGAGCGTGGCATTCCGCTGAGCGCACCGCGGTGACGCGCGGTGTTGACGTGACGCGCTCCGGAGAGGGATGCTTCGGGGCATGCGTGTCTTTCTTGCCCTCCTCGTCTCCTCTGTGGCTTTCGGTCTCGCCGCGACCGGCGGCTGCTCCAGCGAACCGACCCCCGACGCGACCACCACGACCACGGCGGCGACGGTCGCCGGGGCGGGCGGCGCGCTCGGATTCGGCTGCTTCGGCGGCAGCCCCGACGGTCGGTGCACGATCCTCGCGCAGGTCCCCGAGAGCTGCGGCTGCCCCGATTGCGCCGGCTCGGCGAGCTGCCTCGGCCACTGCAAGGACGACGGCGCCTGCGATCTGCGGCCCGACGCCCCCGACGGCGAGGATTGCACCTGCCAGGACTGCGCCGGCAGCGTCGCCGAGTGCAGCCCGCGGCGCGGCTGCAACGACAACATGGCGTGCGGCGTCAACGAGGATTGCACCTGCGCCGATTGCACCGACACCCCGCGGTGCACGGATCACTGCACCGACAACGGCTCGTGCGCGGAGTACTTCGAGGGCTGTTCCTGCGCCGATTGCGGCGACGTCGAGCGCTGCGGCGGCAACCCGGCCACGACCACCGCCACGACGACGAGCAGCGGCGAGGGCGGCGCCGGC
>NZ_JEMA01000871.1 GCF_001589285.1 Sorangium cellulosum | reverse complement strand
CCCGGCGGTCTGCGCCGGCTTCCCCGGCGAGGGCGGCGCCTCGTAGGGATCGGCCGCCTCGGTCCTCAAGCGGTCGCGCTCGGCGATGCAGCTCACGCGCTCCGTGTCGCAGGCGGCGCGCGCCTGCGTGGCGGCGGCGAGCTCGGCGGCGCGCTGCTCGGCGAGGGCCCTGGCCTCGTCGCGCTCGGTGACGAGCGCGGCGCGCGCCTTCTCGGCCTCGGCGAGCCGCTCGCGGTCGGCGAGGCTCGCCTTCTCCGCCTCCGCGGCGCGGTCCTCCCAGGTCTTGAGGCGCGCCGCGTGGGTCGCGTGCAGCGACTGGATCTGGCGCGCGTGCTCCGCCTCGGTCGCGGTGCCGCTCTTCTGCAGGCTGGCGAGCGTCTCGTTGAACTCCGCGCGGTCCTGCTCGCGGGCGCTGCGGCACGCGGTCATGTCGGACTGGGCGATCTGGTGGGACGCGATGCAGGTGTCGAGCTTGTCGAACGACTCGGCCCCCATCTGGCGCGCGCGATCGAGCTCGTTCGCGAGCCGCAGGGTCTCGCGCTTCGAGACGCCGAGCAGCACGACCGCACAGCCGACGAGGGTCATCGCGCCGGCGGCGATGCGCACGCGCAGGTAGGACGTCTTCTGCTTGATGCGCAGCCGCTCCGCCTCGCGCTCGGCCTCGCGCTCCGGCTCGAGCAGCACGTCGAGCTCCTCGGCGAGCTGGGTCATCGTGGGGCGCTCGTGCGGGTCGATCGCGAGCCACCGCTTGAGCGCCTCCTGGAACAGCTGGCGGGGGCGCCCGGTGAGGTCGGGCAGCGCGTTGTCGGCGAGCGGCCTGTCGGCGCGGATCTCGTGGGACTTGACCAGCTCGGTGCGCGTCTGCGCGGACTCACCCGGGAAATCCCTGGGGTTCACGAGCGAGTAGAGGAGCGTCGTGGCGAGCCCGTACGTGTCCATCTTCTCGGTCAGCGGGACGACGCCGGGGAAGCCGTTCAGCGCGTGGATCTGCTCGGGCGAGGCGTAGAGCGCGGTGCCTGCGCAGAAGGAGGCCTCGCGCTCCGCGGCCACGCCGAGGTCGAGCAGGATGGGGTGGACGCGGCCGGCGAACCTCGCGAGGAAGATGTTGTCCGGCTTGACGTCCTGGTGCCGGAGCCCCGCCGCGTGGAGCGCTTCCAGCCCGCGCGCGACGGCGAGGAAGATGTCGTGCGCCTCGCGCATGCCGAGGGGGCTGCGCTCGAGGCGCTGCGCGAGGGTCTCGCCCTCGTAGACGGGCATGGTGAGCCACACGTAGTCGGCGTTCATGCCGTGGTCCTTGAGCTGGACGACGTGCGGGTGGCCGACGGTGGCGAGCATGACGAGCTCGCGCTCGACGTTCCGCATCGCGTACAGCGAGCGGGGCATGAGCTTGAGGGCGACCTGGTGCTCGGGGACGTCGACGCGCTGGGCGACGTACACCTTGCCGAACATGCCCTTCCCGAGGAGGCGTCCGAGACGGTAGAGCCCGCCGACGAGCTGGCCGACATCCGGGAGGATGGAGGGGTCGCGGCTGGGTCTGTCGGGATCGTCGGTCCCGCCCCGGGACGTGGTGCGCACCAGGCTCGACGGGTCCGCCACCGTGACGGCGAACGCGTGGACGATCGTGGTGCGGAGGTTCGGGTCGACGATCGGCACGGCGGTTGCCAGGGTAGCGGAAGGGTCGCGCGCAGAGAAAAAAGCCGGCAGGCGGGAGACGGCGGGCTGCGGGATTTTATTCGCAGAGCCGGGCGATCCGCGTCAGGCGGTGGGCTCCGGCGCCGGAGCCATGCCGATCACTGTGGACGCCCCCGGAGCGGCGGACGTTGCACGACGCGCAGGACGGCCCCGTGGACGGAGGCCAGCAGCGCAGCTCACTCCACGGTGAGCCGCGGCGACCGCCCAGGCAGGGCGAAACAGCGAAGGGGCGGCCGGACGGTTCTCGATCCACCATGCGGCCGCCTCCCTCGTCTGGCGGGCTGCCTCTTTCGTGAGCCGGATGCGGGCTCGCTTATCCGCAAGCCGGCTCGAGGCGCGCGATCTCGGCCAGGAGATCGCCTGCGTCGATCGTCCCTTCGCGCGCGCTCGCCAGCGATCTCTCCAGCGCCTCATCGAGGCGAGCCCGCTCCGCGTCTTCCAGGTCGTCGTCGGCCACGACGAGATCGATCAAGGTACCCTCGGCGAAGCTCGTCGGCTCGTCGAGCACCAGCCGGCCGCCCTGAACCTTTGCCCGCAGCGCGCTCATGGTGGCAGCGTACCGCCGCGAGCCCGCGCCAGGTAGCTCACGGTCCGGGGAAGGGAGCCCCCGCGGCTCAGCCCCCGAGGGGCACGGCGGGCGCCGCCGGTGAGGGCATCGCCGGTGAGGGCATCGCCGGCGAGGGCGTCGCTGGCGAGGGCGCCGCCGGCGACGGTGACGCCGGCGTCGCTGCCGGGCCGGGCTGCGCCTTGGCCCGGCGGGCTGCGGCGCGCTTGCGGCGGTCGTAAGCGCTCGTCACCTCGCGCACGATCTCCGGCTGGCCCCGGAACACGAAGCGCGCCGCGGACCGCACGAGGCCCATGCGCTCGACCAGCAGCGCCGCCAGCTTGTTGCGGAGCAGCAGGGCCTCCTGCGCTTGCCGGGAGATCGCCTCCGCCTGCGCGGGCAGCCGCCGCAGCTCGGCCGCCACGTCGCGCGCCTCGTCCAGGTAGCCCGCCCGGAAGCCGCCGAGCCCATCGAGCGCGTCGCGGTGCTTCTCGCCGAGGAGCGCATAATCGTCCAGCGCGCTCGCCAGCGCGTCCGCCGTGTCGGGATCCCCCGCGTGCGCCGCGTCGATCCGGGCCAGCATCTCGTCCTTGTCGTCCTCGACGCCATCGTCGAAATAGAAGCTCAAGGTCGCCCCGATCTCCCCCAGCAAGAACTTCCCCCGCTCGCGGGGGCTCTTGTTCTTCTCGACGGTCAGGAGATACCGCGTGTGCGCCTCCTGCGTGGAGCGCTGCAGCGAGAGGATCTCTTCCGCCGTCCTCGGCCCGAGGCGCGCCGCATCTCCCTTCTTGCTGTCCTTCGGGACCGCGGACTCGAGGCCCAGGCGGGTCACCCGCTTCTGGGCATCGGTCTGGGTCTTCCAGTACTTCTCGAAGAACTTCGCCACATCCACCGCCTCCCCGAGGAGCACGTGCAAGGGGACCGTGAGCGCCGGAAGATCACCGGCGTTCATCCTCTGCACGACCTCGGACCACCGCTCGATATCGCTCTTCTTCGACATGTCGACCTCCCCTGGGTCGCTGCGCCGGCCATCCTGTCCGGACGAGCCATCCCGGGCATCCATTCCAGGGAGCCCTGGACCGGGCTCCCCTTCCCATTGACGTGATGACTCCCGTTCTCTCGCCCTGCGCGCCGCGCGAAGCGGGCATCGAAGCGCGCGAGACGCGGGAGCTTCGTGACAGGCCGACAAGGATCCACGTACCGTGCCTGGGGTACACGGCTCCAGGGACAGGAGGTCACGCGCCGGGTTGTCCCTGGCGGGTGACCCCTTGTCCCTGGCAGCGCGCCCCCTGTCCCTGGCAGGTGACCTGTTGTCCCTGGCAGCGTGCCCCCTGTCCCTGGCGGGTACACCACCGGTCGTGACAGCGTGGGTCCGTTGTCCCTGCCGGCGCGCTCCGCGTCCCTGCCGGCGCGCTCCGCGTCCCTGCCGGCGCGCTCCGTGTCCCTGACCGGCGCTTCCGCGTCCCTGACCGGCGCTTCCGTGTCCCTGACCGGCGCTTCCGCGTCCCTGACAGGCGGTTGTCGCCAAGGGCGTCGCGGCGGCTGTCGCGCCGAGCTGACCACTCCGATGGAAGATTGCCGTGAGGGCTGTCGAAGACGAGCACGTCACGGGACGCTAGGAATGGGCGTCGTCGAACGCGAGGCCGAAGGCACCGTCGTCCAATGCGCAACTACGCAACCGTTTGCGCAATCGGTGGAGACGACACGCGAGGTCGCCGCAGCCGTCCGCTGCCCCGTGAGAGCAAGATACCGGCGGGGGACGGGTGGCGTTCGATGAAGCCGGCGGAAACGGCGCCATTCCGCGGACGGCGCCGCGAGGTAGGACGGTCGACGGACAGGGCGTGAGCTCGTCTCCGGACGCTGCCGCCAGGGGGTGCGTGTCCATGAAAACCAGGAGCACGCGTCCGCTGGAACCACACAGCGGAACGCCCCCATCACAGCGGGAAGCTCACGCGCAGCGAGCGCGCTGGCCTGTTCGATGCACCACCACGTCCCGGGCGCGCCGCCGGGAGCAACGGTTCCACCGGCGCGCCGCGAGATCGGGAATCCACGCAAATGCTCGCCAGAACCGCGCTCGTGATCGCCTGTCTGGAGCTCGCCGGGTGCGCCGCGTTCCGGCCTCCGGCGTCGCCGCCCGAGCTCGCCCGCGCCCGGACCGCCATCCGCGCGGCCGAGCGGGAGGGCGCGCGCGCGGACCGGCGCGCGGCCATGCACCTCGCGCTGGCGAGGAGCGAGCTCGCCCAGGCGCGGCGGCGGATCTCGGTGGGCGACCTGGAAGGCGCGCGCTGGCTGCTGCGCAGGGCCGAGGTCGACGCGGAGCTCGCGAGGCTCCTCGTGCAGGAGGACGGCCTTCGCGACGCGGCGGGCCGCACGCTGGACCAGGCGAGCACGCTCGCCGGGGGGAAGGAGTAGTGGGCCGCGAGCGCGCCGCCGCCCCGCTCGCGATGGCGCTCGCGCTCGCGGGCTGCGCGAGCAGCGCGGCCGCGCCCCCTCCCGAGCTCCTCACGGCGCGCGCGGCCGTCGTGCAGGCGCAGGAGAGCCCGCTCTCGCCGCTCGCGATCGCCGAGCTGAGGCAGGCCGAGGAGGCGCTCGCTGTCGCCGAGCGCGAGCAGCGCGAGCGCCCGCGCTCGGCGACAGCGAGCGACGCCGCCTACGTCGCGCGGCGCCGGGCGCAGTGCTCGCTGCTCTCGTCGCTCGTGCGCGCGAACCAGAGCGCGCTCGTGCGCGCGCGGCTCACCGCCGCGCGAAGGCCGCAGACGCGCCGCAACGCGCCGTAGACGCTCCGGCGACGCGCCGCCGGAGCCGCGGCGGATCGCGGCGGCCGCCGCCGCGCGCGGCATACCGCCCCGGGCGTCAGCGCCGGCCCGACGGCGCAGTTTGTCCTGGGATCGCCCCATGTTTGGATCCAAGATGCGCGCGGCACGCATCCGCCGGCGGCGAAAGCGTCCCGGCGGCGGCGACGATCGAAGGGACACCCGCTCCCGCGGGCGAGGAGAGCGCGATGAAGGAAGGCGCGAACGTGATTCTGGTCCCCGTCGACTTCGAGGAGGCCTCGCTGAGGGCCATCGAGCTCGCGAAGGACCTCGGCGCGAAGCTCGGGCGCGAGGTCGTGCTGCTGCACGTCTACCAGCTCCCGGTCTACACGTACCCCGGGCTCGAGCCGGCGCTGATGCCCGGGTTCCACGCCGAGGTGAGCGCCGCCGCGTCGCGCGCGATCCAGCAGCTCGCGGCGCAGACGGGGGGGCTCCGGGCGCTCCTGCGCAACGGCGATCCGGCGAACGAGGTCCTGGCCGCCGCGGAGGACGAGCGGGCGGCCATGATCGTCATGGGCACGCACGGCCGCCGGGGGATCTCGCACCTGTTCCTCGGCAGCGTCGCCGAGAAGGTGATCCGCAAGAGCAGCGTCCCTGTGCTCACCGTGCGCGTCGCCGGCTGATCCCGCGCGGATCGCCTCGTGGATGTCAGGCCGGCGCTGCTGCCGGCCAGGGCGCGGCCCGGCTCGACCGCGCTCGACGTGGACCAGGACCATCCGGCTTCCGCGGCGCACCTGCGACGCATGGGACTCCTCGCAATGCCGCCCCTGTCTGCACGCGATCTCGCGCTCCCGCCGAACCTGATGAGCCTGGCCCGGCTGCCGCTCGCGGCGCTGTTCCCGTTCGTCGCCACGCACCCCGCGCCCGCCCTCGCCGTCCTCTGCTGCGCCGGGCTCACCGACGTGCTGGACGGCTGGCTGGCCCGCCGCTCCGGTCAGGTGACCCGCATGGGCGCGCTCGTCGACCCGATCGCCGACAAGGTGTTCGCGCTGACGGTGGTCGGCACGCTCCTCCGGAGCGGCGCGCTCCCGCTCTGGGGCATCCCGGCGCTGCTCGCCCGCGAGATCCTCGAGCTGCCGCTCGCGCTCTGGATCGCGCTGAGCCGCCGCTTCCGCGGCGCGCGCCTCTCGACGGCGAGCGCGAACATCCCGGGCAAGCTCGCCACGACGGTGCAGTTCGCGGCGGTCCTCGCCGCGATCGCGCTGCCCGCGGCGCTGGCCCCGATGCTCGCCGCCGCGGCGGGCGCGGGCGCGGCCGCTGGCGTCTCGTACTGGGCGCGGCAGCTCCGGCGCGCGCCGGGACCGGCGAAGATCCCGCCCGAGGCGGGCGCCTAGGCCGACGCTCGCCCCGGGGCGCGGCGCCCGCGCCCTGGTGTAAGGTCGACCGAGGCAGCGCGTTCTGCGCCTGTCACCGGCTCCACGCTCCGAGGAACCATGCGAAGAACGCTGCCCTCCTGGGCTCTCCTTGCCTTGCTCGCAGGCGCTTCTGCCTGCGCATCCAGCCGCTCCAGCGCGGGCGACGCCGCGAGCGCGCCGATGCCGATGATGGCGCCGCAGCCCATGGCCACAGGGATGCCGCCACAGCACCCGACGATGGGCATGCCCCGGGGCGACGCGATCGAAGAGTCGTTGTCGGTCGACCACGAGACGACGGTGGCCACCGCGGAGTTCGCCAAGGCTGCGCCGCCGGCGACGCCGACGCCCGCGGCGATGCCAGCGCCACCGCCGCCGCGCCCCACCGCGCAGGCCGCGGGGCC
>NZ_JEMA01000870.1 GCF_001589285.1 Sorangium cellulosum | reverse complement strand
CGCGCCCTGCGAAGCCAGAAGAGTCTACGAAGGCGGACGATGACGCCGCTCCGGNCCAGAAGAGTCTACGAAGGCGGACGATGACGCCGCTCCGGAACGCAAGCGTGGCGGCTATCGGGCGGTCGACGAACCGCGCCGAGCTCTTGCGCCGCACATGTGCGATCGATGTCCTCGAGTGCCCAGCTTGCAAGGGGCGGATGAAGCTCGTCGCCATGGTCACCGAGTCCCGGAACATCGTCCGCTTCCTCTCCGCGCTCGGCGAGCCGACCGATGTCCCAGCACGCTCTCCCAACCGGGGACCACCGTACTGGAAAAGCACCGTTGTGCGCCGCGAGGCGCTCGGTGACGCCGTATAGCGTCTCGCGACGCGCCTCCGGGGCCAGACCAACGCCCGGACGGACACGTGTGCCCACGGCACGCCGATGCGCCCCGTAGCGCGCGCGGCGCCGCCCGGACCACGCTCTCTCGACCCAGGACCGAGCCATCACGACGCTCGCGGTCCCACCCTTTCGCTCTGCCGCGCTACACTTCCTCGCGCTGCGCTCCGGCTTGATTTGCCTACGCGCTTGTTGTGCCAGAAGTCGTCGGACGTCGGCAGGATGACCGTCACGCCCGTCCGCACCGGCCCCTTGCCCGGATCGAGCCGGCCAGCGCCCCGATGGTGGGTGACGTGCCCGACCCGCACGCCGGGGACATCGGTGACGGCGTTCAGCGTCCCCCTGGGCAAGCGGCCGATGACGATGCCGAGCTCCCTGGGCGCGGCGGCGCGCGCCGTCGGCGGCGGCGCCGCTGGCCGCGCGGGGAGCGAGGGGTGCGCGGCCGGAGGGGAAGGCCTGGAGGGCTGAGGACAGGGCCCGGCGCACGACAGCAGCCCGAGCGAGGAGAGGAGCGCGGCGGCGAGCACCGCGTCGGCGGTGAGGGGGCGGCGACGGGGCATCGGCGCGAGGATAGTCGATGGCCGCGCGTGTCGCCGGCGCCTCTCGCCGTCAGGGGTCGCCCCTCAGCCGGAGGTTCTAGGTGGCAGGCGAACGTGTCAGAATCATCGGCTCACGATGCTCATCGGGAAGTATTCCGGCGCTGCATCGAGGGTTCGAGGGGCCCGAGCTTCAGGGGACGAGCTGGGCGAGATAGATATCCCACGACGCTGCCGTGCCGGTCAGAGTGCTGCCGCCGAAGTTCACGCTGTTGATGAATTCGCCCGTGATCGTCACCTTTCCGGAGCCGTCCACCGCGATGCCGTTGCCGTACTGGTTGCCGTTGCCGCCATACAGGTTGCTCCAGATGTAGGCGCCGGTGTCATCGAACTGGGCGACGGCGATATCGGTACCTCCTGCGCTGGTCAGCGTCCCGCCGCCGAAGTCGATGCTGTTTCTGGCCAACCCGATGATGCTCAGGTTTCCTGTGCTGTCGACCGCCACGCCCATGCCCCTCTCCTGGTTATCCAAGGCCGTGCCGCCGAATTGCTTGCTCCACAGATCGGTGCCGGCGGCGCTGAACTGCACCAGGAACATATCGCTCTGATCGCCTCCCGGGTGGCTGAGCGTTGCCGTGTTGCTCCCGAAGTCGATATCGCCGGCAAAGTAGCCGATTACATCGACGTTTCCGGAGCTATCGATCACGATATCGGTACCGGTCGCGAAGTCATCATCGCCGAATCTTTTGCTCCAGAGGTGATCGCCATCGGACTCGAACTTTGCTACGAACGCGTCAGAGTATCTCGCGTCGTCGTAGCCTACGATCAAGCTATTGCTGCCCAGCGGGCCACCACCGAAATCCACATAGCCGGCGAACCGCCCGGTGATGGCGAAGCTGTCGTCGTCGGGATCCACCGCGATGCTAAAGGGCACCGCGGTGGCAGAGCCGGAGAGCGACCAGTAGAAATCGGCGAATACCGGGCTTCCATCGCTGCCGTCGAGCTTCGCCACGAAGGCGTCGATACCGTATGTCAAATGGGAGTCAGTCCCGAACTCGATGTAGCCGGTCGCGGCACCGGTGACGAGCACGTCTCCGGAAGAGTCGACTGCGATGCCGTGGCCACTTGCATGATCCGACGAGCCATAGCCGCTGAAGACCTGGCTCCATACGTGGTTCCCGCTGCTGTCGAGCTTCAAGACGACCACGCCTTGGCCGTCGCCGGCATAGAGGGCTCCTCCGCCGACGTCGACGTACTCCGCCTGGGTGTAGCCGGCGAGGTAGACGTTGCCGCCGCTGTCTGCCGCGAGTTTTCTGAGAGCGACGTCATCGAAGCTCTCGCTCCAGACGTGAACGCCGTACTCGTCGAACTTCGCGACATAGGAGGCTATGGTCGCCGTGCTCAGGGCGGCCGCTCCGCCTGCTCCGTCGAAATCAATGGTCCCGGAGTATCCGAGGCTTCCGATGGCGATGACATTATCCGATCCATCCACGACGATGTCGTGCCCACTCTGGTACCCAGAGTCGCCGAAAGACATACTCCAGCTGTGGGTGAGCGGCTGCTCCGCGGTCCCGACTCTCTCCAAGGCGCCGGGCTCGTCCTCGCCCGACGGCATGCCGCTACAAGCGGTGGTCGAGGACGCTGCGCACACAAGGCTGACCATGATCAGCCGCTTCATTCGAACCATGATAGTCAAACTCCTTCCACTGCAATCGTGGGATATACGACAGCAACGCGACCCAACCGTGATGAGCGCGTCGCGAGACAGAGCTCGACGGCGAATGCCGATGAGCGTGTGCCGTGTGTTCATGGGATCCGCTGTCTGACGATCCGGTGCTCCCTCGGAACCTGGCATGAGGAAGGCGGATCTCGTGACCGATGGCGCACAGCACGGTGTGCCAGGCAGGTCGTTTCCAGTGATGCTTAAATGCGGAAAGTTGTGAAGCTTAGTGCTATAGAACACAAGTTTGGCCGTGTCAACCTCACGTAGCGCGTGCCGGGCGAGCCTTGTCGGCCTGCGCGACTGCTGTCGTCACGCCCGACAGAGCGACCTGCAGATGCCTATGTTGCCGAGGACGACGACCTCGGGAGGCGCGCTCTTGGTGGATGGCCGGCGAGCCTGCCAGAGATCGCGGCGCCGCGTCCGCCGGCCCGCCATGCCGCCGGCCGGGCACGCGCTGTCCCCTCCGAGGAGGGCCGTGCAGGCGGGCGAGAACGCCAGGCCCGCGGCGATCATCCAGCGCACGCGCGCTCGTTCCATCGGGATCACCATGCCCCTCGCACGTCGAGCGCGGCGCCGCCGGATCCGACCGGCACCACGCCCGCGGCGATCCACGCCCCGCCGGACGCGCCACTTCCTCGCGCTGCGCTCCGGCTTGATTTGCCTACGCGTGGCGCGCTCGAAGGCGCGGTGGAGGTCCGGCACCGTCGCTGATGCCGCGCTCGTCCATCACGGCTTTGTTGCGCGCCTCGCTCTTCGCGTACGCCGGGCGGGCTCTGACCCGCTCGGCATATCCGGTGAAGCTCGGGCGCGGCTCGAG
>NZ_JEMA01000869.1 GCF_001589285.1 Sorangium cellulosum | reverse complement strand
CGGCACAAGGCGAAGATCCGCCTTGCGTACCGACAAGAACGCNGGCACAAGGCGAAGATCCGCCTTGCGTACCGACAAGAACGCTCACGTCCAGGAGACGAAACGCGATGAATACGATGGAGGATCTACTGTACGCGTTCGGTGGAGCCCATCCTGACGCCGAGGCGGCCAGGGCCGAGGGGGCCGCCCGCACCTACCTGGCGAGGGCGGCGCTGCTCGGGGGCGATCTCGCCAACGCCGAGGCCGAGGCCAGCGCCGCCGCCGAGCTCCTTCAGAGCGCCCCGCCGCTCCGCGCCGCGGCGTGGGCCCTCCGGCGCGCGTGTTGCTCCGGAAGGGCCGCACTGCAGAGGCGCTCTCGATCTCGGGCGCGGCGGTCTCCTTGCTGGAGTCGCTCGGCGCGGAGGAGAGCGAGTCGCTGATCCGGCTGACATTGGCCGAGTCTCTCGCCGCGAGCGGCAGACACGAGGAGGCCGCCGCCACGATCATGTTGGCCAGGATGGCGCTGCTCGCACGTGCCGAGAAGCTCAGCAATCCGACCTGGCGCGAGCGCTTCCTGCGCGACGTCCCCGATAACGCCCGCATACTGGAGCTCGCACGGCAATGGCTCGGCAGCTGATCCTGCGATGGGCGGCCGCAGCTCGGCTCGAAGCCTAATCGGGCGCTCCCTTCCGCGGCCGCCCATCACGCACCCGCTCCCGCCCGCTCGTGGCGAGCCCGTGTCCCGAAGAGCCGGATGTGGGAATTCCGCACGTCCGGATCCGTGGGGGGCCGGGGGAGTCGACCCCCGCCTACCTGACTAGCGGATTGCGTCGACGCTCACGCCGAGCCGCTCGGCGTAGAGGCCAAGGGTGCGCTGCCACGCCGGGCGGGCCTGACAGCGCTCGTAGTAGGCCTTGAGCCTCGGGAAGGGATCCATCAGGTCGGTCTTGCGGATGCTGCGCAGGACGCCGGCCATCATGATGTCGGCCGCCGTGAAATCGGCGCAGGCGATCCACTCGCGGCCCTCGAGGCGGCGCTCGACGTGGCCGAGCCAGCGGCGGGCGAGCTTGGGCACCTCCGCGTGGAGCGTAGGTGCAGCCTTGCCGCTGTCGAATATCCCGATCATGTCGATGCACACCAGGGTTGGCTCGACGGTGCTGACCGCGGCGAAGCACCACTGGACGACGCGGGTGCGTCCCTGGAGGTCTCCCGGGATCAGCTTGCCGGCCTTCTCCGCCAGGTAGATCACCACCGCGGCAGATTCGGCCACCACGAAGCCGTCGTCGTCGATGACCGGCGCCTGGTGGAAGGGGCTGATGCGGCCGTAGGCGTCGCTGTCGAGATCGCCGGCGGTGTGGTCGAGCGCGTGGACGCGATACGGCAGCCCGGTCTCCTCGAGCGCCCACTGCGCCCGGAGGTCTTTCGTCTCGCCGACCCCCTCGGGGAAGATCTTTCCGAAGCCATAGAGCGTGATCATGTCGTTCTCCGATCGGTGGCCGGGGCCACCGGCCCACGCCGGAGCCTGCCATGGCGCGGACGCGGGCGCGAGTTCCAGCGCCAGACCGCGCGCGAGAGCCTCCATCTTCGTCGAGCGGCGCCGAGCACCGGGGTGCCAACGTCGTTCGGAGGATCGGTCAACTCGCCCTGCACGAAGCGGCTTCCGTTGAGATCGCTCCGATGCCCCGGGCTGCCGGGCTGCGCGACACCGCTGTTTTCAGCCAAGGAGCGTTCCTTTTATCCTGGATTTCGCGCGTGCTGAGC
>NZ_JEMA01000868.1 GCF_001589285.1 Sorangium cellulosum | reverse complement strand
GGCGCCGACGACCGCGGCGCCGCTGGCCGCGCTCCTCGCCATGGCGCTGATGGGCGCGCGGCGGCGGCGCCNGGCCGCGCTCCTCGCCATGGCGCTGATGGGCGCGCGGCGGCGGCGCCGCGGGGTCGCCTGATCGGCGGCCGAGGCGCTCAGCGCCGCGCGGGGTGAGAGCCGGGCGCGCCCGCGTCCGGCGGCTCCTCGCTCCATTCGACGGCGATCGAGTCCTCCTTCGCGCTCGCCGGGCCCGTCCACTCGGTCGTGACAGCGTCCACGCTCGCGGGCGGCTCCTCGCTCCAGTCGACGTCGATGGCGTCGACGACGGTCGGGCTGCTCGCCGGGCTCGCGCGGACCGTGGCGGGCCCGGCCTCCTCGCCGGGGCCGGTGGGCGCCTGCTGCCCGTGCAGCGTGATCGCGTCCGGATCGATCGCGCGCGCGAACCGCGACGCGTACGGGGGCGGAGCCCCGCGCAGGAGGGCGCGCACGTCCTCGAGCATGTGGCGCGCGTCGGGGTAGCGCTGGTCGCGGTCGAACGCGAGCGCGCGGTCGACGACGAGGCACACGTCGCGCGGCGTGCGCGGCGCGCGCTGCGCGAGGGGCGGCGCCGGCTCCTTGCCCATCTTCAGCAGGAGATCGAAATCGGTGCTCGCCTCGTGCACGTGGCGGCCGGCGATCAGGCGGAACATCGTGGCGCCGATCGCGAACAGGTCGGCGCGCGCGTCGATGTCGCGGCCCTTCGCCTGCTCCGGCGGCATGTACGGCGTCGTGCCGAGCACGATGCCCATCCGCGTGAGCTCGCCCTGGAGGCTGGAGTCCTGGCGGATCCGCGCGAGCCCGAAATCGAGCACCTTGATGCGCGGGCCGACGCCGGGCGGGGGCGTGCTCTCCGGGTCCTCGCGGACGACGAACAGGTTGGCCGGCTTGATGTCGCGGTGGATGATCCCCTGCGCGTGCGCCGCGCCGAGGGTGTCGAGCACCTGCGCTGTGAAGCGGAGCACCTCGGCCAGCGGGACGCCGCCGAGGCGGCGCTCGCGCTCGGAGAGCGACTCGCCCTCGAGCAGCTCCATGACCAGGAACGGCGCGCCGTCCTCGGCGACGTCGATGTCGCGGATCTCGACCGCGCCGGGGTGGCGGAAGCGGTTCGCTGCCTGCGCCTCGCGCTCGAACCGGTCGCAGATCTCCTTCGACTTCGCCGCTTGAGGGTGCAGGATCTTGAGCGCGTCGCGGCGCCCGATCCGGTGGACGCCGACGTAGACGGCGGCCATGCCGCCCGCGCCGAGCAGCCGCTCCAGCGTCCACTTGTTGCGGAGCGTGGTCCCCACGCGTCGTGAAGCGGTGTCGCTGCTCATGGGGTCCTCGCGCCCATGGAAGCGGCGCCGCCGCACGCGGTCAACGAGCATGCGAGGGTACGGCAGAGCTCGAGCGCCGCGGCGCCCCCCTCGGGGCGCTGCTCGACGCGCGGCGCCTCGCCGGATCAGCGCTGCTCGACGAGCGGCGCCTCGCCGGACTCGGGGCCGAGCCGCTCGACCTCGCTCCACAGGGCGTCGAGGTCGAGCGCGAGCCCCTCGAGGCCAGGCACGCCGGAGACCACGCCGTCCGCCGCGGCGCGCGCGTGCACGTAGCGGCCGTCCGCGCCGAGCTCGAGGAGATCGAGCGTCGCCGCCTGCGGGTCGATGAGCCAGTACCAGCGCACCCCGAAGCGCGCGTACTCGTGCAGCTTCTCCACGCGGTCCCGGCGCGCGTCGCGCGGCGAGGGAGAGATCACCTCGACCATGATGTCGGGCGGGACGTGAATCACGCCGCGACGGGGCGGCGTGCGGCTCCCGGGCAGGTACGCGGAGGCGTCGGGCTTCCGGCCGGAGGAGGCGGCCACGGCGAACTTCGCTTCCGAGCCCAGCACCAGCCCCCCCCGCGCGATCAGCCAGCTCCGGAGCACCCCGATGACCCAGGCCACGATGACCTCGTGAACCGCGTCCGGCACCTCTTCCTCCGCGAGAAAGCCATCGACGAGCTCGCCCGGCTCGTCTTCCGGCAGGCTGGCCCAGTCGGCGAGGGTCAGCCTTCGCCTGGCCGACGCCTGGCTCGCCGCGCCGTACCCGATCTCGACCGCGCCTTGTACCATCACGACGGTCTCCAGCGTAGCACGCCGCCCTCGGTCTCCCGAGGGCATCGCCCCGGCCCTCCGCCGGCCCCGGCGCTCTCCGCCTCCCGCTTCCTCCCCCCGGCCGCGCCGGCTACCCTCGGCGGGATGTTTCACCCCGTCGTGGACCGGTGGTTCCGCGGGCGCTTCGGCGCCCCCGCGCCCGCGCAGGAGCGCGCCTGGCCGGTCATCGCCGCCGGCCGCGACGCCCTGATCAGCGCGCCCACCGGCGCCGGCAAGACGCTCGCGGCGTTCCTCTTCTGCCTCGACCGGCTCGTCCGCGACGCGGCGCGGGGCGCCCTCGAGGACCGCACGGACGTCCTCTACATCTCGCCCCTGAAGGCGCTCTCCCACGACGTCCACCGCAACCTGGAGCAGCCGATCGCGGAGATCTCGGCGGCCATGAGGGAGGCGGGCCTGCCCGCGCCGGGCATCCGGGCCGTCGTGCGGACGGGCGACAGCCCCGCGCAGGAGCGGCGCGCCATGGCGGCCCGGCCGCCGCACGTGCTCGTCACCACGCCGGAGTCGGCGTTCATCCTGCTCACGAGCGAGTCGGGGCGGCGCGCGCTCTCGGGCGTGCGGACCGTGATCCTCGACGAGGTCCACGCCATCGCCGGCGACAAGCGCGGCGCCCACCTCGCCCTGTCGCTCGAGCGGCTCGAGGACCTCGTTGTCAGCCGCGGCGGCGCCCGGCCGCAGCGCGTCGGCCTCAGCGCCACCGTCCGCCCGATCGAGATCGCCGCGCGCCTCGTCGCCGGCGCGCGCGAGCTGCCCGAGATCGTCGACGTCGGGCAGCGGCGGGACCTCGACCTCGCCGTCGAGGTGCCCCGCGACGAGCTCGGCGCCGTCTGCACGAACGAGCAGTGGGCCGAGATCTACGACCGCATCGCGGCGCTCTCGGCCGGGGCCCGGTCGACCCTGGTCTTCGTCAACACGCGCCGCCTCGTCGAGCGGGTCGCGCACGCGCTCGCCGAGCGGCTCGGCGAGGACGTCGTGGCGGCCCACCACGGCAGCCTCTCGCGGGCCCGGCGGCTCTCGGCCGAGCGGCGGCTCAAGGCGGGGGAGCTCCGCGTCGTCGTCGCGACAGCGTCGCTCGAGCTCGGCATCGACGTGGGCGCGGTCGATCTCGCCTGCCTCGTGGGCTCGCCGCGGTCGATCAACGTCGCGCTCCAGCGCATCGGCCGCTCGGGCCACGCGCTCGCCGCGACGCCGCGCGGGCGGCTCTTCCCGCTGACGCGCGACCAGCTCGTCGAGTGCGCGGCGATCGTGCGCGCGGCGCGGCGCGGCGAGCTCGATCGGATGGCGTCGCGCGAGGGGCCGCTCGACGTGCTGGCGCAGCAGATCATCGCCGCGTGCGCGTGCGAGGAGCGGGACGAGGACGGGCTCTACGACCTCGTCCGCCGGGCCGCGCCGTACGAAGGCCTGTCGCGCCGCGACTTCGACGCTGTCGTGGCGATGGTGTGCGGCGGCGCCGCGTCCGCCGCGGAGGAGGGCGCCTCCGCCGCGCGGGGCGCGCGGCAGCGGGCCGGCTCGCTCGTCTACCGCGACGCGATCGGCCGCCGCCTGCGCGGGCGGCGCGGCGCGCGGCTCGCGGCGCTCACCTCGGGCGGGGCGATCCCGGACATCGCGGCCGTGGACGTGGTGCTCCAGCCCGACGGCACCAAGGTCGGCACGCTCGACGAAGACTTCGC
Source organism: Sorangium cellulosum (assembly GCF_001589285.1). Lineage (GTDB taxonomy): Bacteria > Myxococcota_A > Polyangia > Polyangiales > Polyangiaceae > Sorangium > Sorangium cellulosum_G. Next base: position 1,269 of record NZ_JEMA01000868.1, on the reverse strand, counting down.
GATCGAGTCGTCCGCGGGCGACGTGTTCCTGCTGGGCAACACATCGTGGCGCGTGCTCCGCCTGGAGGGCGCGCAGATGTGGGTCGAGGACGCCCACGGCGCCGCGCCCACCGTGCCGTTCTGGCTGGGGGAGGCGCCGGCGCGCACCCCGGAGCTCTCGGCCGAGGTCGCCGCGCTCCGCGCCGAGGTCGCCGCGCGCCTCGAGGAGGAGCGGGCCGAGGGCGCGCAGCGGGGCCAGGGCGGCGGCGAGGAGGCGCGCGCGGCGCTGTCGATCGCGGCCCGGTGGCTCATGGAGGCGTGCGCGCTCGACGCGCGCGGCGCGCTGCTCGTGCGCGACTACATCGAGGCGGGGCGCGCGGCGCTCGGCGCGGTCCCGGGCGGCGCGACGGTCGTTGTCGAGCGCTTCTTCGACGAGGCGGGGGGGCAGCAGATCGTCGTGCACACGCCGCTCGGCGGCCGCGTGAACCGCGCGCTCGGGCTCGCGCTCCGCAAGCGCTTCTGCCGGTCGTTCGACTTCGAGCTCCAGGCGGCGGCGACCGACGACGGCGTGCTGCTCTCGCTCTCGGCGGAGCACGGGCTGCCGGTCGAGGAGGTGCTCGATCTCGTACGCCCCGAGGGCCTCGAGGAGGTGCTCGTCCAGGCGGCGCTCCAGGGCCCGATGTTCCGCACGCGCTTCCGCTGGGCCGCGTCGCGCGCGCTCGCGCTGCTGCGCTTCCGGGGCGGGCGGCGGGTCCCGCCGGCGCTCCAGCGCATGCGCGCCGACGACCTCTTGCTCTCGATCTTCCCCGAGCAGCAGGGCTGCCAGGACAACCACGGGATCGGCGCGCACATCGACCCGCCGGACCACCCGCTCGTCCGCGAGGCGCTGCGCGACTGCCTGGTCGAGCTGATGGACGTCGAGGGCCTGCGCGCGCTGCTCGTCGGCCTGCGGAGCGGCGCGATCCGGGTCGTCGCGCTCGACACGCCGGAGCCGAGCGTCTTCTCGCACGAGATCCTGAACGCGAACCCCTACGCGTTCCTCGACGACGCCCCGCTGGAGGAGCGGCGCGCCCGCGCCGTCCGGGTGCGCCGCGGGCTGCCGGCGGAGGTCGCCGAGCGGCTGGGCGGGCTCGACCCGGAGGTCATCGCCGAGGTGGTCGCCGAGGCGCGGCCCGACGTGCGCGACGCGGACGAGCTGCACGAGCTCCTGCTCGACAGGGTGGCGCTCCCCGCGGACGAGGGGATCCGGAGCGGCCACGCGCGGCTCTTCGAGGCGCTCTGCGCGGCCGG
>NZ_JEMA01000867.1 GCF_001589285.1 Sorangium cellulosum | reverse complement strand
ACGGCTGCGGCGCGCCGGGCGCCGGAGGCGTCGCTGCCGGAGCAGGGGGGGCGGGCGGCGTTCCTGCCGGCGAGGACGCGGCGGGCGCAGGGCTCGTCGCCGGGGCGGGCGACACGGGCTGCGCGACGGACGGCGACGCGGCGAGGGTCGATGCGGCCAGGCAGGCAAGCGAGGACAAGACCAGGATTCGACGTGGCATCGGGTCTCCTTGGGGGCGCGCATCCTATCTGCTCGCGAGGCGCGCGCGCGCTGCTCCCGCGAGCGCTCGCCGCGCGGCGCGCCGCCTGCTCCCGCGGGCGCTGGCCGCGCGGCGCGCTCTGCTCCCGCGAGCGCCGCGTCGAGCGGAGGCGGTGAGCACGGCAGGCAGCGCCGCGCCACGGCGCTACGCCAGCGCCGCGAGCGCCGCCGCGAGCCGCTCGTAGTGCGACCGCTCGTTGTAGATCTGGGCCGAGATCCGGAGCCACCGCCGGGGCGACGCGGGCCACGCGAACACCGGCACCTCGATGCCCCAGCGGTCGAGGAGCGCGTCCTGGAGCGGATCGAGGCGCGGCGGCGACGACGGCGCGTCGGGGAGCGGCAGCGTCGCGAGCGCGCCGATCATCGCGTCGGGGCCCGGCGGCCGGCAGCCGAGCGCCTCGCACAGGAGGTCGCGCGCGGCCAGCGCCGTCGCCCGGTTGTGGGCCCGGAGCGCGGGCCAGCCGCCGGGCAGGAGCGCGCCGAGGAAGCGGATCGCGTCCGCGACGCAGAGGGCCGCGCTGGGATCGGACGTGCCCGTCCAGTCGAACTCGAGCAGGAAGCGCGACCGGTCGGCGCGCGGCGAGCTGGCGCCGTGGCTGATGACGAGCGGGCGGATCGCGCCCTGCCTGTCCCGCCGCACGTGGAGGAACCCCGCGCCCTTCGGCGCGCACAGCCACTTGTGGCAGTTGCCTGTGTAATAGGCGGCCCCGAGGGCGCGGAGGTCGAGCGGCACCATGCCGGGCGCGTGCGCCCCGTCGATGAGCAGGTCGACGCCGCGCCCCGCGAGCTCGGCGGCCAGCGCGGCGACGGGGAACACGAGCCCTGTCGGGCTGGTCACGTGGTCGACGAGGACGAGCCGCGTCCGGGGCCCGACGGCCGCGAGCACCGCCTCGACCACCTGCTCGGGCGCCTCGATGGGGAACGGCACCGCCGCGACAACGACGCGCGCCCCGGCGCGGGCCGCGGCGGCCTCGGCCGCGTTGCGGCAGGCGTTGTACCCGTGATCGGTGACGCAGATCTCGTCGTCCGCCCCGAGCGGGAGCGACCGCAGCACCGTGTTCACCCCGGCGGTCGCGTTGGGCACGAACACGAGGTCCTCCGGGTCGGCGCCGACGAAGGAGGCGAGCTCCCCCCGGGCCGCGTCGAGCAGCGGCTCGATCTCGCGGAGGAAGAAGCGGACCGGCTGGCGCTCCATCTGGTCGCGGTAGCGCTGCTGCGCCTCGAGCACCGCCCGCGGGCAGGCGCCGAACGAGCCGTGGTTCAGGAAGGTGACGCCCGGTTCGAGGGGCCAGAGCGCGCGCACGGCGCCGGCGGGCGGGTCGGGGAAGACGTTCGGGCTCATGGTGAGGGTCGGGAGGCGGGCGTGGCGAGATGTCGGAGCGACCGGAGCAATGTCGCGCGGGACCCGCTCCCCTGTCGAGGGGCACCCGAACCGTATCCACGTTGATCCATGATGGACGGGTCAATCGATGTTGATTGGTTGATCAACCATGACCGGGGTGCCCCGGGTTCGGAGGACCCCGTCAACCCGTCCATCATGGACCCCTCATTGGTCCATCATGGACTCGAGACGCGCTGTCGGCGCTTCCCGGAGCAGCTCAGCGACCCGACCAGACAGGAGAAGCGCTGTTCATCTGGAGCGCATCCATGCGCCGCGCCGCGGGCGGGGCCGCCGCGGCGGCGCGCGCCGTCTTCCGCGCGCTCGCCACGGCAGCGGCCGCGTGGGCGGCGCGCTCCTTCTCCGGGGCCGACCGGGCGCGCGCCGCCTGCTGCCGGAGCCGCTCCTCGGCCGCGGCGAGCTTCGCCTCGGCCGCGCCGAAGTTGCCCGAGCTCACGTCCTGGGCGGCGTCGAGCTGCGCCATGCCCGTCTCGATCACCGCGGCGAGGGTCTGGGTCTTCTCGTTCGGGTGCGCGGCGACAAGGCTCGGGTCGCTCGTCACGTCGTAGCGAGCCACGACCTCCTGCACGCGGGGGACGTTGCCGTTCTCGGGGTCGCGGAAGTGCAGCCGCACGCTCGCGAGCGGGTGCGAGCCGGCGGCCGGCGCGGTGACCCGCGCCCGCACGAGCATCTCGCGGTGCTGCCCGCCGAACATCGTGCCGAGGAGCACCCGGATCGCGCCGCCGGACCGGTCGGTGCGCTCGTTGGGCACGTCGATCAGCTCCACGCCGGGCGCCGGGACGATCTCGACGAACGCCCCCGTCGCCGCCGTCGTCTGGAGCAGGGCGAGCTCGCGCTCGAGGACGGAGGACATCTGGCGCGCCTCGGTGAGGTGGTACAGCCGGCCGCTGGAGCCGACGGCGAGCGCGTTGAGCGTGCGCTCGTCGTAGTCGGCCCCGACCCCGAGCGAGGTGATCTGCATCCCGCGGGCAGCGCCGCGCTGGGCGAGCGCGCCGAGGACGTCCGGCGAGGAGGGCCCGACGTTCGCCTGGCCGTCCGAGATGAGCACCACGCGCCGGACCGCGTGCGTGGACGGCGCCATGACCGCGTGCCTCTCCGCGAGCCGGAGGCCGTCGAAGAGGTTGGTGCTGCCCTCGGGGGCGAGCGCGGCGATGGCGCGCGCCACCGCCGGCCGCGTGGCGGGGCCGAGCACGGTGGGCGCCACGCGCTCCTGCGCCGCGTCGGCGAACGACGCGAGCGACACAACGTCGCCGTCGGGCAGCCCGTCGACGAACGCCTGCGCCGCCGCGCGGGCGTGCTCGATCTTCGCGCCCTGCATCGAGCCGGAGGCGTCCACGAGCAGCGCGACCGCGGCAGGCGCCCGCGCCCGCTTCGACGACGCGCGGGCCGCCGGGACGTCGACCCACACGCCGAGCTGCGTCTCGCGCGTCCCCGGCAGCATGAAGTCGCTCGCGCCCGCGGCGCCGATCCAGACGCCCCGCGTCGCGCCGGACGCCGGCTCC
>NZ_JEMA01000866.1 GCF_001589285.1 Sorangium cellulosum | reverse complement strand
GGCCTCGTCGCCCTCGGCCGAAGCGGGCGCGCCCGCGGCCAGGAGCGCGGCCAGGGACAGCACCATCGCGATCGAGCGCATGAGCGCGCAGTACCATTTCCGCGCTGCCGCCGGAAAGCGCGGGCATGCCCCACGTGCGCGCCTCTCGCGGCTCGCGCCCGCGCGTCGAGCGCTCGCGTCCAGCACGAGGGCCTGACGCGGGCCCCCGCGCCGTCAGAGCTGCATCTCGATGCCTGCGCCCGACGCGCCCAGCCACGGCCTCACGCTTCCCGTCTCCGGCGCGCTCGGCGCTGGCTGGTTGAGCAGGAGGTACAGCCCGACACCCACTGTCGCGAGACCGACGCCGCCGAGGACATCACCGACGATCCCCTTCGCGCGCGCGGCGCTCGCGTCCGCGCCCGCGCTCGTGCGCGCGGCGCTCGCCTGCTTCACGCCGGAGATGCCGAGCACCGCGCCCCCGGCGAACAACGCGCCGCCCACGCCCATGACGACGATCGGGAGCGTCCGGCTCGGCGAAGCGTCGGAGGGATCGGCCACGGGAGGCAGACCGCCGGCCGCCGAGGCGTGCGCGGCCGCCGCCGTGCGAGGCGCCAGCGCGATCGGGACCTCGACCGAGCCGCCCGCGTCGACGGTGAACCGAGCCGAGGCGGCGCGGTACCCCGGAGCGCTCGCCACGACCTCGTGATCTCCCGGGTCCAGCTCGACGACGTGCCCGGGCCCCCCGCGCGCCGGTTTGCCGTCGACGACAAGCGTGAGCCCCTCCACGTTGCCGGGCCTGACGGCGATCGTCGCCCGGCCGACGCGCGCCTCGAGCGCGGCGACCGCGTCCCGCGCCGGCCCGACGTAGGGCGCGGTCGCCGGCGTGGACGGCTCGGCGAGGAACGCGCGGAAGCAGGCGAGCGCACCGGCGAGCTGCCCCAGCTCCTTCTGCGCGACGCCGAGGCTGTACCGCGTGAGGGGCGCCGGCTTGATCTCGAGCGACCGGGAGTACAGCGCCCGCGCTTCCTCCCAGCGCCCCTGTCGGGCCAGCTTCGCCCCCTGGACGAACAGCACGCGCGCCGACTCCACATCGCCCGGGCCCTGCGCGGACGCGGACGACGGGGCCGCGGCCGCGAGCAACGCCACGACGAGGAAGGCGCCAAGCCGCCTGGATCGAGCAGGAGAGCGGGCCATCACTGACATTCTCCCTGCTGGCAATGCGTGCGGTCCAGGCACCGGTTGCCGCAAGCTCCGCAGTGGTTGTCGTTGCTCCACAGGTTCGTCTCGCAATGGTGCGCGGCGTCCCCGTCGCAATCGGCGAAATGACCATGACAGACCGCCCCGCCGCCAGCGCCGCTGCTCCCGCCTCCGCCCTCGTCGCCGCTTCCGCTGCCCGGGCCGCCGGGNCGCCTCCGCCCTCGTCGCCGCTTCCGCTGCCCGGGCCGCCGGGGCCGCTCCCGCTGCCCGGGCCGCCGGGGCCGCTCCCGCCGCCTGGACCGCCGTCGCCGCTCCCGCCGCCCGGACCGCCGTCGCCGCTCCCGCCGCCTGGACCGCCGTCGCCGCTCCCGCTGCTGGTCGCGCTCCCGCTGCCACCGCTGCTCGCGCTGCTGGTCGCGCCCTCGCCACCGCCGCTGCTCGCGCCCTCGCCACCGCTGCTCACGCTGCTGGTCGCGCCCTCGCCACCGCCGCTGCTCGCGCTCTCGCCACCGCTGCTCGCGCTGCTGCTGGCGCTCTCATCCCCGCCGCTTCCGACGCTGATCCGGTGGAGATCGCCGCCGCCGCTCCCGTCGCCTGTGTCGCCGACGCCCTCGGCGTCCTCCGTCTCGTCGGGCTTGTCGGACAGCTCGGCGCCGATCAGCGCGGAGCAGCCTCCCGGCCCGAGCGCCGCCGCGGCGAGCGCGGCCACGAGGAGCAGCAGGTCGCCACGGCCGCGAAGGGAGCGAAACGTCACCCGAGAATTGCGCATGACCACCTCAGAAATCCGGCGTCGCCGGGAGCGGCATCGACGTTGTTCGGGGCCTCGAACGCGACGGCGGCTCGCCGGGCCGGGCCGTCGGCTCGGTGCGGGGAGCGGGCGCCCTGACGCGCTGGACGGGCGCCTCGACCGGCTGAGCAAGCGGCTCGGCCCCCTCGGCGGGCGGGTCGTCGTCCCACGGATAGGGCTCCTCGTCCCCCGGATCGGGCGCCGCGAGCGGTGACGCGGGCCGCGCGGCGCGCGGCGTGAGCGGCTCGTCCCCCGGCGCGCTCCTCACGACCGTGCCAGAGGCTGCCGCGCGCGGGGCCCCCGCGTCCGCAGAAGCGATGTCCGCATCGGGCGCCGCCGGGGCCGCCGCCCTGGGGGCCAGCGCGGCGCCCGGATGGACAGCAGGGACACCGGCTGCCGCCACCTGCTCCGCGGCGCCGGCGCTTCCGCCCCGCGCGTTCAGCCCCATCACGACGACCACCGGCGCGACGAACGCGGCGAGGACCCCGATCAGGAGCGCCTTCTGCAGCCGCAGCGCGGGCGAGAAGCCGAGCGACCTGCCGTTCGGCGCCTCCGCCATCACGACCGTGCCGCCCCGACGCCCGCCAGGCGTGACCGCCGGCGCGGGGGACGCCAGCAGCGTCCCCCGCGCGCCGGCCCGGCGCTGCGCCGCCGGCAGACCGGAGACGGCGCTGGCCCTCGTGACGCCCGGCGCAGGCCGCTCCGCCGTGCCCGGCGACTCCGCCCCTCGCGCGAGCCACTGGTGCTCGAGCGACGTGCCCGCCGCATCCGCCGTGATCCCGCGCTCGACAGCCCAGGACGCCAGCGCGCGGCCGAGGGCGCGCATGGTGGGCCACCGCTCGGCGGGCGACTTGGCGAGCCCTCGCCGGAGGATCGCCCAGAGCGCCTCGTCGCCCGCGCCGAGCTGCGTCGTCGGCACCGGCTCCTTGCTGAAGATCGCCGAGATCACCGCGCTGAGCGTCTCGCCGCTGAACGGCCGCCGCCCCGTGATGAGCTCGTAAAGCACCACGCTGAACGCCCAGACGTCGGTCTGCTCGCCGACCTCGGGCTGCCCGTCGGCCTGCTCCGGCGACATGTACTCCGGGCTGCCGACGATCATCCCTCGCTGGGTGATCGAGGGGCTCGCCGCGTTGGCGAGCTTGGCGATGCCGAAGTCGACCACCTTGGGGACATGGCCGCCCGCGCCGTCGGGCACGACGAGGATGTTCGCGGGCTTGATGTCGCGATGGACGATGCTCTGCGCATGCGCGGCCGCGAGGGCGCACGCGACAGGCAAGAGCATCTGGACCGCCTGCCCCACCGGCATCGGGCCGTTCGCGTCCAGCCAGTTCGAGAGCGACGTGCCCTCGAGCAGCTCCATCACCAGGAACGGCTCGCCCGAGTCGGTCTCGCCGAAGTCGAACACGCGCACGATCGCCGGGTGGCCGAGCCGCGCCGTCGCGCGCGCCTCGCGGAGCAGCCGCTCGGCGGCGTGCGCGTCGAACTGCTCCTCGTGGAGCACCTTGATCGCCACGTCGACGTCGAGCCACAGGCTGCGCGCCCTCCACACGGTGCCCATGCCGCCCGCGCCCAGCCGGCCCACGATCTGGTACTTGCCAGCGAGGACCTCGCCCACGGCGCGCTCCTTCCGCGGCAACCCGCGGACGCACGACGAGACACCGCCGGTGCTCGCATCGCCTCTCCTGGCGAACGATCTGCTGTGTCCGGGGTCCTGAGGCTCGTGCTTCATGGGTCGTCCATCCCGAAAGCAAGCAACGAACCACCGCCCATCGCCCGGCCAGCGCCGGCCCCCGCGCGGCAAAACACGGGGCTCACGCCCCATCGCGGCCGGGACCTCTGGCGAGCTCGGCGCTCTTCCGCCCGGTCTCACGGCCGCAATGGAAAGAGCCGTTACTCCCGGAGGAGAATCGTCCACGCGCATCGGTCACGCTGAGGCAATTCGCAACAAGCGATTTCGAAGGAGCAAGGCGCGCTCCGCGGCTGTGGCCGGAGCGCCCCTCTCCCCGTTCCACGACGTGACAGGCGGCGATCCTCGTCAGGAGGATCCTCATCGCTTCAGGTCCGCGCTAGACTCGCCAGCAACGTGGTGCCCACTGCACCCAGGACAACCCTGGACGACTCCTTCGGTGCGGCCTCGGAACGCCTGCGTTCCAGGAGGCCGATGCCCGGGCTGGTGCTCGTCTTCTCCGTGGACAGCCCCCGCTGCGATGTCCTCCCGCTGAAGGACGGCGAGCTCGAGCTCGGGCGCGGCGAGGTCGGAGGCGTCCCCCTCGACGACCTGAAGATGTCGCGCAGGCACGCGCGCGTGCGCTGGCGCCAGGGCCAGTGGGAGGTCGAGGACCTTGACAGCCGTAACGGGACGTCGCTCGACGGCGCGCCGCTGACAGGCGCGCGCGCGGGCAGCGAGCTGCGGATCGTGCGCACGGGCTCGTCGGTGTTCGTGATCCAGGCCGATGTGGAGCCGTTCCGGGCGGGGATCTCGAGGACCGGGGGCACGATCCTCGGGCCGACGCTCGCGCGCGCGTGGGACGCGATCGACCGCGCGGCGCGCTCGGGGACGGTGCTGCACATCACCGGCGAGAGCGGGACCGGCAAGGAGCACGCGGCGCGGGCCTTCCACGCCCTCGGCCCGCGGCGCGGGGGGCCGTTCGTCGCCGTGAACTGCGCCGCCATCCCCGACGGCCTGGCCGAGCGGCTGCTCTTCGGCGCGCGCAAGGGCGCGTACTCGGGCTCCGCGGCGGACGCCGAGGGGTACGTGCAGGCCGCCCAGGGTGGGGTGCTCTTCCTCGACGAGGTGGCCGAGCTCGATCTCGGGGTGCAAGCGAAGCTCCTGCGGGCGCTGGAGGCGCGGGAGGTGCTCCCCCTCGGCGCGTCGCGGCCCATCCCGGTGGATTTCGCGATGGTGTCCGCGACCCACAAGGACCTGCGCGCGCAGGTGGCCGCAGGGAAGCTCCGCGAGGATCTCTTCTTCCGCATCGCGCAGCCGGCGGTCCGCATCCCGCGGCTGTACGAGCGGCCGGAGGAGATCCCGTGGATCGTGGACGCGACGCTGCGCAGCGCAGGCGCGGCCGTCGAGCGCGGCGCGGAGAGCGCGAGCGCGCCGCCGGTGGCCCACGCGTCGTTGATCGAGGCGTGCCTGCTGCGCGCGTGGCCCGGCAACGTGCGGGAGCTGATGGCGGAGATCCGCGCGGCGGCGCAGGAGGCGCAGCTCGCGAAGAGCCACGTGGTCCAGGCGCGGCACCTGTCGCCCTCGGCGGGGCACGCCTTCGCCCCGGCGCGGTCGAGCGCGCCGGAGCAGCCCGCGGCCGGCACGACGGCGACGGATCGCGGCTCGCTGCCGCCGGCGAGCGCGCAGCACGGCGAGCGCGCGGCGCGGCGCGCTGCGTCGCTGCCCGCGGACGAGGTGATCGAGGAGGCGCTGCGCCGCGAGGAGGGGAACGTGGCGCGCACGGCCCGGGCGCTGGGCGTGCACCGCACGCAGCTCCGCCGCTGGCTCGGGCGGCGCTCGGCGAGCGACGAGCCCGCCGAGGACGACGACGCCGAGGGGTGAGGCCCGGCCGCCCGGAGCGGCGCGGCCTCAGGGCTCCAGGCCTCAGGGCTCCAGGCCTCAGGGCTCCAGGATCACCACCGCGGCCTGCCGGGTCAGGACGGTGGCCGAGTGTCCGGCGTGCAGCGTGAACGCGCCGGGCTCGACCTGCCAGCCGCCCGACGCCCAGTGCGCGAAGGCCCGGGGCGCGACGGGAATGACGACGTCGACCGCCTGCTCGGGCTCGGCCTCGACGGCGGCGAAGCCGGCCAGCCAGAGCACGGGGCGCTCGACCTCGGAGCCGGGCCGCGACAGGTACAGCTGGACCACGTGACGCCCGCGGCGGGGCCCCGTGTTGCGCACGCGCACCCGCGCCTCGACGGGCGCGCCGGCCGCGACGCTCGCCGGGGCGTCGATGTCGAGGATCTCCCAGCGCGTGTAGCCCAGGCCGTGCCCGAACGGGTACGCCGGGGCGACGCCGGCGCGGGCCCAGGCCCGGTAGCCGATGTGCAGGCCCTCGGCGTAGACGAGCTTGCCGTGCTCGGGCTTCGTCGACAGCACGGGCACGTCCTCCTGCCGTGACGGCCACGTGGTCGGCAGGCGGCCGCCGGGCTCCGCGGCGCCGAGCAGCACGTCGGCGACGGCGTTGCCCATCTCCTGGCCCGGGAACCACGCGAGGAGCACCGAGTCCACCTCGTCGCGCCAGGGCATGGTCACCGGGCCGCCGGAGTTCACCACCACGATGGTGCGGCGGCTCACGGCCGCGATCGCGCTGACCAGCTCGTCCTGGCGGCCGGGGAGCGCGAGCGAGCTCCTGTCGAAGCCCTCGCTCTCGATCGCCTCCGTGGTGCCGACGACAACGATCGCGACGTCGGAGGCGCGCGCGAGCGCGACGGCGCGCGCCAGCTCCTCGTCGTCGGGCAGCGCGGGGATCTCGACGCCGAGCGAGAACGCCACAGCGAACGTGTCGGGGGCGACAGCGTGCGTGAGGGCGAGGTCGATCTCCTGGCCCGCGGCGAGGGTCAGCTCGGCCGCCCGCTGCGGCGGGGCGAGGAGCATCGCGGCCATGTCGTCCTTGTCCGGCGCGACAGTCTCCTCGAAGAGGACCTGTCCGCCCGCTGTGAGCCGGTAGGCGCCCACGCCGGCCACGCCGATGCTGTAGCGGCCCGCCTCGGCGGCGCGGAACCGCGCCGTCACCTCGATGGTCGCGGCCCGGTTCGCGCGGAAGTCGCCGATGAACGTGAGCTTCCCGACGGCCCGGTGCTCCTCGTGGAAGGCGTCGCCGCTCGCGTCGAGGAGGCGCACGTGCACGCCGTGCTCGCCGGTCACGGGGTCGGTCACCTGGTCGCCGGCCACGGGCACCAGGCCCTCGAGGCTGCGGGCGCCGAGCGCGTGGCGCACCTCGACGCGCTGGCCCAGCGCGGCGCGCAGGCCCTCGAGCGGCGAGACGGCGTAGTGCGGGTGCACGCTGGCGCTGCCGCCGCCCTGGATCCGCCCCTGCGCGGCGTTGGGGCCGATGACGGCCACGCGCTGCAGGGTGGACGCGTCGAGGGGGAGCGCGTCGCCCTGGTTGCGCACGAGCACCATGCTGGCCGCGGCGACCTCGCGGGCGAGCCGGGCGGCCGCGTCGGCGGGGAGCTGCGCGGGGGCGGGGGCGGCCGGCGCGACCCCCTCGAGCGCGCCGACGCGCGCGGCGAGGCGCAGCAGGCGGCGGACCTTCTCGTCGATGGCCTCCTCGGGCACCTCGCCGCTGCGGACGGCGGCGACAAGCGCGTCGCCCCACGGTCCGATCGGGCCTGGCATGGCGAGGTCCATCCGCGCGCGCGCCGCGGCCGCGGTGGAGCGGGTCGCGGTCCAGTCCGAGACCACGACGCCGTCGAAGCCCCACGCGTCGTCGAGCGGCGAGGCGAGCAAGGGGCTCTCGGTCATGGTCGCGCCGTTGACCGCGTTGTAGGCGGCCATGACGAGCCACGCGCGCGCGTCGACGATCGCCCGCTCGAAGGGCGCGAGGTAGAGCTCGCGCAGCGTCCGCTGGTCGATCCGGACGTCGACGGTGAAGCGCTCGGTCTCCGAGTCGTTGCCGACGTAGTGCTTGGGGGTGGCGCCGACGCCGTGGGCCTGCAGCCCGCGGACGTAGGCAGCGCCGATCCGGCCGGTCAGCAGCGGGTCCTCGGAGAAGCACTCGAAGTGCCTGCCGCCGAGCGGGCTGCGGTGCAGGTTGATCGTCGGCCCGAGGACGACGTCGACGCCCTTGCGCCGCGCCTCCGCGGCCAGCAGGGCGCCGACGCGCTCGATCAGGGCCTCGTCCCACGTGGCCGCGAGGGCGGTGGGGGAAGGGAGGCTCACGGAGGGATCGCGCTCGTCCCACTGCTCGCCGCGCACGCCGACAGGGCCGTCCGAGACAACGATGCGGCGCAGGCCGATGGCGGGCTCGGGGTGCGTGCTCCAGACGTCGGCGCCCGTCAGCAGGCGGACCTTCTGCTCGAGCGACAGCGCGGCGAGGGCCTCCTCCACGCGCCGTTCCACGGCCTCGGGCTGGTGTTCGATCCGGTTCCCATGAAGAGCAGCGTGCGAGTCGGCGGCCATGAACCCTCCTGAAGCGCGGACGCCGCCCCCCGAGGCGGCGAGCCAGAACGGTACGTACGACGTCGAGGAAACACCAGGTTCACAGGAGAGCCGCGATCGCGCTGTGTGAGCGAGCGCCCACGCGCAGGCGCTGAGCTCGCCGGGCGTGAGCAGCGCGCTCACGGGCAAGCGCAGACGCCGCCGTGGTGCGAGCAGCAACCCCGCTTCACGCGGGTGCACGTCGGCGAGAGCGTGCCGTCGCAGCAGCAGACGCGGCCCTCGGACGCCGGCCGCTGTGGCTCCTGCGCGCCCGATCGGCCGCCGGGCGGCGCGGAGGCGGGCGTCTCGGCGGCCTCCCGGGCGCGCTGCTCCTCGGCGGCCCTCGCGGCCTCGCGCTCCGCGGCGGCCCTCGCGGCCTCGCGCTCCGCGGCCTCTCCGGCCTGCTGCTGCGCCGCGATCTGCGCCTGCCGCGCCTCGCGCTGCTGCCGGTGGCGGGCGACGAGGGCCCTCGACGCGCGCAGGTCGGCGTCGGCCGCCTCGCACGCCGACACACACCGGTCGGCGCGGGCCTGCGCGTCGAGCTCGAGCACGAGGCAGTCGGGCTCGCTCCGGCAGCCGCGCGCCAGCCGGCTGCGGAATCCGTCGTCGTGGAGGGCCCCGTCGCCGTGATGGCAGCCGGCCGCGAGGGCGACGAGGGGAAGCCAGGCGACGGCGAAGCGGATCACGAGGCCATTCTCCCGCCGCGCGCCGGGGCACGTCGAGCCCCAGCGCGCGGAAGACGGGAGACGTGGGAGGGACGACGCGGCTTCGTTGCGCGGCGCCGGCGACGGCGCAAGGCTAGCGGGCCCCCTCGCCGCGAGGCATCGGATGAGCCTGTCGACAGTTCTCCGCGTACTCGGCCGTGCAGACGGCGAGGTCCACAGCGCGTACCGCATCGGGTCGCGCGTGTACGGCACCGCGACCGCGACGTCCGACGAGGATTTCGTCGCCGTCCTCGCGCGCCGCGACGCGAAGCAGGACCTCGCGTTTGCGCCCGGCGTCAACGTGGTCGTCCACGGGCTCGACACCTTCCGCGGCGCCCTCGCCGATCACAGCGTCTTCGCGCTCGAGTGCCTGTTCCTCCCGCCGGAGCACCGGATCAAGGAGGCGAGGCCGCCCTTCCCGTTCAAGCTCGACAGGAAGAAGCTCGCCGCGTCGGCCGCGGGCCGCTCGGCGTCCGACTTCAAGAAGGCCGGCGCCCGCTTCGACGAGGCGCCGGAGGCCTCGAAGAAGAAGCTCTTCCACGCGATCCGGGTGCCGCTCTTCGCTGTCCAGATCGCCGAGGCGGGGGCCATCCACGACTACGGCGCGGCGAGCCCGATCTGGCGCGAGATCGTCGCGGACGAGCGCATCGACTGGGAGGATTACCGCACGACCTACGGCCCACTCCGCGAGCGCCTCTGCGACAGGCTCGCGGCGCTGGCCTCACGGCGATAGGCCCTGTGCCGGCGCCGGGGCGAGCCGCTGCGCCCGGATCTCCTGGTGCATCCAGTGCTCGTCCGTCTGCACGTGCCCGCGCCGCACCCACTTGGCGAGGCACCGCTGGAACGAGGCGTCCGGGAACTCGCGCGCGACCCGCGCCACGACCCCCTCGCGGGGGCCGCCGAACGCGGACGGCTCGCGCGCGAGCGCGCTCGTCAGCGCCTCGAGCTCGCGCTCGCTCGCGACGACGCCCCGGAACAGGACAGGCACCGTGGGGAGCGACAGATCCTTCGCCTGGGCGACGACCATGTCCCATTCCCAGAAGAGCCCCCGCGCGTCGTCGCGCACGCCGAAGACAAGCGAATAGCCCGGCAGCGCGTCGTACTCGATGGAGTGGACGGCGTAGCAATATTCGCAGAAGAGCGACGTGCCCTCCGAGAGGAGGTGCGCGATGCTCGCGTGCGTGGCCTTCGCGAGGTCGAAGCTCGGGTGGGACGGAGGGCCCGAGTGAGAGCGCGAGAAGACGCTCTTCCGCGTGTAGGTGAGGTTGCTCCCGTCGCACTTCTCGGTGATGACGATCTCGACGCCGAGCAGCCCCGACACGTCCGCCATCCGCTTGTCGTCGGAGGTGCCGCCGGGCGACCATGGCAGGTGGAACGAGCGGGGGTATTTGGCGGACATGGCGGCGCCAGCGTAGCACCGCCGCCCCGGACCGGACATGCTACGTTCCCGCGCCGCGCGCCGTCGGAGACGGCCCGCGCTCGCCAGGGGGTGTTCGTCTTGTCGTCCTCGTCATCGCTGCTCGACCTCCTCACGCCCGATCCGGCGCGTGTCCCCTGGGATGCTCTCCAGGTCTTCGACTGGGTGCGCGCGCTCGAGGCCTGCCCGCAGGACCCGATCCACCACGCGGAGGGCAACGTCTGGATTCACACCCGCATGGTGCTGGAGACGCTCCTCGGGTTGCCTGCTTGGCAGGCGCTGCCCGCGGAGGAGCAGCGCGCCGTCTACCTCGCGTGCCTGCTGCACGACGTGGCCAAGCCGGCGACCACCCGCGAGGAGGACGGGCGGATCACGGCGAAGGGCCACTCGCGCGCGGGGGAGCTCCTCGCGCGCCGGCTGCTCTGGGAGCTCGGCGCGCCGTTCGGGCTGCGCGAGCAGGTGTGCGCGCTCGTGCGCTACCACCAGATCCCCTTTTACCTCATCGAGCGCGACGACGCGCGGCGCGTCGCCGCCGAGGTCAGCCTCCACGCGCGCTGCGACCTGCTCGCGCTCGTGGCCGAGGCCGATATCCGCGGGCGCGTCTGCGCGGACATGGCCCGCGTCGTCGACAACATCGAGCTCTTCCGCGAGTTCTGCCGCGAGGAGGGGTGTTACACGGCGCCGCGCTCCTTCGCGTCGGATCACACGCGCTTCGTGTACTTCCGGTCCGATCCCGCCAGCGGGCGGCACCCGGACGTGGAGGTGTACGACGACACGCGCGCCGAGGTCGTTGTGATGAGCGGGCTCCCGGGCGCCGGGAAGGACACGTATGTTCGCGAGCACCTCGCGGGCTGGCCGGTCGTCTCCCTGGACGCGCTGCGGAGCGAGCTCGAGATCGATCCGACCGACGCGCAGGGGCAGGTGGTCCAGGCCGCGCGCGAGCGGGCGAAGGAGCACCTCCGGCGCGGCGAGCGGTTCGTGTGGAACGCGACGAACCTGTCGCGGCAGCGGCGCGGGCCCTTGCTGCAGATGGTGGCCGACTACGGCGCGAGGATCCGCGTCGTGTACGTGGAGGCGCCGGCGGCGGTCCTGTTCGCGCAGAACCGCGCGCGCGAGGCGGCGGTGCCGGAGGCGGTGATCCGGCGGATGAGCGAGCGGTGGGAGATCCCGGCGAGGACCGAGGCGCACGAGGTGGTGCTGGCGGTGCGCGGGGAGGGGTAGAGCGCTGGATCCGAGCTGACCGGCCCTCGGAGGGGGCCTGCCGCGATGCGTGGAGACGAGCACGTCGTGGTGGCGCGACGCAGCCTCGACCGCTCGCCCAGGTTGGTTTTCCCTGACGGAGAAGGATTTGAACCACAGAGGGCACAGAGGGCACAGAGGGAGAATTGTTGATTCTCTCCTCTTGCCCTCTGTGCCTCTGTGGGTCCCTCTCTCATGAACCAGGGATGAACCTGGGCGGCGCGGGACTAGCCGGTGGACCCGCCGTCGATACGCGCTTCGCTCCGCCGCGCAAGGATCTGATCCACGGTCTCCGCGACAGAGAGGCCCGATGTATCCAGCCAGAGGCCCAGCCGCGGCGTCTCCGCGCGCAATACACGGTCGAAATCGAGGACCGCGGAGGGGTCTCGATAGCCGCGCTTCGCTCGGCCCGCCTCGCGCGCCGCGACAACGGCTGGGTCCGGGCAGAGGACGACGACGTGCAGAGGACGAGGCGCGTAGTGCTGCACCACCTCGGCCAGCGAGGGTCCAAGGATGATGTCCTGGTGCACGACGGTGAACCCGGCCTGAAAATAGAGCTCGCCCGCCGCCGCCGCGATGCTGTAGCGGAGCCGCAACTGCCGCTCCGCCTCCTCGGAGAGCTCGAAGCCCATCTCGGCGCGTCCGCCCGCGATCATGCGGCGGAACACGTCACCCCGCAAATGCACGCTCCTCGGCAGGCGCTCGGCCAGCGCCTGGGCAACCGTCGACTTTCCAGCAGCCATGAGGCCCGTGATCAGGAAGATCGCGGGAGATTCAGGCAAGCTCACATACGCCGTCACGATGGCCGATCCTCCCGCGTATCCCGGAGCGCTGCTCCGCTACCTCCGACCGAACCCCGGCGCCAGCATCGCCGCCCACCGCGCCGGGCTCTTGATCTTCTCCCGCGCCATCACGGCGTCCGCCACGAGCAGCCGCTGCAGCCCCTTCTCCCCGCCGAGCAGCTCGCCGGCCTGGCGCCGCGCCGCGGCCGCGTAGAGCGACATGTCCGCCTCGTCGAACCCGGCCGCCGACGCCTCGAGCTGCGCGATCGCCGCGTCCCTGTCGCCCCGCAGCGCGGCCGCGCCGGCGCGGATCAGCGGCACGAACGGGTCCGACCACGACGTCTTCTCCCGGGCGAGCGCGGCGGCGTCCCTGAGCGCCGCCTGGAGGAGCGGCTCGGGGTCGACAGCGCCCTCGGCCGCGGCGAGCGCCGTGCTCGCGCGCTCCACGTGCGCCATCACGCGGCTGTTCTGCATCATCAGCAGCATCGAGCCCTCGAGCGCCGGCCACGCCGCCGTGAGCCGCTTCAGCGCGGCGCCGGCGCGGCCGGCGTACCGGTCGGCGTAGGTCTCGCCGAGCAGCCCCACGAAATGCTCGAGGTGGAACCCCGAGGTCGTCCACCGCGACAGCGCCCCCGCGATCGCGCCCCGCGCGCCCGCCACGTCGTCCGCCGCGAGCGCCACCCACGCGGCCTGCGCGCCGAAGATCGCCACCGCGTAGCGATCGCCCCGCTGCTCGGCGCCCCGGAGCACCGCCGGCATCGTCCGCCCGAGCGCGCCGATCTGCCCGCGGTAGTACCGCACCCACGACGCCATGAGCTGCGTCGTCACGAGCTCCCAGGCGACGCCGGCGCAGCGATCGCGCAGCAGCTCGTCCGCCTTCTCGTACCACGCGGCCGCCTCCTTCCAGCGCCCGGCCGTGAACGCCTCGAGCATGCCGGAGACCATCATCGACAGGCCGAGCAGGTGCGGGCTGTCGAGCCGCTCGGCCAGCGCGCGCACCGCCGCGACGAGCTCCTCCGCGCGCGCCCGGTTCGGCGACCCCATCATGCACGCGGACGAGGCCTCGAACGCGAGCGCGCGGCCGACGCGGTACGGCTCGCCGGCGCGCAGCGCGAGCAGGAGGGCGCGCGCCGAGAACTCGGCCGCGCGGACCATGTCGACGCCGGAGAGCCCCACCGTCACCGTCCAGCACGCGTCGATGCGCGCGAGGTCCTCCGGGCGCACCTCCCGCTCGGGCCGCTCGCGGAACCGCAGGCCCCGCAGGCGCAGCTCGGCGCGGTGCAGCAGCAGCGACACCAGCGCGCGCCGCGGCGTCTCCGGGAGCGGCAGGCCGACCGCCTTCAGCACCGCGCGGATCAGCTCGAGCCCCTCGTCGATGTGCCCGCTCCGCAGGTACTGCTCCGCGGCGCGGCGGCGGAGCTCGAGCCCGGGCCCGCTCTCCGCCCCCTCCGCGGCCGCCGCGTAGAGCGCCGCGGCCGCCGCGCCCTCGCCCGCGTTGACGAGCGCGTCGGCGCACAGGACCTCGAGCGCGCGCCGCTCCGCCTCGGGGAGCCCCGCCTCGCG
>NZ_JEMA01000865.1 GCF_001589285.1 Sorangium cellulosum | reverse complement strand
GGCGCGCGCGGGATGCGCCGGCGACGACGGCAGCGTGGCGCGGGTCTGACGCAGCTCGAGCAGCGCCTCCTCGAGCTCCAGGCAGGCCTGGCCGATGTCCGGCAGCCGCCGGGCCGGATCCTTCGCGAGGGAGCGCCGCAGCAGGTCGAGGACGCGCGGGGGGACCTCGGGCGGCACGAGGGCCATGTCGGGCTCGCGCTCGAGCGTTGTGGCGAGCCGATCCGCCACGGTCTCGCCCGGGAAGGCGACCTCACCTGTCAGGCACTCGTAGAGGAGCACCCCGAACGCGAAGATGTCCGCGCGCCGATCGACGCCGCGGCCCCGGATCTGCTCGGGGCTCATGTACCCCGGCGTGCCGAGGATGATGAACGGCAGCGTGAGCGTCGTGGACGACATCGGGGGCGCGCCGTCGTCGGCGTCCGGCTTCACGGCCCGCGCGATCCCGAAGTCGACGAGCTTGGCCTTGCCGTCGCGCGTGAGCAGGACGTTGCTGGGCTTGAGATCCCGGTGGATGAGCGCCGCCTCGTGCGCCGCCTCCACGCCCCGGCCGATCTGGAGCGCGAGCGGCAGCGCCTCCATCACCGGGAGCGGGCCGCGGGAGAGCCGCTCCGAGAGCGTGGAGCCGACGACGAGCTCCATGACGAGGTAGTCGGCGTCGTCCTGCTCCAGGCCGTAGACGGTCGCGATGTTGGGATGGGAGATCGAGGCGAGCAGCTTGGCCTCGCGCCGCAGCCGCGCGCGCTGCCCGGGATCGTCCGTGACCGCCCGCGGGAGCGCCTTGATCGCGACAGGCCGCTGGAGGCGCGTGTCGCGCCCGGTGAAGACGATCCCCATGCCGCCCCGCGCGAGCAGCCCGGTGATCTCGTACGCGCCGATCCGCCGCCCCACCATGGCCGCGAGATCGGCGTCCTCCCGCGTCGGCTGGTCGAAGGCGCGCTTGCCGTGCTCGGCCGCCTGGCTCGTCGTGTCGCCCGGGAGGTGTGGGCCGGGGGAAGCCGGGGTCGCGGGCACGGGGGTGGCGAGCGCCGCAGCGGAAGGCGCTCCACGGGCCGCGGCGCGGTCCAGGGCAGGCGCGCGGACGCTGGGGTCCCCGGCGAACTCCAGCGTCCGGCCCTCGTCCCCGCTCGGCCCGCCGGCGGGCGCGTCGCTGTTCGCCTTCACGCCGTGGGTCTCCCTGCGGACGCCACGATAACGCGCTCCGCGCGTCGCACTCCAGGGGCAGCATCGGCGAGGAGCAGCGCCTCCTCCTGCCCGGACGTCCGCACCGGAGCCGCGGGCTGGCCGGCGAGGAGGGCCACACCACGAGAGGATCGATGACCCGTCCCCGCGCCGGCGCTGTACGTCGAGCGCCCGCGCGTGGCCGGGTCAGGCCGTCAGGGGGACGCGCTCGCCCGCGCATCGCCCGCGCCGGCGGCGGTGAGCCGCGACGCCACGCGCGACGCGAGGCGCTACGCGGCCTCGTCCCCGAAGAGCGCGTCCATGTCCAGCTCCACCTCCACGAACGGCTCTGCTCTGACCCGCTCGCCACGCTCGGCGGTGAGGATCAGCAGATAGCCTTCGGATGTCCACCGGTAGACCATCAGCGTCTGGTCCTCGGGATCGACCATCCAGTAATGCGGTAGGCCGCATCGCTGGTAGACGCGCATCTTCTTCACCCGATCGTTGCGCGCGGTGGTGGGCGAAAGCACCTCGCACACCCAGTCGGGCCGGATCCGGATCGGGGTCGTCTCCGGCAGCTCGGGCAGTCGCTCGCGCCGCCATCCGAGCACGTCGGGTCGATAGACCTGCTCCTCCTCGAGCAGCACCTCGGTCTCGGTGACGATCCACCACCCGCCCGGGAGCCGCCCGCCCGGCCGCCGGTCGTAAGGATCGCCGATGCGACCGCCGAGGACGCGCTGCGCTCTCCCGTGGGGGCCGCTGGGCATCGCCTTGCGAACGAGCTCGCCGTCGACGATCTCGTGAAAGCGCTGCTCCTCCGGGATGGCCAGCAGATCCGCGAGGCTGGCCCGGGGCCCGAGCTTGACGGCGACCGACATCCGGCGAGCATACAGCGCGCGACGCTGGCCTGCAGGCCGACAGCGGCCGGCCTCTGTCCGAGGCACGGCGCGGCGCGTGCTCCCTGTGCGTCGGGCGCCCCTGCCGCTGCGGGCGACCTGCCACAACTTCGCCACAACCTCTCCGCGCCTGTTCCTCGTCGCGGGCGCGGGCGCGCCTCGGGTGGGGGGTACTCCCATCGATGCCTGCGGCGGCGGGCAGGCGGATCGCGCGGGATCGGTTGTTCCAGCGCGATCCGCCGGGCGTGCCGCGCAGCGCTCACCCCCACGGAGGTCCTCGTGCAGGCGCAAGCCCCCTGTCTCCCCATCGCATCATCGCCGGCGTCCGGCGCGGAAGCCGGCGTTCCCGGGCCCGCGGAGCGTCGTGACGGCGCTCCGTCCGTCTCCTCGACCGGCGCCGCCGCCGAGCCCACGGCGCACGGCGGACACCCCGGCTGGACAGCCGCGCTCCTCGCCGAGCGGTCGCCCTCGCTGCTCCGCGACGACATGTCCCGGTTCGGGATCGGCGTCGGCCTCGCGTCGCTCTATGGCCTGGCGCTCGGCGCGCGGCAGGGCGGCGTGTCGCTCGTCCAGCACGCCGCCGGCGTGCCCGCCGCCGTTGTCGCCGTCGCGGGCCTCGGCGTGCCGGCGCTCCTCATCGTCCTCACGCTCTTCAACGCGCCGCTCGACCCGCCCCGCGCGCTGTCGGCCACGGCGCGCGCCGCCGCGGCGACGGGCCTCGTGCTCGGCGGCCTGGCGCCGGCCGCCGCGCTGTTCGTCGTCACGAGCGGGTCGGATCTGACAGCGGCGCTCCTGGGGCTGCTCGGCCTCGCGGTGGGCGGCGTCCTCGGCGTCCATGTCCTGCTGCGCGACCTCCGGGCCGCCCTCCGGGGCAACGGCAGCCTCGCCCTCCTGGCCGGGCACGGCGCTGCGCTCCTCGGGTTCGCGGGGTTCGCCGTCGCGCTCGCCCTGCGCGTCTGGTGGGCGACGCTCCCGATCCTGAAGGCAGGTGCCCTGTGAGCGCCGCCGTCATCAGCCGCCTCCTCCGGGCGCCCTCCGACATCGCCGCGAGCTGCCGCGAGGACCGGGACACGCGCGCCATCGCGCTCGCGTCGCTCGGCGCCATCGCCCTCGGCTCCGCCGTGTTCGGCGGCGTGATCGGCAGCTTCCGCGGCGGGGAGCAGATCCTCTACGCGGCCATCAAGGTGCCGCTCGCGATGCTGATCACGCTCGCGCTCAGCGCCCCCGCGCTCCACGCGCTCGCGGCCGTCCTCGGCCGCCCCCGGCCGATGCGGTCGGTCATCGCCCTCGCCCTCGCGTCGGCGGGCCGCTCCTCGCTCGTGCTGCTCGCGTTCGCGCCCGTGCTCTGGCTGCTCATCGACCTGGGGCTCGGCTACCACGCCTCCTCGGTCGTCGCCTGGCTCGCCTACGCCGTCGCGGGCCTCGCCGCGCTCGGCGTGCTCGTGCGCGGGATCGGCGCGGGCCCGGGCCGCGTGCTCACCGCGATCGCGTTCATGGCCGTTTTCTTCGCGGTCGGCGGCCAGGCCGCGTGGATCCTCCGGCCCTACCTGGGGCGGCCGAGCGAGAAGACGGTCCCGTTCCTGCGCGCCCGCGAGGGGAGCTTCTCCGACGCGCTCGTCCGGAGCTTCCGCTCCGCGCTCGGGATCTACGACGACGGGTGCCCGCCCCATGCGGACGACTACCGGTACGGCTACCCGTCCCCGCACGAGGAGGGCGCCGCGGGCGACGGCCCGGCGGAGGGCGAGCGATGAGCCTGCGCGACCTCTCGGTCCTGTACCTCATCGCGGGGCTCGCGTGCGCCGTGGCGGTCTACCGCGCGTCGCCCGGGGATCGCCGCCGCGCCGCCTTCTCCGCGGCGCTCTGCGTGCCGCTCTGGCCGATCTGGGCGCCCGTCGCGCTCACAGCGCGCCGCGCGGAGCCCGGCGGCACCCCGGGCACCTCCGCGGCCGCCGCGCGCGTCCAGGGGGCGCTGCGCGAGGGGGTCAGCGCGTGCGCGGGCACCTCGTTCGAGGCGCTCCTGTCGCGCGAGGCCGCCTCGCGCATCGAGGCCGAGGTGGCGCGCGCCGCCGCCCGCCACGCCGAGCTCGACGCGCTGCTCCGCCAGAGCGGCTTCGACGAGGCCGCCGCCGCGGCGCGCGTCGCCGAGATCGAGCGCGGCGGCGCGGGCTCCGGGCGCGCGCTGGCGACGGCGCACCTGCACCTCGAGAACATCCGGCGCCTGCGGGCGATGCGCGACCGCGACGCCCGCGCGCTCGAGGAGCTCGCGGATCTCGTGCAGGCGCTCCGCACGCAGCTCGTCCTGGCGCGCTTCGCCGGATCCTCGGTCGAGGGCGTCGGTGGTATCGTGTCCGAGGTCTGGGCGCGCGTGGAGGGCCTCGGCGCGGCCATCGACGCGCACGGCGGCGTTGCATCCGAGGAGCCGATCGAGACGTGAGCAAGCACATCCTGGTCGTCGACGACGAGGCGCGCATCCGCGAGGTCCTGCTCTACGCCCTGCAGAAGGAGGGCTACACCGTGACGGCGGTGGCGGACGGGCGCGCCGCGATCGAGGCGGCGGCGCCCGGGAAGGTCGACCTCGTTGTGCTGGACGTGATGCTGCCCGAGCTCGACGGCCTCGAGGTGTGCAGGCGCCTGCGCGCCGGGAGCCGGACGCCGATCCTGTTCCTGTCGGCGCGCGCGGACGAGGTCGACCGCATCGTCGGCCTGGAGCTCGGCGGCGACGACTACCTCACGAAGCCGTTCTCGCCGCGCGAGCTCGTGGCGCGCGTGCGCGCGCTGCTGCGGCGGGCCGAGGCGCCGCCGCCCGCGCCGGCGGAGGCGCGCGCGGCGGTCCTGCGCCACGGGCCGATCGAGGTGGACACCGACCGCCACGAGGCGCGCTACCTCGGGCAGCTCGTGTCGCTCACAGCGACGGAGCTCGGCGTGCTCGGCGCCCTGCTCGAGCGGCCCGGGGTGGTGCTGTCGCGCGGTCAGCTCATGCAGCGCGCCTACCGGTACGACAACCTGATCACGGAGCGCACCATCGACACCCACGTTCGCCGGATTCGCTCGAAGTTCCGAGCAGTTGGCGGTGATCCGATCGCGACTGTCCACGGCGTCGGCTACAAGGTGAATGGGGCGTAGCCGGGCCGCGCGGTGCCGGGGCGTACGATGCGCGCGATGATCGAGCGCCTGCGCCGGGAGCTCGGCCGGATCCGCGTCCGGCTGCTCGTCGTCAACCTGGTGGTGCTGCTCGTGCCGGTGGCGGGGCTCGAGTTCGCGCGCCTTTACGAGCGGCAGCTCCTCGGCTCGCTGGAGCGCGACATGGCGAACCAGGCGGTCCTCGTGGCGGCGATGCTCGCGTCGGGGCTCGACAGGGGCTTCGAGCTCGACGCGCCGGAGCACGGCGACGTGCTGACCCAGGCCGCGCGGCACACGCGCACGCGCGTGCGGATCCTCGACGGGGCGGGCGCTGTCGTGGCCGACTCGCACGCGAACGGCCCGCCCGAGGGGCCCGAGCCGGCGCGCCCCGCGCTCATCCCGTCGCGCGGCGATCGCGGCCACGGCCCGAGCTCGGCCGACCTCATCGAGCTGGCCGAGCGCGTGCAGCCGATCGGCAAGGGCGCGCGCGTGGGCTGGTCCGAGATCCCGGATCGCCCGGAGGTGCGCGAGGCGCTCGCCGGCCGCCGCGCCGCGCGGACGCGCGTCCGGGAGGAGCCGCCGGCTGTCTTCCTGTTCCTTGCCGAGCCGATCCGGCGCGGCGGCGGGGTGCTCGGCGCTGTCTACGTGGTCCGCTCGACGCAGCCTGTGCTCGTGGAGCTGCACCGGATCCGGTCGGGCCTCATCCGGGTGCTCATCGTCGCGAGCCTCTTCACGGGCCTCGTGACGCTGGCGCTCGCGTGGACGATCTCGAGGCCGCTCGGCAAGCTCTCGCGCGCGGCCAAGCGCATCGCCGCGGGCGAGCGCGACATCGAGGTGCCTGTCTCGGGGAGCGGCGAGATCCGGGAGCTCGGCGCGTCGTTCGCGGCGATGAACGAGCGGCTGGGGGCGCGCCTGCGGTACATCTCGGACTTCGCGGCGGACGTTGCGCACGAGTTCAAGTCGCCGCTCACGTCGATCCGTGGGGCCGCGGAGCTGCTCGACGAGGGGGCGGCGGACGACCCCGAGGCGCGGCGGCGCTTCTTGCGGAACATCGAGCTCGACGTGGAGCGGCTCGACCGGCTCGTGTCGAGGCTGCTGGAGCTCAGCCGGATCGAGGCCTCGAGCGAGGCGATGACGGTGCTGGATCTGGAGGCGCTCGTGGGGCGCGTGGTGGAGCGGTGCACGAGCCGCGAGAAGCCGGTGGTGCTGCGGTACGAGATGCCGAGGCGGCTGATGCGGGCGCGGCAGACGGACATGGAGACGGCGCTGCTCAACCTGGTGGACAACGCGGTGAGGTTCTCGCCGGCCGGGGAGGCGGTGGTGGTGACCGTGGAGGGCGGGGAGGGGGGAAAGACAGCGAGGATCTCGGTGCGCGACAGGGGGCCGGGGATCCCGGCGCAGCATCAGGCGCGGATCTTCGACAGGTTCTTCACGACCGACGAGAGCCGGAACGGGACGGGGCTCGGGCTCGCCATCGTGAAGAGCGTTGTCGAGGCGCACGGCGGGGTGGTGACCGTGGAGAGCGCGCC
>NZ_JEMA01000864.1 GCF_001589285.1 Sorangium cellulosum | reverse complement strand
GGCGGCGCGTCGGCGCCGCGGCGGCCGAGGAGCGCGCGCGCCCGGGCGAGGAGATCCCGGGGCCACGACGGGGGGAAGAACACGAGCGCGGACAGGACCATGATCACCGGGAACATGCCGATCGGAAACAGCGCGCGCGTGACGGCGTGGAACAGGATCACCGCGGCGTAGGCGAACGGGCGGAGCCGCGGGACGAGGAGCAGCCAGACGATGCTCGTGTCGAAAAGGAACCCCGCCCAGCTCATGAGCGGCGCGGCCCACGGGTGCGTGAAGAGCGGGCCGAGGACGGGCATGTCCGTGCGCGAGCCGAGCCAGATCCGGAGCGGCTGCGCGTGCAGGAGCCAGTCGGCGTGGGCCTTGGCGAGCCCCGCGAACGTGTAGACGACGCCGACCTGGAAGCGGAGCAGGTAGAGCCACGCGGCCGGGATGGAGCGCTCGTGGCGCCGCGCGAGCAGCGCGTCGAGCGACCACGCGCGGTGCGCGGGCGACGCCGCGAGCAGGAGGCCGAGCAGGCTCGCGAGGTAGTAGTGGTTGAGGTACGTCGTGACGTCGATGACCTGGAGGTAGGTGAAGCCGACGACGAACAGGGGCGCCGCGACGCGGAACGCGAGGCCGAGGGCGATCGCCAGGGCGAGCCCCGCGAGCGCCCAGAACAGCGCGTGCATCCCGGCCGGCGGGAGCGGCTCGACCCACGCGAGGCCCCAGTACTTGAAGTGAAAGCTCGGCTTGACGAAGAGCTCGTCGATCCAGCCGTAGGCGATGAAGCGCGCCATGCTCACGCACATCGTGAGCCCGAACAGGGCGCGGAACGCGGCGAGCCAGGCGATGTCGACAGGGCGAGACAGCGCCGCGGCGGCGCGCGACAGCGCGGCCGCGAGCCCGCGGGGGCGCGCGGCGCCGGGGGGCTCAGTCGTTGTCACCTTCCGACGACCGGGGCAGCTCGAGGTTCAGCGTGGTGACGAGCTCCGTCTTGAGCAGGTCCGTCAGGGCCTTCACGGCGCTGTAGACGGCCTCGACCCTCGCCCGGTCGGTCGCGAGGGCCTGATCGAGCGGCACGTCGAGCGAGTCGACGGCCGCCTGGGCCCCCGACAGCGCGGCCAGCATGCGATCGGCGAGATCGGCCGAGCCGACCTCGCGCAGCCAGTCGTCGAACCCGACGCCCTGGCCGCCCTCGCCGCAGCCCTGGAACAGGCGCCGGAAGCCGCTCAGGTTGGCCCGGAGGTGCGCGGTCGAGGCCTGGGCGAAGCGGGACTCCAGCGCTTCCGGGCAGGTGGGCGTTGTGCAGTCCTCGGTGAAGCCGAGCGGCCGGCCGAGCTTCCAGTCCTTGAGCTCCTTCTCGATGTAGAACATCGCGTCGCTCACCGCGTTGAGCGCGTCCTGCTCGGTCGCGTAGACGGGGCTCCCGCGGCCGGCCTGGGTGAGCTTCTCCCGGAAGCTCCCCGCCTCGGGCGCCCAGGCGCGCGCGAGCGCGCCAGCGCGGGCGAGCACGTCCGCGGCCGCCGCGGCGGCGTAGTCGGCCTTGCGCTGCGCGAGATCGCCGGCGCCGAGCGCCGCCCAGGTGCCGTTCGCGTTGATGGGCGAGAACTGCGAGCACCCGTTGTCGGCGCCGCCGTAGAAGACCAGGTACTCGAACGCCGCGAGGCCGCGGGCGTTGATGAGCGACGAGGAGAAGCTCGGCTGCGCGTAGGCCCGGCTCACGATCTGCTCCTCGATCTTGCACCGGCTGACGAGCGGCCAGGCGTAGATCTGATCCCGGAGGTCCTGCCCGCCGGGCTGCGTGGAGCTCGCCGCAGGGCCGAAGCGGAAGAGCTCCGCCTCCTGCCACACGCGCATGGCCGCGAGCCAGGCGCCGCGCGCGGCGGCGGCGCTCGGCTCGCCCCTGTCGCGGGCGAGGGCNGGCTCGCCCCTGTCGCGGGCGAGGGCCGACGCGCTGTCGTTCAGCGCGCGCGCCTGCGCCTCGAACTCGCAGGCGCGGTTCAGCGCGCAGTCGGCGGCCGCCGTGAGCAGCTTTGCCTTGCTGAAGGGGCCCCCGTCGACGGGGACCGGGGCGCACACGTCGCCGCCGACAGGCTCGCCGCCCCCCGCGCCGGTGGTCGCCGCTGTCGTCGAGGCGACCGTCGCGTCGCCCGTGGCG
>NZ_JEMA01000863.1 GCF_001589285.1 Sorangium cellulosum | reverse complement strand
GAGGTCAGCCGCGGCCGCGCCGGCGCGCCTCAGGGCGGCGCCGGCGCGCCGCGCACGGCGAGCTGCTTCTTGCGCAGCGCGCGCGCGATCGGCCAGTAGGCCAGCCGGAGGAGCCAGCGCGGGCACAGGACGCCGAGGTACACGACGAACCACGCCACCAGCCCGGGCACCACGAGCGCGCGACCCCGGTCCACCGCGCGGACGAGAGAGCGCGCGCAGCGCTCCGGGGAGATCGACAGGAGCGCGGGCGGCTCGAGGCCCGTGAAGTTCCCGGCCACCTCGTTGAACTCGGTCTGCACCGGGCCCGGACAGACCTGCGTCACCCGCACGCCGGTGCCGGCGAGGTCGATGCGCAGCGCTTCGGTAAAGCTCGTGACGAAGTGCTTCGTGCCGATGTACGAGGCCATCCCCGGCCCGAACGTGAGCCCGAAGCCGGAGCTCACGTTCGCGATCGCGCCGCGCCCGCGCGACACCATCGGGACGACGAGCCGGTGCGTGAAGTACGCGAGGCTCGTCACGTTCAGCGCGATCATCTGCTCGGTGCGCGACCACTCGGAGAGGTCGAACACGCCGACGTCGCCGAAGCCGGCGTTGTTGACGAGCACGTCGACCTGCCCGACCTCGGCCGCGACGGCGCGGAGCAGCGCGTCGACCGCCGCCCGATCGGTGACGTCGCAACCGAAGACGAGCACGGTGAGCTCCGGCCGCGCCGCGGCGAGCTCGGCGCGCAGCGCGTCCAGGCGATCCTTGCGGCGCGCCACCAGCACGAGCGCCCGGGCGCGGCGGGCGACCTCGTGCGCCACCGCGCGACCGATGCCGGACGACGCGCCGGTGATGAGGACGACCCCGCTGTCGATCGGCGACTCCACGGCCGCAAGGGTTGCCCAGCCGCCCCCGTGCGCGCAAGGGGCCCCTCACCGCACCGCCGCCTCCACCCTCTGGCCGTCACGCGGCGCGCGCCGCGCGCCGTTCGTCTCACCTCGCCCCGCCCGCCTCGCCGCGCAAAGATCGAGAAAACAAGGCGAGACGGGAGAGCGCACCTCGGGGTAGATAGGCGCTCAGGAGGCATCTCAGCCTCCATGGCGCTACCTTCAAGACCAAGAGTTGCAACCCCCCGGTAACACGCATCACCCGATCAGACGCCCCCCCGCGAGGCCGCCGTACAGCGCGCCTGATAGCCGACGGCCCCGGCGGCGGATGGCGGCGGAGCGGCCGCGGCGCGCGTTGACGTTCAGGGCGGCTACTTCTACCGTGGACCGCGTCCTCACGAGCCAGGAGACATCATGCGTTGGCCCTCTTCTCTCATCAGTGTGCTCCTCGTCGCCGCCGGGCTGGGCGCGTGCGACCGGCAGGCGGATTACGAGTATCAGCCCCCCGCTGCATCGACCACGGGCAAGCCCGCCGCGCCGGGCGCGGGCGAGACGAAGCCGCTCGTCTTCAACCCGGACGACGTCAAGTCGTTCAAGGTCCTGCCCGCGAAGTTCGACTACGAGAAGAACCCGATCACCGATGAGAAGGTGACCCTGGGGCGGATGCTGTGGTACGAGGCGCGCCTCTCGAAGAACCACGATATCTCCTGCAACTCGTGTCATGACCTCTCGTCGTACGGGGTCGACAACAAGCAGTTTTCGTCGGGTCACAAGGGCCAGCTCGGCGGCCGCAACTCGCCCTCCGCGTACAACGCGGGCCACCACGTCGCCCAGTTCTGGGACGGCCGCGCGGCCACGCTCGAGGACCAGGCCAAGGGGCCTATCCTGAACCCCGTCGAGATGGCCATGCCGGACGAGAAGCGGGTCATCGCGACGCTCAAGTCGATCCCCGAGTACGTGAACCTCTTCAAGACCGCGTTCCCCGAGGACAAGGACCCGATCACCTACGACAACATGGCCAAGGCGATCGGCGCGTTCGAGCGCGGCCTTGTCACGCCGTCGCGCTTCGACAAGTACCTCGGCGGCGACGACAAGGCCCTCACCGCCGAGGAGAAGGTCGGGTTCCACAAGTTCATCTCGCTCGGCTGCCCGACCTGCCACACGGGCGTCGCCGTCGGCGGCTCGACGTTCCAGAAGCTCGGCCTCGTGAAGGAGTTCACCGGCCTCAAGGACTTCGGGCGCTTCGATCACACGAAGGACGAGAAGGACAAGTTCTTCTTCCGCGTCCCGAGCCTCAGGAACGTCGAGAAGACCTTCCCCTACTTCCACGACGGCTCGATCGCGACGCTCGACGACACCGTGACCAAGATGGCGTGGCACCAGCTCGGCGTGGAGGCCAAGCCGGACGAGGTGAAGGCCGTCGTCGCGTTCCTCAAGGCGCTCACCGGCGACCTCCCGACCGAGTACATCAAGAAGCCCGAGCTGCCCCCGAGCACGCCGACAACGCCCAAGGCCGACCCCACGTGAGCTGATCCGATTGCGCCAGGAGGGCGGATCGGGTCTGCTCCGCCCTCCCGGATGAGCACGACCTCGGGCGACGACGGACGAGACGCGCCCGCTCCCGAGGACGGAGCGGGCGCACCCGAGGACGGAGCGGGCGCACCCGAGGACACAGCGAGCACCCCCGAGGACTCCGCGGGCGCGCGCGAGGGGCGCACCGCGCGCGCGCTCGTCTTCGTGCGCGAGCGCTTCGACGGCGCGTGCCTCGCCTTCCCTGTCGCGGCGCCGGACACAGCGAGCTTCGGCCGCGACGAGGACGTCCTCGTCGAGCAGCGGCTCTTCCTGCGCGAGCACGCGGCGCGCGCCCAGCCCGAGGCGATCTCCAGGCTCTCGTTCCCGCAGGGCACAGACCTCCTCACCGTGAACGTCGCCGTCCCGCGCGACGACCTGCCGCGCAAGCTGCGGCGCGAGGTGCCCGTGAGCTTCCCCTGCGTCGTCGTGCCCGCAGGCGAGCAGGCGGCGCGCGCGACGCGAACGGCGCAGGCGCGCGTCGACGAGCGCGACGCGTGGGTGCTCGTGCCGGCCCTCGGCCACGCGTTCTACGTGGAGGCGGGCGAGCCGCTCGAGCCGGCGATCCGGCGCGAGGTGCGCCGGCTCCTCGCCTCGCAGTCGCTGTCGACGTGGGACCACCTCGGGCTCCTGCCCGGAAGCGCGCACCGCCTGGAGGTGCTCCACGCCCCGCTGCCCGAGCTCGACCGCGTGCAGCCCGGCCAGCGCGTCGCCTCCGTCGCCGAGCGCGCGCGGCGGAAGAAGGCGGTGGACGCGCTCGTCTCGGTCGCGACCCCGCTCCACGTGGCCGCGCAGCGGAGCCCGCTCGCGGCGCCGCCGCTCGCCTGCCGCGACGCGGAGCTCGCGCGCCTCGCCGCGCTGCTCGACGGCGAGGAGCGCCTCGGCGTGCTGCTCGTCGGGCCGGAGCACGCGGGCAAGACCGCGCTCATGCAGGCGTACGTCGCCCGCCAGACGCGGCTCGTCTACGCGACGTCGGGCGCGCAGTTCATCGCGGGCATGAGCGGGCTCGGCCAGTGGCAGGAGCGCCTCCACGGCGTGATGGAGGCCGCCGCGGCGCTCGACGCGGTGCTCTACTTCGAGAACCTCGACGACCTCCTCGCCGAGCGCGTCGACGGCGGCCACGTCGACCTCGCGGGCGCGATGCAGCCCTACCTCGATGAGGGGCGCGTGCGCGTCGTGTGCGAGCTCCGCGACGACCGGCTCGACGCGCTCGAGGGCCGGCACTGGGCGTTCTTCGCCGGCCTGAGCCGCATCCGGATCGAGCCGCTGTCGGCCGCCGACACCCGCAGGGCGCTCGCGGAGCGCGCCGAGCGCGACGCCCGCGTCGAGCCGCACCGCCCCGCCGTCGCGGGCGACGCGCTGACGGCGCTCATCGATCTCGCGGAGCGCTACCTCCCGTACAGCGCCTTCCCGGGCAAGGCCGTCCGCCTCTACGAGGACCTGCGCACCGTGCACGAGCGGGAGCGCACCGCGCAGGGCGAGCCGGTCACGCTCGGGCGGAGCGACCTCCACGAGCTGTTCTCGATGCGCACCGGGATGCCGGCGTTCCTGCTGCGCGACGATCTGCCGCTCCGGGTCGATCGCGTGGCGCGCGACCTCGGCGCGAGCGTCGTCGGGCAGGAGCGGGCCGTGCGCGCGCTCGCCGAGACGATCGCCGTGGTGAAGGCGGGGCTCTCGCCGCCGGACAAGCCGCTCGCGGCGTTCCTCTTCGTGGGGCCGACGGGCGTCGGCAAGACCGAGCTCGCCCGCGCGCTCGCGGCGCTGCTCTTCGGCTCGCCCGATCGGCTCTCGCGGTTCGACATGAGCGAGTTCGGGAGCGAGGGCGCGGCCGACCGGCTGATCCGCGGGACCGACGGCGCGGGCGGGCTGCTCACGCAGCGCGTGCGCGAGCAGCCGTTCTGCGTGCTCCTGCTCGACGAGATCGAGAAGGCGCACCGGGCCGTGTTCGACCTCCTGCTCCAGGTCCTCGGCGAGGGGCGCCTCTCCGACGCGCGCGGCAGGACGGCCTACTTCCACAACGCGATCGTGATCATGACCTCGAACCTCGGCGCGGCGGAGCGGCGCGCGCAGGCGGGGTTCTCCGGCGGGCCGGGCGCGGGCTCCCCGGAGGAGCGGGCCGCGCTGGACGAGGCGCACTACCAGCGCGCGGTCGCGGGCGCGTTCCGGCAGGAGTTCGTGAACCGCATCGATCGCGTCGTGCCGTTCCGGTCCTTGACCCGCGCGGAGCTCGCGGAGGTCGCCCGCCTCACGACCCAGCGCCTGAGCCAGCGCCGCGGGCTCTCCGAGGCGGGCGTCGCGCTCGAGGTGTCGCCGCGCGCGCTCGCGCGGCTCGCCGAGGACGGTCACGCGCCGGCCTACGGCGCGCGGGCGCTCCGGCGGCACATCGAGGAGCACCTCGCGGCGCCGCTCGCGCGGCTGCTCGCGCGGCTCGGCGGCGACGCGCGGGAGCTCACTGTGTGGGTCACCGAGGCCGGCGAGCCGGAGGCGCCGGTCGACGGCGCCGTGGTCGGCCGCGCGGAGACGCCCGCGCTCCGCCTCGAGGCGCGCCGGCGGCGCGCGGCGCGGGCGGCGCGGCAGGCGTTCGGCGTCGAGCAGGTGGGCGACCTCCGGCGCGAGGTGGACCAGTGGATGGGCCTCGGGCCGATCGAGCAGCTCCGGGAGCAGATCGACTTCCTGCTGACCCAGCTCAGTGTCGCGACCGGGCCGTCGCGCGACCGCCGGAAGGAGCTCGACACGTCGGCGCTGCAGGCCGAGCACCACCGGCTGAGCGAGCTCTGGGCGCGGCTCGCGAGCGCGCAGGAGGAGATGCACAGCGTCGAGGAGCTCGCGCTGATGGCGCTGCTCGAGGGCGAGGAGGTGCGCGAGCTCGCGCGCGAGGCGCGCGAGGCGTGGGAGGGCGTCCGCAAGGTGCTGCCGCGCGCGATGGTCGCGACGGAGGCGCGGCGCGACGCGATCACGCTGATCCTGGAGGAGCTCGACGAGGGGGCGTTCGACCGGTGGCTCGCGCCGCTCCTGAGGGAGCTCCCGCGGCGCGGGTGGGGCGCGACGCTGCACATCGACGGAGACCGCGCCGGGCCCGGTGACGCCGCGTGGCCCGCGGGCCGTCGGTGGGGCCCGCCGCGCGCGCCGGGCGACGTGATCGAGGCGCTCGCCCGGCCGAAGCGCGGGTTCCGGAGCGTGCTCCTGCGCTGCACGGGCGCGTATGCGGGCGCGTTCCTGTCGCTCGAGCGGGGGCTGCACCAGATCGTCGTGGGCCGACGGGAGGCGGGCGCCGCGCGCGACGCGTCAGGCGACGGGCGGCTGCACGTGTTCGTGCACTTCGTCGCGCACGCGGCCGACATCGCCGAGGACCAGTGGGAGCACCGGTCGCTCGCGCCGCCCCCCGCCGGGTCGGCCGCGGCGAGGCGGCGCGGGGCGGCGGCGCGCGAGCACGACGAGGTCGAGGGCGCGGTGCTGATCGCGGGGCGCCGCGCGCGGATCTCCATGGATCCGGCGTGGTACTGGGAGCGCCTCGACGAGATCGCGCTCACGCACCTGCTCCTGTTCGAGGGCGAGGGGAGCGGGCTGGATCGGAGCGCGTACTTCACCCCTGAGACAAGCTGAGCCGGGCACGGCACCTCGCGGCGTGGGATCTCCACTACACTCGCCGCCGTGCACTTCACGATCCCCCTCTTCGAGCGGAGGACCACGAACGTCGCGTGCGTGACGCTCGGCCTCGGCCCGAGCACGCGCTCGCGCGAGGGGCGGCACCCGGAGCGCGTGCGGCGCCTGCTCATCGAGGAGCTCAGGCCGATCTTCGAGAAGACCCGCGCCGCGCAGCTCGCGCGCTTCGAGGTGCCGCGCGGCATCCGGCTCGAGAAGGTGCGCCTCGAGCTCACGCTGTCCGGCGCCGGCCTCGCCGATCGCCGCAAGGTGAGCGGGCTCTGCCCCGTCGTGCTCGAGCCGCGCTGGGCCTCCGAGCACGAGCGCATCGTCTTCGCCTACCACCCCGCCCGGCAGGGCGACGCGGCGCCGATCCGCGACGACCTCCCGCTGGACGAGCAGCTCCGCGCCCTGTTCCAGGTCGCGTGGGCCGCGCTCGACGACGACGAGATCGCGGCGCTCTGGAGCCGCGGCAAGGAGCGCCTCACGACGCTGTCGTTCTCGTGCGCCCCGCGCTCGGCGCTCGCGGACCTGCCCGATCGGCCGGGCGACGACGACACCGGCGCCGATCCGGCGTTCCGCTGGAAGAAGCGCCGGGGCCTCAAGGTGCTGCCGGGCCTCGGCGTGAGCCTCACGCAGCGCGCGGCCCAGGGCGACCTCGACGGCGGCGCGCCGCGGTCGCCCGCGCGCGAGCAGCTCGCGCTGCTGCTCGGCGCCGGCAGGGCCCAGAGCGTCCTCGTCGTCGGCCCGCCGGGGTGCGGCAAGACGACGCTGATCCACCGGGCGGTGCTCGACCTCCTCGAGGCCGACGGGTACGCCGCGCACCGGAACCTCGACCGCGCGCGCGACGTCGTCGCCGTGAGCGGCCGCAGGATCATCGCCGGGATGAGCCACCTCGGCGACTGGGAGAAGCGCTGCGTCGAGCTGGTCGAGGACGCGCGCAGCCGGGGCGCGATCCTCGTGGTCGACGACCTCCACCACTTCGGCCGGATCGGGCGGTCGCGCGAGAGCGAGCGCTCGCTCGCCGACTTCTTCCGCGGCCCGCTCTCCCGCCGCGAGATCGTGATGGTCGGGGAGTGCTCGCCCGAGGCGTTCCGCCTCCTCGAGCAGGAGGCGCCGTCGTTCGCGGCCCTGTTCACGCCGCTGTTCCTCCCCGAGGCGACGCCCTCGGAGACCTTCCGCCTCATGGTGCGCGAGGTCCGCACCCTCGAGCAGCGCCACGCCGCCCGCGTGAGCCCGTACGCGCTGCGGACGATCCTCGACCTCGGCGGCTCGCTGCTGTCGGCGCAGGCGCTCCCGGGCAAGGCCATGGACCTCCTGCGCGAGGTCGTCCGCGCGGGCGGCCGGCCCGCGCCCGCCGCGGAGCCGGCCGCGGCGCGCGGCCCGCGGCCTGTCGGCTCGCACGACGTGCTCCGGCTGCTGTCGCAGAAGACCGGCGTGCCGAGGCTGCTGCTCGGCGGCGACGAGCCGCTCGACGCCGGCGCGCTCGAGGAGGAGATCGGCCGGCGGGTCATCGGCCAGCCCGAGGCCGTGCGCGCCGCGGCGGACCTCGTGGCGCGCATCAAGGCGGGGCTCGTGGACCCGCGGCGCCCGTACGGCGTGTACCTGTTCACCGGGCCGACGGGGACCGGCAAGACCGAGCTCGCCAGGTGCATGGCGGAGCTCATCTACGGCGGCGCGTCGCGCCTCCTGCGCCTCGACATGAGCGAGCACAGCGGCCCCGACGCGCCGGCGCGGCTCATCGGCGACCGCTACGCGCCCGACGGGATCCTGACGCAGCGGGCGCGGGAGCAGCCGTTCTCGCTGGTGCTGCTCGACGAGATCGAGAAGGCGCACCCGTCGGTGCACAGCCTGCTGCTCCAGCTCTTCGAGGACGGCCGGCTCACCGACGCGGCGGCGCGGCCCGCGCACTTCAACCACGCCGTGGTGGTGATGACCTCGAACCTTGGCGCGCGGGCGCGGCCCTTGCTCGGCTTCGGCGGCGCGGGGCTGCCCGAGGCGCGCGCGCTCGCGATGGCGGAGGAGGCGGCCCAGGAGGTCGCGCGGGCCGTGCGCGAGTTCTTCCCGCCCGAGCTGTTCAACCGGATCGATCGGGTCGTGCCGTTCCGGCCGCTGACGCCCGAGGTCGCTGTGCGGGTGGCCGAGAAGGAGCTCGACAGGCTGCTCTGCCGTCGCGGGCTCACGGAGCGGAGCGTCTTCGTGCGCCGGGGCGCCGGCGTGGCCGAGCGGATCGCGCGCGAGGCGTTCGTCGCCGAGGACGGCGCCCGCTCGGTGAAGCGGTTCGTCGAGGACGAGATCGGCTCGCTGCTGAGCGACGCGCTCGCCGGCGGCGCGCCCGCCGCGATGCAGCTCCTGCGCATCCACACGCGCGGCGCCGCCGCCGAGGACGGCGCCGCGTCGGCCGGCTCGCCTGCGTCCCCCTCCCCTTCCCCCGCCCCCGGTCCCTTCGTGCTGCACCGCGAGGCGCTCGTCGAGGCCGAGCCCGCGGCCGCGGCGTGGGCGCTCGCGCCGCTCGTGGAGCAGCCGTTCGACGCGCTCGTGGCGGAGCTCTCGCCGCTGCTCGAGTTCGTCGACGCGCTCGAGCGGAGCGACGGCATCGCGCGCCTCTCGGAGCGGATCCGCTACCACCTCGCGGAGCACAGCCGCACCGCCGCGGAGGGGCCCGAGGCGCACGAGCACGCGGAGGCGGTCTACAACCTCGACGCGATGCGCGGGGCGATCCGGGCGTTCCGCGAGCGGATCGAGCTCGCGCGGCGGCGGAGCGGCGACGACGACGAGCAGCGGCACCTCGACCTGGAGCTGCAGCGGTTCCGGCACGTGATCGTGGCCGACGAGTGGAGCCGCACCCGCGTGCGCCTGTTCCACCGGGGCCAGCAGGCGCGCCCGCTGCCGCGGCTGGCGAAGCAGGAGGTGCTCGAGTGCATCGCCGAGGGCCACGCGCTGCGGCGCGCGCTCCGCAAGGTGGACGAGCCGGGCCAGCACGCGGTGCTGATCGAGCTGCTCCGCGCCGCGAGCTTCACGGAGGCCCCGGCCGGGGGCCCCGCCGGCGCGCGCGGCGCGGCGGAAGAGGGGCTCTTCGAGGCGCTCGCGCGCGCGTACGGCGAGGCGGGCGGCGAGGTCGAGGGGTGGGCGGGCGCGCGCTCCGGCCGCGCGCCGGAAGGCGACGGCCACGCGCGCGCGGTCGAGCACGGCCGCGGGGCGGCGGGGCTCGACGCGGCGCTCTCGAGCGGCCCTGAGCTGCTCGTGCTGAGCGTCGTCGGGCTCTGCGTGCGGGACTTCTTCGAGCTCGAGACGGGCGCCCACGTCTGGACGTCGCTCGCGCGCGGCCCCGAGGTGGTGCGGGTGCGCGTGCTGCCGGCGCGGCCGGGGCTCTCGCCCGCGGCCGCGGTCCGCGACCACGTCGAGCGGCAGGCGGCGTTCGACGAGGCGGCGCGGCGCGGGCGCCCGCTGCCGCCGAACCCGGCGGAGCTCCTTCCCGTGGTGCGGCGGATCCGGTTCGACCCGCCGCGCCGGCCGGGCAAGACCGCGCCGATCGAGATCGAGGACTACGTCATGGGGTACGCCGAGGCGGCGCTGGTGCGGAGCCTGTCGCAGGCGCTCGCGCCGCTGTGGCTGCTCCGGATGAGCCGCGAGGACGTCGCGTGACCTGGCGTGACCGCCGCGGCGGGCCTACTGCGTCTTGAACAGGTCCAGGATCCCCTGTCCGATTGCGGCCGGGTCCGGGATCGCGACGCCGGTCGGCTCGGTGCCCTCGAGGAACACCTCCTCTACCGCGTTCTCCTGGCCGGGCATCGCGATCATGCCGGTCTCGGGGTCGATCTCGAGGCGCACGATCCCGAGCGGCTCCGGGAAGTCGGTCGCGGGCCGCCCCGCGTGCGCCTTCTCCATGAACGCGACGAAGGCCGGCAGGGCGGCGCTGCTGCCCGCCTCGCGGGCGCCGAGGGGCGCGGCGTCGTCGAAGCCCGTCCACACGGCGCACGCGATGTCGGTCGAGTAGCCGACGAACCACGCGTCCCTGGCGTGGTTCGTCGTGCCGGTCTTGCCCGCGATCGGCCGGCGCAGCGAGAGCGCCTGCTTCGCCGTGCCGACCTTGACGACCGACGTGAGCAGGTCCGTCGTGATGTACGCCTCGGCCGCTGTCATCACCGGGCGCGGCGGGGGTCGCGCCGGCAGCGGCAGCGCCTCGCCGCGCGGCCCCGAGATCCTCGTCACGACGACGGGCGCCTGGTACGCGCCGCCCGCCGCGAACGTCGCGTACGCGGCCGCCATCTCGCGCGGGGTCACCTCGTACGAGCCGAGCGCGAGCGACAGGTCGGCGCCGAGCTTCGAGGCGATCCCGAGCTCGCGCGCCCACGCGATGACGGCCTCGGGGCCGACCTCCCGGAGCGCCGCCACCGCGGCGACGTTCACGCTGTGCGCGAGCGCCTCGCGCAGGCGCTTCGGGCTCTGCCCCTCGCTCTCGTCGTGGTTGCCCGGCTGGTAGCCGTCGAGCGCCGCGGGGTCCGTCTCGAGGATCGACGCGGCCGTGAGCTTCCGCGCGTGGATGCCATAGCCGTAGACGAGCGCCTTGAACGTCGACCCCGGCTGGCGGTGCGCGTGGCTCGCCCGGTCGAGCCCGCCGCGCGCGCCGTCGTAGCCGCCGACGAGCGCGAGGATCTCGCGCGTGCGCGCGTCGATCGCGACGAGCGCGCCCTGCGGGCCGAGGTCCAGCCGGAGCTTGCCGGCCTCGGGATCGCCCGCGAAGCGCACGCGCAGCACCTTGCCGATCTCGGCGAAGCGGCTCGGCGGGAGCCCGCGCGGGTTGTACCGGCGCTCCTTGCGCAGGTCGACGGTCCCCTGGACCGTGCCCACGCGGATCGCCAGCGTCCCGCGGCCGTCGTCGGCGCCGGTCACCGCGCCGAGGTAGGCGCGGTTCGGGTCCCTGGGCTCGCCCTGGAACGGCGCCGGGTCCCCCTTGGCCCGGGCGAACGGCGCGGCGATGCCGTGCCGCGCGGCGTACGCGTCGAGGTTCTGGCGCACCGCCGCGCGCGCCGCGGCCTGCATCTTCGGGTCGATCGAGGTCACGACGGTGTAGCCGCCGTACCGGGCCTCGGGCCCCACGGCCTGCCGCAGCGCGCGCTCGGCCTCGGCGACGACCTCCGGCGCGAGCTCGTCCGAGTGCTCCGGCTCGGGGGCGAGGCGGATCGGCTCCGCGAGGGCGGCGTCGATCTGCGCCGCGGGCATGAACCGCTTCTCGCGCATCTGGCCGAGCACGAAGGCGCGGCGCTTCTCCGCGCGCTCCTTGCTCACGCGCGGCGAGTAGATGGACGGCCCCTTCACGATGCCCGCGAGGAGCGCCGCCTCGGCGAGCGTCACGTGACGGACGCTCTTGCCGAAGTAGAACCGCGCGGCCTCCTCGACCCCGTAGCGCCCGTGGCCGAAGTAGATGTGGTTCAGGTAGAGCTCGAGGATCTGGTCCTTCGTGAGCTCCTGCTCGATCCGCCGGGCGAGGAGGAGCTCGCGCATCTTGCGTTCCAGCGTGCGCTCGTGCGTGAGCAGCACGTTCTTCACGACCTGCTGGGTGATCGTGCTGCCGCCCTGGCGCGCCTCCGCGGAGCGCAGGTTGACGATCAGGGCGCGGAGCATGCCGAGGTAGTTGAGCCCGTCGTGCTTGTAGAACCTGGCGTCCTCGGCCGCGAGCGCCGCGAGGCTCATCACCGGCGGGATCTCGGTGACGGGCACGAGCGTCCGACGCTCGACGAAGAGCTCACCGATGACCGTGCCGTCGCGCGCGAGGAACCGCGTCACCTGCGGCGGGTTGTAATTCTTCAGCTCCTCTGTGGTCGGCAGGTCGCGCTCGTAGTGGCGGACGACGAAGAAGAAGGCGAGGGTCGCGGCCGCGACGAGGCACGCGAGGGCGATCGCGAGCCGCTTGCCCCACAGGAGGAGCTGCACGCGTCGCGGTGGCCTGGGGCCCGGGTTGCGGGGCTTTCGCTGGAGGAGGGCGCGGAGCGCGGCGATCCACCGCGCCCGCGGCGGGCGCGCGGGGGC
>NZ_JEMA01000862.1 GCF_001589285.1 Sorangium cellulosum | reverse complement strand
GCTCACGCCGATCACTCGGGCGAGAGCGCCATCCGCGCCGGCTCGGCCGGCCGCGCGCGGTTCCACGCGGACGCGACAGCGGCGAGCGACGCCATGACGCCGCTCGGGTGCGTCCCCGCCCCGAAGCAGCGCTTGCGCCCGATCGAGAGGGCCACGTACGCCGCGGACTCGGCGCCTGCGCCCCGCGCGATCGCGTGCTCCGCGTGCTCCTCCACCGCGATCGCGATCCCCGCGTGGCGCGCGAGCGCGCTCGCGAACGCCTCGACGGGGCTCTGGCCGGCGGCGCTCAGCGCGTGGGGTACGCCGCGTATCTGCACGTGGAACTCGTGTCGTTCGCCCGCGCCCTGGCCGCTCCTCCGGTGCTCGGTGACGCGCAGCGGCCCGCCGCGGTTCACGTACTCGCGCTCGAAGATCGCGAGGATCTCGGCCTTCTGCACCTCGCCCTCGGTCCGCTCCGCCCGGCGCTGCACGGCCTGGCTCAGCTCGACCGCGAGCCCCTTCGGCACCGCGTAGCCGTGATCGTGCTCGAGCACGTAGGCAACGCCGCTCTTGCCCGACTGGCTGTTCACGCGGATCACCGCCTCGTAGCTGCGCCCGACGTCCTGCGGATCGATGGGCAGGTACGGCACCTCCCACAGCGCGCTCCCGCCCTCGCGCAGCGCCTTGAAGCCCTTCTTGATCGCGTCCTGGTGCGAGCCCGAGAAGGCGGTGTACACGAGCTCGCCGACGTAGGGGTGGCGCGGGTGGACCGGCAGGCGATTGCAGTGCTCCGCCGTCTCCTTGATCGCCTGGACGTCGTGGATCTCGAGCTCCGGATCCACGCCCTGGGAGAGCAGGTTGAGCGCCAGCGTGACGACATCGACGTTCCCCGTGCGCTCGCCGTTCCCGAACAGCGTGCCCTCGACGCGGTCGGCGCCGGCCATCACGGCGAGCTCGGCCGCCGCGACCGCCGTGCCGCGGTCGTTGTGCGGGTGGACGCTCAGCACGACGCTGTCGCGCTGCTTCAGGTTCCTGTCCATCCACTCGATCTGATCTGCGTAGATGTTGGGCGTGGACATCTCGACGGTGGCCGGCAGGTTCAGGATGATCTTGCGCGACGGGCTGGGCTGCCACACGTCCATCACCGCCTCGCAGATCTCCTTCGCGAAATCGAGCTCTGTCCCCGTGAAGCTCTCGGGCGAGTACTCGAGCACGACCTCGGTCTCCGGCGTGCGCGCCGCGAGCTCCTTCACGAGCCTCGCCCCGCGCACGGCGATATCGACGATGCCCGCGCGATCCAGGCCGAACACGACGCGTCGCTGGAGCGTCGAGGTGGAGTTGTAGAGGTGCACGACCGCGCGGCGCGCCCCGCGGATCGCCTCGAACGTGCGCTCGATCAGCTCGGCGCGCGCCTGGGTGAGCACCTGGATGGTCACGTCGTCCGGGATGAGCCCCTCGTCGATGATCCGGCGCACGAAGTCGAAGTCGGGCTGCGACGCGCTGGGGAAGCCCACCTCGATCTCCTTGAACCCCATGCGCAGGAGCTCGTTCCACATGCGGAGCTTGCGCTCCGGGCCCATGGGCTCGACGAGGGCCTGGTTGCCGTCGCGCAGGTCCACGCTGCACCAGCGCGGCGCCCTCTCGATCACGCGGCCGGGCCAGCGCCGATCGGGCAGGTGGATGGGCTGAAAAGGCTTGTACTTGTGGACAGGCATCGTGGACATGACGGGACTCCCAGAAAGCTGAGGATGGGAGCCGTCGCGACGACGACGCGAGAACCCCCACCGGGCCAAGCAACGGGCGGGGGCCGAGCTGCGAAGATGGACGTCGTCAGCAGCGCGCGGACAGCCCCCGAGGCCGTAGGCCTAGGCAGGGGCGAAGCGAGGGCGCGCGGTGGATCGACATCGGGGTGCAATCTAGCGAACGTCCTCTGGCTTGTCCAGCGGCGCGTCGCGGGCGACGGTGGCCGGCCATGTTGCCGCTGCGGGCGCGCGTCTGACATCGGGCCTACCGCATGCGGCGATGTCGGGGAAAAACGCGCCGGCGCCCGGCGCATCGCGCCTCGAGGTGACGGCGATCGAACTACGATCGCTCGCTGGGCACTCCCGGCGCGAGGTGAAGAGCATGCGAGGACGCGAGCGCGAACGAGCTGACGTGGGGAATCGACTGTCGCTGCGACGCGGGTCGCTCGCCGTCGCGATCGGGATCATCGTCTCCCTCGCCGGCGCCGGGCAGGCGCGCGCGGACGACGCCCCGCCGCCCGCGCCGCCGCCCATGCAGCAGCAACCCCTGCCTGCGCCGCAAGCTCCTCCGCCGCCGGGCTTCCACGCCGCGCCCGGCGTCGCGCCCGCGGGCCCGAAGGTGCTCCCCTGGAGGGAGGGTGAGCCGGTGCCGCCCGGCTATCAACCGGAGACGCGCGTCAGGAAGGGGCTCGTGATCAGCGGCGCGATCGTCTTCGGGACCGTCTACCTGTTCACGGCGATCGGCGGCGCTGACGCCGTGTACCGCGGCTCGTCGGGCTACGCGGCGCTGTTCGTGCCGGTCGCGGGCCCGTTCCTCACCCTGGCCACGACCCGGCAGGACGACCTCGAGACGATGGCGCTCGTCCTCGACGGGCTCGTCCAGATCACG
Source organism: Sorangium cellulosum (assembly GCF_001589285.1). Taxonomy (GTDB): domain Bacteria; phylum Myxococcota_A; class Polyangia; order Polyangiales; family Polyangiaceae; genus Sorangium; species Sorangium cellulosum_G. The sequence goes on along the minus strand of NZ_JEMA01000862.1, from coordinate 21,980 downwards.
GGCGCCGCCTTGCTCCTGCCCGGCCTCCTCGTGCCGAAGACGGTGCTTGTCCGCGACGACGTCGGCAAGGCCTTCGTGGTCCCGGTGCCCATGTCGTTCGGCCCGAGCAGCGCCGGCCTCGGCCTCGTCGGCCGCTTCTGATCGTCGATCGACCCGTGCGGGAGGCCGGGAGGTATCCCCGACGGGTCGTCGACCCGCCCCGGCATGCCCCAGGGCTTCCGGGAACGGGTCGGCGTGGCGTTTGCGCAGGCCGATCGGGCTCCTTCCAGGGGTCGCTCACCCGCCGGACGGGCCAGGGGGCACCCCGAACCGCGACGTCGACGTGTCCTGCGACCCTCCGGGCCTCTACCCGCCGCTCGGGCGCTCGTAGGCGCCGATGTCCGGCGCCGAGCCCTGGGGCCGCGCGACCGGGCGGAAGCAGCCCTCGACGCCGCCCACGCTGGCGATGTACGCGTAGTCGGGCGCGTACTGCCACCACGCGACCGGCTGCCCGGACTGCTGCTTCAGGCACCTCGGATCGAACCCGATGTCGTCCGTGGGGGCCGAGGTGCTCGTGCCGGCGTCGACGAGCTGCGTCGCGCCGTCGGCCACGTGGAAGTCGAGCAGGCCCGACGCGCTGGCGAAGAAGGGCGCCGCGGCCCCGTCGTTCAGGAGCAGGTTGTTCGACTGCGCGACGCCCGTCGCGCCGAAGGTCGATGCCGTTGCCGGAGCAGGTGTTGTTCGTGATCACGGCGTTCGGGCTCCTCGTCAGGCGAATGCACGACCCGCCGTTGCGGAAGCCGATGTTGTTCTCGAACGTGGCGCCCGTGCTGTTCTCGTCCAGGATGAACCCGCTGCGCGGAGCGGATAAGTTCGTTCTGTGTGTGTAAGGCGACGCGGTGAAGACACTTATGGTTCGGAACTGGCGTGTCCGTCAAGACGATTGTGCGTCGCGCGCCGGCCTGCCCCTCATGAAGGTACGATAAGCTGAGATGCGCAGTGAGGGCGGTGGCCCGGTTTGATCATCGAAACAGCCCTGGATGAGACAGGATCCACCCTTTGTTCGCCCGGGAGCAGACATGAGCAGCACGGGATCCACCCAATCCCGGAGCGGTCCCGGTCAATGCAAGATCCACCCATGTCCGGGAATGCTGCTGGGTAGTGCAGGATCCACCTCTCTCCGGTGACGGTCCTGGCCGGTCGAGGGGCCGCCCGGTTCTCCTGGACGCGCAGCATCTCTCCGGGCTCATGTGGGACAGGTTCGGACATGGCCATCGGTGGAGCACGCGCGTGTTTCTCGAGAGCCACAAACGCGCACGCAAGCTGTGATCAGGCGCGTGGCTGGCGGGCATTCATTCCATCACAGGTGGGCCGGCTCGGCTGTGGGGCGGCTTCAACCAGCACCGCGTCGATGCGTTCGTGAACATCGTGCGCGACCCGCGCATCACCCGGGAGGACGCCGACGCCGTGATCACGAGCCGGATCGGCTTGGCCAGCACGGACCGCCGCCTGAACACGGGCAGCGCCTGCGTCGGCTGCCACGCGGCATGAACCTCGGCACGGACAAGAACGTGTACCTGGAGCCGACGATCTGGACCATCGAGTGGGCGCAGAAGTTCTACAGGTACGCGCCGACCCGCTCGAAATGAGGTGAGCCTCACGCGCCTGCGCGCCGCCTGCACCCGGCGCCGCGCAGGCGCGCTGCGTGTCGCTCCGTCAGGGACACGAGAAGATGAAATTGAGGGAGCCTTGCGAGGCCATCGAACACCTCATTCGACAAGGGCCGCGCCGCGCTTGACAGGTCCCCCGCGACACGATGACTTCAGAGGATGAGGTCGCCCCACATCCACCCGCTTGTTGCGCTGCTGCCCTCAGCCCTGCTCGCCGCCGGCTGCTCCGCCACGTCGGACCTGCAGAACGGGCCTCCAGGGAAGCCGTCCACGTCTTCCGACGCGGGCGGCGTGGGGGGGGCGCCTGGGCCGGGCAGCTCGGGGGCCGGAGGCCCGGAGCTCGGCAGCGACAGCAGCGGCAGCGGCGGCGTGACGCCGAGCGGCTGCTCCGCGGACATGAGAGACACCGTGGACGCCGAGGGGAACGTCCTCGAGGCGTGCCCGCCCGAGCTGGGGTGTTACCAGGGGAGGTGCATCCCCGCGTGCGAGGCCGCGGCGAAGGCGGGCGGATCCATCGGCTGCGACTACCTCGCGCCGTCGCCGCCGTTCTTCGAGAACGAGCGCACCCGCTCCCGTTACAGCGGCGCGTGCCACGCGGTCTTCCTCTCGAACACCTGGGCTCGCCACGCCAGGATCCGCGTCGAGCGCGCCGGCGAGGCGCTCGACCCGGCCAGGTTCGCGTACCTCCCGAGCGGCATCGGCCCGAGCACGACGTACACGCCGCTGCCCGCGGAGGGGATCCCGCCCGGGGAGGTGGCTGTGCTGTTCCTCTCGCACCTGCCGGGGACGTCGACCTCGTACGGTACCCTCGAGTGTCCGCGGCGCCCCGCCGTGCTCGATGACGTGGCGGTCCACAAGAGCGGCGTGGGCACCGCGTTCCAGGTCGCGTCGGATACGCCCGTGTCCGCGTACGACATCATGCCGTACGGCGGGGCGATCAGCTTCCTCCCGAGCGCGTCGCTCCTCCTGCCGCGCAGCACGTGGGGCACCAACTACTACGCCCTGGCGCCGCACGCGCTGGGCACCGGCGTGCTGTGGATGATGCTGGTCGCCGCCGAGGACGACACGACGGTGGAGCTCGTGCCCCGCGCGTCCCTGCCCGAGGGCGGCGGGGTGCCGGCCGCGCCGGCCAACGTCGCCACGCAGGTGACGCTCGGCGCCGGCGAGGTCGTGCAGTGGGTGGGCGCGGACCCGAGCGGCGCCGTGCTGCAGTCGAGCAAGCCGATCGGGGTGTGGACCGGCAACACGTACCTGCAGGTGCCGTCCGACACGTCGCCGAGCGGGGGCGGGCAGGACGCCGCCCACCAGCAGATCGCGCCGATCCGGGCCCTCGGCAGCGAGTACATCGGCGCCGGGGTGGTGTCGCGCCTGCACGATCTGCAGCCCGAGAGCGTCGTCTACCGCCTGCTCGGCGTGGCCGACGGCACGACGCTCGCCTGGGATCCGGCGCCGCCCGCGGACGCGCCGACGACCCTGGACGCGGGGGAGGTCAGCGAGTTCGAGACGACATCGCTGTTCTCGGTGCGCTCGCAGGACGGCGAGCACCCGTTCATGCTCACGCACTACATGCCGGGCGCTCCGTCGTCCACGCGGCCGGGCTGCGTGGACGAGATCCCGCTCCCCGGGCAGTCGTGCGCGCTCGGGGACGAGGAGTGGGTCATCCAGCTCCCGCCCGCGCAGTTCCTGAAGCGCTATGCGTTCTTCACCGATCCGACCTACGGCACGACCAACCTGGTGATCACCCGGGTGAAGGGGCCGAGCGGCTTCTCGGCGGTGGACCTGAGCTGCCTCGGCGAGGTGACCGGGTGGCAGCCGGTCGGGACCGGCGGGCAGTTCGAGGTGGCGCACGTCGATCTGAGCCGCGGGTTCGTCGGCGCGACCCCGGCGTGCGAGACGAGCCAGCACGAGGCGAGCAGCGCGGGGGCGTTCGGGGTCACTGTCTGGGGGACGGACTTCTTCGCCTCGTACGGGTATCCGGCGGGCGGGAACGTGGAGAGCATCAACGACGTGGTGGCGCCGCCGATTCCGCACTAGGTCCGCGCGCCAGGGATCCTGCCAAAAAACCGATCGATGAGGGGCGGTCGCCGGATGCCGGCGCCCGTGGCGGTCAATCACCTCGTCCAGCAGCAGCGCGCGGCCATCGCCCAGCGACGGCGAGAAGCCGCCGAGCTGGTGGCCGGCGCAGGCCTGTGCGATCGGCGTGGCGCCGGCCGGCACCTCGTTGCCGGCGAACACCGCGGCCCCGCGTGCCCGGCGGGCGTGGGGTCACCCGGCGCTCGCCTTGGCCAGCGCATCCTCCAGCCTGTCGTTGCCCCAGAACATCTCGTCGCCGACGAAGAAGGTGGGCGCGCCGAATATCTTGCGGCGGATGGCCTCTTCGCTGAACGCCCGGAGCCTGGCCTTGCGCGCCTCTGCCTGGGCCTCTTGCACGTGCTTGCGGCCGTCCAGCCCGAGCTCATCGAGGACCTGCGCCGCCACCTCGTCGGTGTTGATGTCCTTGTCCTCGGCGAAGTTCAGCTGCATCACCCGCCGGCAGTAGTCGCCCACCCAGGGCTGCTCGGCAAAGGCGGCGGCCACGCGCATGGTGTGCACCGCCGCGCGCGGAAAGGTGGTGGGGCGGCGCCATGGCACGCCGTATCTGGCGCATGCTCGGGCGGTGTCCATGAACGCGTATTCGCCCTTTTCCTTCTGCAGCACGAAGGGCGAGGTGTCCCATCCCAGGCGCTTGAAGACCGGGCCCAGCAGGAACGGGCGCCAGACGATGTCGACGCGCGCATCCCGTGCCAGCGGCGTGATCCGCGAGATCGCGATGTAGCTGTAGTTGCTGCCGAAGTCGAACCAGCACTCGACCTGTCTTGTCATGCATTCTCCTGTTCGTGGCGTTCAGTCGTAGACCACCAGGCAGCGCACTTCGATGCTGCGCCGCAAGGGCGCGTCGCTCGGGATGTGGGGCAGGTCGAAGGCGGCGTGGGGCGTGAAGCGCGAGGTGCCGCTCGCTTGCGAGTCAAACTGCTTGAAGACCAGCGCCTCGTGGGTGTCCATTTCCGAGAAGTAGGCCCAGCGGTGGCCGGGCGCGTGGTGCGACAGGTAGATCTCGCCGACCCGGCGCGGGTAGCGCAGCTCCGCGGGCACCAGGTCACCCACGTTCACGCTGGTGGCGTCGCACACCGCCAGCGGGGTATCCCTCACGACGCCGCCGATGGAGCGCCAGATGTTGACGATGCTGTAGCGGCGCACCGCGGCAGCGGCCTCAGGATCGTTGAGCACCAGGCGCAGGCGCCTGCGGCCGCTGTCTTCCGAGTAGTCGTTGTGCACCCGGCCCAACGCCGCGGCCGCGCTCGCGGCGCCGCTGCGGCCAAAGGTCAGGGGGGGCGGGCGGCCTTCCTCGCGCTTTCGCCGCAGGTGGTCGAACACGAAGCCGCGCGAGGCGCCGGTGACGAGGCAGGCCAGCTCCACGCATTCCGGGTAGTAGACGGCCTGGAGCGCCTCCTCATCATCATCGAAGTTGTGCAGGCGCGAAGGCGCGTCCCACAGCTCGAAGCCCTCGTGGTGGATGCGGGGCGGGGCGGGCGCGAGGCGCGCGTCGACGATCGGCACCTCGCGCAGGTCGTGCTCGAAGTTCTCCCGGGGCACTTCCGGGCCTGTGTCATCAAGGTGGATGACCGGCCGGGCGTCTGCCGGCTTCAGATAGCCCACCGTGCCGCGCACGAATGGCACACGCGGGCGAGATGGCGTGAACGCCGGCCCTCGGCTGCCACGCGGGGAGGAGGCGGGCGCTGGGGCGGCAAGCGTGGCGGGAAGGGAGGCCATGGACGTCAAGGACTTCTCCTCGTGAATGGACCGCAGGGGCGCGGCACACGTCCATTTCAGCTCACCGGCGATGGGCCTCAAGTGAGATTTCGGACGGTCTCGCATTCCTGGCACGCAAGTCAATGCGTGTCCGAGGCGGCCTGGCGGCGTATCCACTGGCACACCCGCTGCACGTCGGGCGTGGGGCTGGGCTCGGATTGGACCAGCCAGTACTGGTAGGACGATGTCCACTGCCCCTGGTCCCATCCCAGCGCCTCCAGGCTGCCGGCCTTGACCAGCGGTGCGACGAGGGCCGAGCGGCCCAGCGCCACGCCCCGCCCGCTGGTGGCGGCATGGATGAGCTGGTCATACTGGTTGAAGCGGATGATGCCCCGGGGCTTCAGCCGTTCCAGCCCCATCAGCTTGAGCTTCTCATTCCATTGCAGCCAGGGCTGCTTCGGCTCGTCGAGCTCCAGCAGTACGTGCTGCTTGACCACCTCGGCCGCCGGCCGGCCGCGCAAGCGCAGCGACGGATGGGCCACGGGCACCAGCGTCTCTCCAAACAGGGGCACCGCGCCTTCCGGCGCGGCGCTGGGCGCGCAGTAGCGGATGGCGATGTCCACGCCTTCGGCGCGCAGGTCCATCAGCTTGTTGCTGGTGGCGATGCGCACGTCCACGTCCGGCAGCTCTTCGTTCAAGGCGCCCAGGCGCGGCAACAGCCACAGGCCGACCACGCCGATGCTGGCGGTGATCGTCACCGGCTGCCTCTCGTGGCGCTTGTGTATCGCCGCCATCGCGTCCTGAAGCTGTTGCACTGCCATATCGGCCACCTTGAAGAACCTCTCGCCGTCGGCCGTGAAGCGGATCGACCGGTGGCCGCGCACCAGCAGCTTCACGCCAAGCGCCTCTTCCAGGGCCGACACCTGGCGGCTGACGGCAGATTGGGTCAGGCACAGGTCCTCGGCGGCGAGGGTGATGCTCATGCGCCGGCCGACGGCGACGAAGCCCTTGACGAGATCCAGCGAAGGAAGCCGGGCGAGAGGCAGTGACATGCGCAGCGCTCATGTGACGTGGACGTCAAGGATTGTGGGACGGCCGCCCGCCCGTCAAGCGGGTGGTTGAAGGCAGCCACGGTAGCTCACGGTGGTGACCTCGCTCACGCCAAGATCGGCCAACATCTCAATTTTGTGGATTCCCTCACGCGAGCGAGATCGCACAGGGGAGATGATGTCCACTCGATTCCGACCCAGAGGCTGAAACGAAATTTTCTTGACAGGCGCACGGTGTCAGCTCAGGGGGACATCGATGGCGCCGCGGGCGGCGGGCGATTGCCGCAGGCCTTCGTACCAGCGGCGCAGGTGCGGGTCACCCTGCCGGACGCGCGCCCTCGTCCCACGCCGGCAGCGCGGAGCGGTCGCCTGGATCGCGCTGGCTGCTGGTCCACGCCCTCGCTGTCTCGGCCCGCCGCCAGGACGTCGGGTTGCCCCACCTGGGTCGGGTTGTTGGCGTGATGCCGGACGTCGGGCCGCGCACGGGTACGGCGGCGACGCCGCATGCTACGAAGATGGCCATGAACGGCGAGCGCGAGCAAGAGGAAGCGGGGAGCTCGGCCTCTGGCCCGCCCGCGCGACGTCCAGAGAGGGTGGAGGTGAGCGACATCGAACGAGAGATCAGGGCACCGAGGCTGATCTACATCATCGGCTGGACCGTCGAGCTCGTGGTCTTTCTCTCCGTTCTGGGGGGCATCGTCTGGGTCCTCCTGCGAACTTGCAGCGTTGTCGACTAGAATCGGCTCGTGCGGGGAGCGTCGCAGCGCGCGCCGACCTCCGTAACCCGCTTGGGGCGATCCTGATGACCGCGGGATCGCTGCTTGGACCTGGCCGCCTCAGGGAGGGCTACCGCGAGGTCGGCGGCGCGCATCGTCCGTGGTGGCTCCCATCGGAGCCGCTCCCTTGCTGGCGTCGAAGGCGCACGGCAGCGTCGACGCCGCGCGCGTTCGGTCTTGCCTTGCGTGCGGCGAACCCGCCGGGTAGAATGTGAACCAGATGGTTCAGCATTCTGTCGCCCGCCTCGACGCCTCGTTTGCCGCGCTTTCCGACGCAACTCGGCGCGGCGTTCTGGAGCAGCTCGGACGTGCGGACGCTTCGATCACGGAGCTTGCCGAAAAGTTCCACATGACCCTCACGGGCATGAAGAAGCACGTCGGCGTCTTGGAGCGAGCCGGGCTGGTCGTCACCGAGAAGGTCGGGCGCGTGCGGACCTGCAGGCTCGGCCCGAGTCGGCTCGAGGCAGAGACGGCCTGGATCGAAGGGTACCGACAGGTCTGGGCCTCACGCTTCGACGAGCTGGACAAGGTCATCGAGGCACTGAAACAGAAGGAGAAGGTCGATGAACGCAAGAAATGACAGTGAGCTCAACGCCACCAGGAACCCCACCACCGTGGAACCGAAGTCCGAGCGCGAGGTCGTCGTCAGGCGGACCTTCAACGCGCCGGCGCGCATCGTTTTTCAGGCGTGGACCACGCCCGCGCTGTTCAAGCAGTGGTGGATACCGAAGTCGGCGCCGTGCTCCCTGCTCTCTTACGATGCGGATATCCGTACTGGAGGGGGCTACCGCCTCGTGTTCAGCGTCGACGGCACGAAGACGATGGCGTTCTTCGGCAAGTACATCGAAGTGACACCGCACTCCCGGATCGTCTGGACGAACGACGAGAGTGGCGAGGACGGGGCCGTGACGACGGTGACCCTCGAGGAGAAGGGCGACAAGACGCTGCTGGTGCTGCACGAGCTCTACCGCACGAAGGAAGCTCGCGATGCTGGCCTGGCCTCGGGGGCGTACGACGGGATGGAGGAGACGTTCGGCCAGCTGGACGAGGTGCTCGTCACCCTGGGCGCCAAGGGAGGAGCGTCGTGACGTCGTGGCGTCTCGCAGGCCGTTGAAACACGGCCGGAGGCAAGCGCGAGAAAGGCAGCCCGTTGGAAGCTAGGCAGGACTTCGGGGATCCCATGGGCCCTCGTCCCCCGGCTTGATGCGGCGCCTCGGCAGGACGACGCGCCCCACGTCGGTCACCGCGCCCGGCTGCGCGTCCCCCGGGAGCGTCGCGGCGTCGTGGGGCGAGCTCATCGGATCCGACGGCATGCAGAGGAGCACGACGCGCTCTTCCCCGCTTCCACGCGCGCGCGGACTCCCGGAGGCTCCGCGTCGAGCGGGCGCGGCACCGGGGGCCCCTCGCTGACGGAGACGCGGTAATCGCCCGGCGGGAGCCCCGCCTGCGCGAAGCTCCCGTCGGCCTCGGTCGAGGCGAGCGCTCCGGGGGCCCCTCGGGATCCCATCATCGCGGGCGCGTACGCGCGGACGGCGGCGCGGACCGGGTTCTTGTCGCTGTCCACGACCCGGCCGCGGATCGTCAGCCCGGCGCGCACGGTCCACACGAGGTCCTCGATGTCCGAGTCGCCCACCTCCAGGGCCGCGTAGGTCGGCTCGGACACGTGCTGCGCGCAGCCCACGAGCACCTCGTAGGAGCCGCGGCGCAGGCCCTCGAAGAGCACCGAGCCGTCGGCCTCGATGGCGGCGACCTCGCCCCCACCGTTCGCCTGGAGCCGGGCGAGCCGCACACGGCGTTCCGAGAGGCGGGCTCGGGGGCGCACACGCATCAGGGCGCGATCGCCCTGTCAGGGCGCGAACTCGGCCACGAAGATGTCTGATCGGTTGCGGTCCCCGACCAGGGTGCTGCCCGAGATGTCGAGAGTTCCAGAGTAAGGTGCCTGCGAGCGGCCCGCAGCCGAAATCGTACGAGCCGGAGAACCAACCGGCGACCGCGATGTCCCCGCGGGGAGAGGCGGCGACGCTGAACACCTCGCCGAAGATGTCCTCCGTGAGCGGTTGGGCCCAGATCGTCTTGCCGGTCGGGTCGAGCTTCAACACGTACGGGCTCGGAAAATTCCCGGGCGGAGTGACCGGGCCGGTGCCCAGATCGACGGTGCCAGAGAGGGTGCCGCCCAGGATGACGTTGCCCGCGTCATCCACCGCGAGGTGAGCCGCGCCGTCGAACCCGAGGCCGAAAGCCCTGCTCCAGACCGGGTGCCCGCGCTGGTCGAGCTTGATGACCGCCCAGTCGTGGGACCGGTCGCTCGCTGTGTGCAGCCCGACACCGAAGTCGACGCTGCCGGTGAAGGTCGCCACGACGAAGACATCGCCCGCGGCGTTGGTTGCCACCTCCCTGATCGACGTGGCTCCGATGAGGCTGCCGAACACCCGGCTCCAGAGGCCGTTGCCGTCGTGGTCGAGCGTCGCGACGAAGCCGGAGCACACGCTTGAAACGTTGGTGATCGGACCCGCCCCGAGGTCGAAGGTCCCGGCGAAATTCCCTCCCAGCACGATGTTGCCCGCTCGGTTCACCGCGAGATCGGCCAGATGCTCGGTGCCAGCCATCTCGCCTTCGTCGTCCGATGACGGTGAGCCGAAGGATTTGACCCAATGCTGCGGAGGATCCGAGGGGCGGCCCGATCCAGGGCCGGTCTCCGGGAAGCCGCCCGCCGCGCCGGCCGCGTCATCGCCAGGCATGGACACCTTGCCACCGCAGCCGGGCAGCGACGAGAGCGCCGACAACCCCGACGCGAGCGCGAGGCACAGGGCAAGCGGGCCACGAGGAATACCTCTGTGCATGACATGGACCCTTTCCAGTTGTCTTCTGGAGGAACGTCCGGATCTCCAGACGACTGTCAATCTACACCGTGCGCGACCGGACGCAGCTCGCCGCTCGCGAAACGGCGACCCTCGCTCCTCTTGCCCGGGCGCTCGCCGATGCCCAGGCAACGGAGCTGTTTTTGCGTGAGGCGCGCGCTGCAGTGCAGCGGAAGGGCGATCACATCGTCCGCATCCACGACGTCGGCAGGCTCGAGCATCCCCCTCGCTTGCTTGCCAGGCGACATGCGGCGCTGACAGCTCGAGCACCCTCGCCGTCGTGCTCGGGACGTCACCACCTGCCTGTTCGAGCCGTCGTTTCGCCATTGCCAGGCGACTCTACGCACTCGGCTGTCTTCCTCAAGGACGCTTCGGAACGCGGTCAGCGGAGCAGCTGCCACCATGGGCGACGGCGTGCTCGGCGCGAGGCGCCGGAGCCGCTGGCTCGTCGATGGCGTGATGGCACGCCCGCTCGTCGCGGTGGCACGTGGCACGTGCCACGTGCCACGTGCCACGTGCCAGCCGACCGGGGTGAGCATGACCGCGAGATGGAGGGACCTCCGCGCACGGAGATGGAGGGACGCGCAGCGCCGAGCGGGTAGCTCGTGCGTCAGAAGGGGATCCCTCAGCGTCGTTACGAGACAGGGGCGCGAGAGATAGCTCCGCCAGCCTGCGCACGGGGGCGAACCGTCCGCGGGCGGATCGAGGACCGTCCACGTACCGTTCGGGGAACGGTCCGCGAGGAGCCGCCGCCTGGACCCTCTCGATCGACACAGCTTCGAGCGCTGGCACGTAGGCTGCTCTGCCCTGAGCGCGGATCGCGCCGGCCCGTGTGAGAGCGAGCCGGCGTGCGACGGGATCTGCCTGCGCGGGGTCTCCTTCGCAGCGAGGCGAGAGTTCGTGGACTGGCCACATGCGTGACCGTTCGCTCGTTTTTGCTTTTGATGAGCATGTGCCTTGATGAGGAGAGTCTTGTGATGAGTAACAAACCAAGATCGAAAATTCGACCGCCCGAGCCTTCCATGGCTTCGCGGGACGGTGCCGGAGTCGAGCCGCGCGCGACGCGATCCTCGACGCGCTCCATGGCATCGAGGCGTGAGGCGCTCGTGGGCGCGCGCGCCGCGGCAGCTCTCGTGGTTTCATGCGTCGCGATGGCCAGCTTCGCGGGTTGTCATGGCGACAGCAAGATTCCGCAGGTCGAGCAGGTCGCACAGGTCGGGCAGCAGCAGACCTACGTCCCGCCCGACCCCGCGCATGTCTTCACCGACCTCGCGCCCGCCGCGCACATCTTGCCGGCGACCGCGCGCGACTACCTGCCGGGCTCTGGCGAGGTCGGGGCGGATGGCGCCTACCACTACGCGTTGCCGCTCGAGGTTCCCCCGGGGCGCGGCGATGTGACGCCGCAGCTCTCTCTCGGGTACTCGAGCCGCTCGGGCAACGGCCCGCTCGGCGTTGGATGGAATGTCGGCGGGCTCTCGACGATCCACCCGTGCGACGCGATCGTCGCGACCGATGGGATCGCCGCCGAAGGCGACCGGCTCTGCCTCGACGGCGCGCTGATGGTGCAGATCGGAGCGTTCGAGTTCCGCACCGAGAACGACATGATCGCCAAGATCGTGCGCCTCGGCGACTCGGATTTCAACTGGAAGGTGTACCTGAAGGATCATCGGATCCGGTACTACGGAAGGACATACAGTTCCGATGGTAACGACGACAAGGTGCACAGCTTCCCGCTGGCCGAGGAGCACGATCGCTCCGGGAACATCGCGCGCTACCTGTACAAGGACACTGCGCCTCCCCTCGTCCAGTCGATCCAGTACACCTTTCACAGCGGCGGCGCCGCGGCGCAGCGCGAGATCGTGTTCAACTACAAGGCACGCCCCGATCCGATCGCGCGCCGCGTGAGCGGCGAGGCGTTTCGCTGGGACGAGCTGGTCGACACGATCGTGATGAAGGCGCCGAACCCCGACGCCAAGGCCACGGTATGGACCTACTCCCTGGGTTACGAGACCAGCCCCGACACCGGCTACTCGCGGCTGACGACGGTGGCGCGCTGCGGGGCGGCGGGCGGCTGCTCGTATGCGCGCGAGTTCGACTACTCCAGGTGGAGTGAGTTCGGTGGGGAGCGGTTCGAAGACAAGGTGACGTCGTTCCCTGGTGATCCGCTGGACCCTGCGTCGCCGATGCTGGTAGCGGACGTCGACGGCGACGGTGATGATGACGTGGTGTACCAGGATGCCACGGGCCAGCACCGCATCCACATCGGAGCCGGCGAGCTGCCGCTCTCGGGCTCCTTCGACGTGTCAAACATCGGCTTCATGGGGCAGTCGCAGCCCGTCGACATCGACGGAGACGGCGCGAGCGAGATCGCCGTGCTGGTGCTGCACGGGACCGAGGAGGATATCGAGGAGGCGGACACCGCGGCGGAGTTCCAGGCGCTCTACCATTACGAGATCTGGCGGTGGAACAAGGACGCCCTGGACTTCGAGCTCGTCCCGGGCGTGCTCCCGCCGAACGCCGCGACGGTCGCCCCTGACGCCTACACCGACCCGACGTGCCGCTTTGGAGACATATTCGGGGCCTGTGATCACCTGTTCTTCGCTGACCTCAACGGAGACATGCTCCCGGACATCGTCAAACCGTGGGACGCATCCGTCGACGGGGTATATCAGCCGACAAGTTTCGAGATCTACATCAACATCGGCGGCACGTTCGGTCCGCCGGCGACTCTGCCGCTCGCGCTCGCACCGCATCAGCGGCTCGCGTATCATACCTGGTTCCACGCGACTGTCCGCGACGGGCGGCATTTCGTCCGCTACCTGCGCTACCACGACTGCGCCTCGTGCACGCTGGAGTATGACTCGTGGATCGTGGGACTGCGCGCCGACGGAACAGCCGAGACGCTCCCTTTCGGCGATGACCCATGGCACGATGGAACCACCGGGCCGAAGCCGACCGACATGGACCCCGACGGAGACGGGGTGCGCGAGCTCCGGTGGCTGGCGGCGACCGATCCCTGGTATCCGAGCCACCTCATCCCGATACGCGCCGACATCGACGGCGACGGGCGCGAGGATGTCGTCCTCCACGACAAAAACGCGGACACGATCTCGATCCTGCTGTCGAAGACCCTGGCCAACTCGTCGGCGCCGGTGTACGCGCTGTCCAAGACGCTGACCCACAACCGAGATCTCGCGAAGGTCGTCACCGGCGACTTCGATGGCGACGGTCGCGTCGACATCGCGGGCATCGAGAGCGGCGCCGACAGCAAGCTCGTGATCTGGCCCCAGTTCAACGAGTGGCAGAACGTCGGGATCGCGACGTTTGACGTCGATCTGCTGATCAGCGTCCGCGATACGGACGGCGCGTTCCTGAAGCGCGAGGACATCGTCTACCGGAACGATACGCCGACGGTTATGGTGTCCGACGTGCTTGAGAGCGCCAACGCTCCGGCGGCGGCGGCGGACTGCTCGTCCTCCTATCCCGTCGTCTGCATGAATCGCGGCATCACCGTCGTGGCCGAGCACGCCACCTACAAGCCGACGATGTGGGCCTTCCCGTCGGAGCGGCGGACGCGGTACTCGTACTTCTACCCGTACATCGATGCGCTGGGCCGTGGCTTCCTCGGGTTCCAGATGATCCGGTCGTGGGAGCCCGAGCTGGCCGTCGAGAGCGAGGTTCACTTCAGGAACACGGACCGCGTAGTTACCCAATATCCGTTCGCGTTCATCCCCTCGTCGACGCTCACCACCACGCTCATCCTCGACGTCGAGCTATTCGGGCAGCAGCTCCCGGAATCGACGGCGCTCGCGCGCGTCGTCAAGACCGATCACAGCTTGACGTATCGTGCTCTCAATGGCGGACAGACCTACGTCGTCAACAAGGAGATAACCACCGAGCTCGAGTGGGAAGAAGACGTCGAGGTGGTCTGGGATCCGACGAACGTCGGCATGGTGGACTATCTTGGCGGCGTCGTGACCCCCCAGTCCGCGCCTCGCATGCGCACGATCGATCCGACGTTCGACGACTACGGCAATGTGATCGCGCAGGTCGCGACGACCGAGGGTGGGGTCCGCAGCGAGTTCACGCTCGGCTACGAGACGGCGAACACGACCTCGTGGCTGGTCGATCTGCCGAAGGACTATCGCTTCCGGTCGTGGACACCGAGCCTGCACAACGCGCCGTCCTACCGGCACGTGCGGTTCCAGCACGACCCGCAGGGACGGCTGACCACGCAGTGGATCGAGCCGACCAGCACGGACGACGACATCAAGCAGACGATCACGTACGAACGCGATCCCGCGTACGGCAGCTACGGCCAGGTGACGGGCGTGACGCGGACCGCACCGGGGGTCGTCGAGCCGCGGTTCATCGGCGTCGACTGGCACGACTGGACCGGTGAGCAGATCTTCCCGTCGCGGGAGTGGAACGGGCTCGCGCACACGACCACGTTCGTCCACCATCCGGCCTACGGGTTGCTGCTCGCCGAGGCCAACCCCGATGGGGTCGAGACCTTGTACCAGTACGACGATCTCGGGCGCCCGCGCGGGAAGGTGCTCGAGGGAGGAGACAGCGTCGAGCTGACCTACGCCGAGCGGATGGGCCTGACGATGCCGACGCTCGAGGTGACGGCGACGACCGCGTCCGGGGACGTCCGCTCGACGGTGTTCGACAAGGTCGGGCGGCCGACGATGCGCACCGTCCGTGGCATGGACGGAAACGTCAAGCAGATGACGATGACGTATAATGTGCTCGGGTACCTGCACGGCCGCTCGAACTGGAACGACGGCCTGGGAAATCCCCCTCTGACGCAGCACTGGTATGACACGCTCGGACGCCCGCGCCGCATCGACCGTCCGGGCGGCACCGAGATCGAGACGACGTACTCCGGGCTGTTCGAGGCGACTCACCACGACGCCAAGGGCGCCGCGAAGCGCCAGATCGTGGACGTTGACGGCCGCCTCGTCGAGACGTACGCCGTCGTCGATGGGGTGGAGGTCCTGTCGTCGCGGGTCGTGTACAAGCCGTTCGACCTTCCGGGGATCACCCGCGACGCCGACGACAACGCGACCGAGCTCTTTTACGACCAGCTTGGCCGCCGGAGCCACGAGGAGGACCCGAACGCCGGCACGACGCGGCTGTTCTACAACGGCTTCGGTGAGATCCGCCGCGCCGAGCGCGGCACGGGCACGGTCGACGCGACGGTCTTCAACCGCGATGTGCTCGGTCGCATCCACACGATGAATACGGTCGGCGGCATCATGACCCTCAGCTGGGACGCCCTGAACGGCACCGGCAAGCTCGAGAAGGAGTTCAGCCCCGACGGCATGCGGGTGGTGTATAGCTACGACGAGGCAGGGCGCGTCAGCGGCGGCAGGTGGTGGAAAGGGGACGGGAGCGAATGGTTCGATCTCGATGTGGAACGAGACGAATACGGTCGGGTCCTCAAGACCATCTACCCGGAGGCCAACGGGCAACGCCTCACGATCGCGAACGTGTATGACGGCGCGTACGTGGAGCGGGTGGAGGACGTGACGGATCCGGCGAATCCGGAGCCGCTCTGGACGATCACCGAGCGCGCGGCCGACGGAGCGCTCAGCGCCGGCGAGTTCGGCGACGGGCTCGCCTACTACGCGGCCCAGTACGACGCGCTGGGGCAGCCGACTCGCCTGCAGGCCTACCGCAGCCCGAGCGACTACCTGATGGACATCGAGTACACGCCCGACGCGAACGGCAACGTCGAGCGGCGCGAGGATCACGTCGTGGGCCGCGTCGAGACGTTCGGGTACGACGAGCTGCACCGGCTGCGGCAGTGGACCAACACGAGCGGCGCGACGTCGCTCTCGCGGAGCTTCGTGTACGATCGGATCGGTAACCTCGAGAAGGTGCTGAGCGGCGCGACAGTCCTCGAGGAGTTCGTCGATCGAGGCGCCGCTGGTCCGCAGAAGCTGGATCACTCGACTGGCGGCGTGACGTACGACTACGACCACCGCGGGCGCCAGACACGGGCTGGCAATCGCAGCATCGTGTACAACGCGTTCGACTTGCCGCGGCAGGTGACGCGGAGTGGAACCACATGGTACTACCAGTACACGGCGTCCGGCGAGCGCTTCCGCGAGGCCGATCCGCTCGGCATTCTGGAGCGCATCTACGTCGGCGGCCTGTACGAGCGGCACAGGGCCGGGTCGAGCCAGACCCATATCCATCACGTGCACGGGCCTGATGGACCGGTGGCCGACATCATCGTCAACGCCAGCGGCCGCCGCGTGAGCTACGTGGTACCCGACGCGCTCGGCAGCACCGCCGTGCGATTCGACGAGACGCTCGCCCCGGGCGCAGCGCCGGAGCGGTTCCACTACGAGCCGTTCGGTCGCCGAATCGAGGCCGACGGGAGCGCGTGGGCGGGCTCGTGGGGGGCGCTGACGCTCGGCTTCGCGGGCGTCGAGCAGGCCCCTGCGGGACTCATCCAGATGGGCGGCAGGGCCTACGACCCGGTCCAGCGTCGCTTCCTCAGCCCGGACCCGCTGGTGAGCGACCCGTACTTCGACCAGGCGAGGCACCGCTACAGCTACGTGCACAACAACCCGGCGACGCTCACCGACCCGACCGGCTACTCACCGGGCGACCCGTGGGGACCGGTCCCGCCTGCCTGGTTGTGCGGCTACGTCAGCCCGATCCAGCTCTCGTTCGGGGCCTACGCGGGCGGCAGTCCGCTGCCGCAGTTCCAGCCGCGCGCGAGCTTGCCCGACGTGACGCCGGATTCGTACCGCAGCGCCACGCCGGCGGGCCCGCAATACACCGGGCCGGGGTACGCCGGCGGCGACAGGGTCGCGCGGTTGCTCATCGATTACGGCGTCGACGCCTGGCTGCAGGAGAACGGCGACACCGCGATCAATGTCTCGCTCGGCGTCTCGTACGTCGCGCTGACGGTCGCCACGTACGGCATGGCGGCCGAGGCCGGCGTGTTCGCCGCCATGAGCGCCCGCGTGGCGAGCTTCGGGGCGACCTCATCGCGGGCGGTCACGGGTGTCGCCGGCGTGGTCGGCGAGGGCGCGCGCCGCTACGGCAACCAGGTCACCCGGTGGGGCGCACAGATCTCGAGCGCGGGCAGGGCTGCAAGGGGAGCGCCGGAACTTGGCGGGTTCGCTCGAGGAATAAGTGTCGACGAGATCCAAGCGATCAATCGGGGCTTTGGCGGGTCGACGACCCTTGCGGGGCACCCATCCGCGGCGCTCGCAGCCGCCGCTCGACAGCAAGGTTTCTTCAACAAGGCCGCTGCGATGATCAGGGATATCGCTGGGGGGCATATGTTCGACGACGCAAATAAGAGAACCGCCCTGGCGGTATACGAGACATTGGCGACCCGAAATGGTATTATGAGCGGTGTGTCCAATGACCGGGTTCGTGCGGTTATTGGTCAAGTGGCGCGTCGCGAACTCAGGACCATCGAGGAGATCGCGGCTAGACTGCGAGGATATTAATGGACACAGATGACTACAAGCTCATTCCAGTGGTGGCAAGACGCCTCGGCCTCAGTCCAATTCCAGCGCAGTGGAAAGGAATCGATGTGGTTCTCCCGATCTTGGAGCGCATGCGCCGCGACGGGGCGATGGTCCTCCTAAAGATTGATGGTGGTAGAGGCTTGTCCGACAACGGCCCATACACCATCCTTGCTTCAGGTGGGCCGCTCAAGGGTGATTTTATTCGCGTGGACGTGTCGTCGATTGAGGATGGGATCGCACAGGTGGTGGTGGAGTACGCGAGAAAGTGCTGGGGTTTCGTTGAGCCATCGTAAGGGGCTGGAGCCTCGCAGACAGAGCGCATGACCGAATAAGCGTTTGCTCGAGCGCGAGCGACTCCGGATCATCCGGGTCGGCGTTCGAGCAAACGTCCCCTCCACTCACCCATGCTCTCGGACCGTCACCGGCTGGCCGGTCCCATCTCCTGGTCTGACTCCCCCCACGCCGCCATGACACGCGCTCGTGTCGTGGAACCTGTCGACGGTCCCCCCGAACTTCGCGATCTGCCCGTCGCGCGCCACCACGAACATCGCTGAGAGCGCGCCGCTCGGCGCCGGCAGGGCGGCGCCCCCGGCGGCTCCGTCAGAGGTCACCCCTTTGCGCCGTCGCGCATGTTCCCGTCGCTCGGCGTAAGGCGTGACGTTACCTACAACCTATAACGTTTCGTGGACGCGCCAGGCTCCGGTCTATGATCGCGTCCTGGCCGAGCTGCGCCGGGGACGTAAGACCAGCCACTGGATGTGGTTCATTTTCCGCAGCTACACGGCCTGGGTTTCAGCGCCATGGCTAGAAGGTATGGTATCGCTTCGAAGGCCGAAGCCGAAGGCTATCCGCAGCACCCGACGCTCGGCCCGAGATTGCTCGAGTGCACTCGCCTCGTGAACCAGATCGAGGGGTGTTCGCTGCACGACATCTTCGACATCCCGGATGATGTCAAATTCTGCTCGTCGATGACCCTGTTCGCTCGCGTGGCGCCGGACAAGGAGACATTCCTCGCGGCGCTCGACAAGTATTGCGGTGGCGAGCCCTATCCGCGAACGCTCGCGCTGCTCGAGTAGGACTGGCCACGCGCCGCGCAGCGCGGCGGCCCTGGCCTCGCCGGGCGCGGGCTGGAGGCAGATCCACCGGTTCGGCGGCCGTCCGTCAGTACCCCCGGAGCTGGTCCGCCTCCTGACCGTGCTCGCGGCCTCCCTGGCCGTCGCCCCATGTTGGTAGCACGCTGGCACGCTGGCACGCTGGCACGCTGGCACGCTGGCACGCCCGAGAAGGCGAGGTCGACGTCGCTCATGGTCCCGTGCTCCGGGTCGAGCGGGACTCAGCGGGCCCGTCCGGCGACCGGGAGAGACCACGGGGATGACCTCGTGACCAACGTCGATCCCGAGGAAAGCAACGCTGCGGGCCGGGTCTACGCTGACAGAGGAAAACTTCGGCAATTCCGCTCGGTTCGCTCCCTTCATGAGCTGGTGTGCAAATTGCTTTACTCGCAGGAGCTGCAAGGAAGGCGGGCAGGCGCCGCGCGTCCAAGGTGGCTCGGCTCCGTTCGCGCGGAGCGGGCAGCTCGCCTCGAGGCGCGCCGGCGGTGAGCCCGCAACCCTCGCACCCAGCATGGCGGCCAGATGCCGCGTTCACCGCGCTGAATCGTAAAGAGCACAATAAGGATTCATGTCAAGATGATGATGAAGAATAGAAGACCTTTGTCCATGAGCCTGTGCAAGGCGGGGGGCCGGAGGATCGGCTCCTGGCTCGCGTTGAACTCCGTCGCGCTGTCCCTGCTCGGGTGTGCGGGAGAGCTGGCGAGCGAGCACGACGCTGACGGCGCCGAGGTCGCGGCGATCGCACAAGAGTTGCGCGACGACGACACGGCGATCCACGCCGTGACCGACGAGCCTGTCCTGAGCGTGGATGGGGAGCACGCCTGCGCGGTGAGACCGGACGGCACGGTGAATTGCTGGGGGATCTACGGCGACGGCGAGGATGCAGACGCCGACCCGACCGGTACGTACCTCCAGGTGAGCACGGGCTGGGCTCACAGCTGCGGGGTGAAGACGAACGGCACAATCCATTGCTGGGGGAATAATGCATTTGGCAGGGCCACTGATCCGGTCGGTACATTCCTCCAGGTCAGCGCGGGCTCCAGTCTCACGTGCGGGCTCAGGACGGACGGCACGATCCATTGCTGGGGGCTCGGTGCTTCAGCCATGGCCACGGATCCAACGGCCACCTATGTCCAGGTCGTCGTGGGCTCAAGTCATTCTTGCGGGCTGAGGACGGACGGCACGGTAGACTGCTGGGGGGGGTACTGGGTGAACCTGAGCCCGAGCGAGCACAACGAGATATTGCCCACGGATACCTTTGTACTGCTCACCGCGGGCATCGCCAACACGTGCGGGATCAGGACCGACGGCACGGTCCTCTGCTGGGGTACCAGCGTCACCCCCCAGCCCGCGAATCCGTCGGACACCTTCATCCGGGTCGCCGCAAGCGAAGTCAGCACCTGCGGCGTGAGGACGAACGGCACGGTCGACTGCTGGGGGAACGGCGTCACGGGGGGCACCACGGAGCCCGCGGGGCTTTTCACGCAGATCAACCCGGGCACGGAGCTCCACTGCGGGCTGCAGACAGACGGCAAGATCACCTGCTGGGGGCCGACGTGGTCCGCTCCGGGCAGCTCGGAAATCTTCGGTCGCCTCGAGGTCGCGGTCTCGGCGGGCGACCAGCACACCTGCGCGCTGAGGCCGGACAGCACAGTGAGCTGCTGGGGGAGCGACGCTCATGCCCAGTCCACGGAGCCGACCGGAACCTACAGGCAGATCGCCACGGGCAGGAATCACACGTGCGGCGTGAAGACGAACGGCACGGTGAACTGCTGGGGACTTGACTTGGACGGCCAGGGTTCAGACCCCTCGGGCACCTACAAGCAGGTCAGCACGGGGGGGATTCATAACTGCGGTGTGAAGACGAACGGCACGGTCCACTGCTGGGGAAATAACACCGCAGGCCAGGCCGCGGATCCGACGGGCACCTTCAGGCAGGTCAGCGCGGGCTACTGGCATAGCTGCGGCGTGAAGACGGACAGCACGGTCGACTGCTGGGGCAACAACACCGGCGGCCGGGCCACGGACCAGGCGGCCGGCTTCGCGCAGGTCAGCGCCGGCACGGACCACACGTGCGGGCTGAAGACGAACGGCGAAGTGGACTGCTGGGGGACCGGCGCCTATGGTGAGGCAGCGGACCCGACGGGCACCTTCACGCAGGTCAGCGTGGGCGATGACCACAGCTGCGGGCTGAAGGCGGATGGTTCGGTGTATTGCTGGGGGCGTAACAATTACGGCCAGTCCTCGCCGCCTGCTGTCAAGTTCTCCCATATCAACGCGGGCAACAACCACACCTGCGGGCTCGCGGAGGATGGACGCGTGTATTGCTGGGGGTACAACTTCTCGGCGCAGTCCGCGCCGCCGAGCAAGATGTACACGGCCGTCGGTACGGGCGACGAGCACAGCTGCGGTATCAGGTCGGATGGCAGCATCGATTGCTGGGGGCGCAACGACCTGAACCAATCCTCGGAGCCCCCTGGCAACTTCATCGAGATGACCGGCGGCATCGGCTATACCTGCGCATTGAAGGCGCTCGGCGGGGTGCTCTGCTGGGGGAAGGACGATCATGGCCAGTCCACCGAGCCTTCTGGAACCTTCACCGACATCGACGCGGGGTACTCCCACGCCTGCGGCATGAAGACCGACGGCACGGCGGACTGCTGGGGGGACAACGCATTCGGCCAGACCGACGTCCCGTCGGGAAGCTTCTTCCAGGTCAGCGCAGGCGGTTACCACACCTGCGGCGTGAAGGTGGGGGGCGCGGTGGACTGCTGGGGGAACAGCATAGAGGGCCAGGCGGCGGATCCGGCCGGCTCCTTCTTCCAGGTCAGCGCGGGCGGCGATCATAGCTGCGGCGTGAAATCTGACTACACGGTGGACTGCTGGGGGAGAAACACTTCTGGCCAGGCCACGGAGCCGTCTGGCTCCTTCTTCCACGTCACGGCGGGCGAAGCGCACACCTGCGGGTTGAGGACGGACTACACGGTGCACTGCTGGGGCTTGAACGACTATGGCCAGAGCACCGACCCACCGGGGACCTTCTTCACGATCCGCGCGGGCGGTCGTCATACGTGCGGGAGGACGACGGACGGTACCGTGTACTGCTGGGGCCGTAACCAATACGGCCAGACCTTGCCGCCGCAGGAACTCTAGAGCGACAAACATGTTGAAAACCATTTAATTCCGCCATGTTACGCTGCCTGCTGCATCACGCGTTGGGCTGCCTCGAGATTCTGGATCGCTGC
>NZ_JEMA01000861.1 GCF_001589285.1 Sorangium cellulosum | reverse complement strand
GTGGCGCCGAGCTGGGCGAAGCGCGTGGCGGCGGGCGATTTCCGGTCGGTCCTGGCCGAGGCGGAGCAGCGCGGCCTCGGCGGGGTGCTCGACAGGGGCGCGCTCGACGACCTCGTGGCGCTGGCGGACGCGGCGCGGTACGCGCGACGCGGCGATGTCGCGCAGCGCGCGCTCACAGCGACGCGAAAGCGGTTCCCGGGGACGAGCCACGGGAAGGCGGCGGCCTTCCTGCTCGGGCGCATGGTCGACGACGGCGGCTCGCCCGGCGCGGCCGTGCCCTGGTACGACACCTACCTCGCCGAGTCGCCCGGCGGCCCGTTCGCGGCCGAGGCGCTCGGCCGCAAGATGGTCGCTGTCGAGCGCACCGGCGGCCGGGCCGCGGCGCGGCCGATCGCCGAGCTCTACCTGAAGCGCCACCCGCACGGCGCGCACGCGCCCGTGGCGCGCGACCTCCTGAAGCCGTGACGCAGGGCGGGTGACGCCGGGGCAGCCAGGGCCACCAGGCGCTCCGCTATCCGCGGATCACCTCGCGATATTGCTGGTCTACGGCCGCGGCCGCAGGCATCTGGATTGACGGCCGCAGGCATCTGGATTGACGGCCGCAGGCATCTGGATTGAAGGAGGAGACCCGATGGTCATCGAGCTGACCCCGAGCTTCGAGGTGATCGACCCGCGCTTCCGCAAGCTCGCGCTCCCGCACGTGCACGTCGACAAGCTGTACACGGGCTGCCGCTGGGCGGAGGGGCCGGCGTGGTTCCCGGCGGGGCGCTACCTCGTCTGGTCGGACATCCCGAACGACCGCATGCTGCGCTGGGACGACACCGACGGCTCTGTCTCGGTGTTCCGCCAGCCCGCGATGAACGCCAACGGCCACACGGTCGACCTGCAGGGCCGCCTCGTCTCCTGCGAGCACCGCGGCCGCTGCGTCTCGCGCACCGAGCACGACGGCTCGCGCACTGTGCTCGCGTCGCGCTTCGAGGACAGGCGGCTGAACTCGCCGAACGACGTGATCGTGAAGTCCGACGGCAGCATCTGGTTCACCGACCCGAGCTACGGAATCGACAGCGACTACGAGGGCGACGCGTCGCCGAACGAGCAGGGCGCGCAGCGCGTCTACCGCATCGACCCGGTATCGGGTGCGCTCGCGGTCGTCGCGGACGACTTCGCGCAGCCCAACGGCCTCGCCTTCTCGCCGGACGAGTCGCTGCTGTACATCGCCGACACAGGCGCGACGCACGTGCAGGGCGGCCCGCACCACGTGCGCAAGTTCCGCGTCGGCGCGAATGGCGCGCTGACCGGCGGCGAGGTGTTCGCGACCTGCCCGGTGGGCGTGTACGACGGCTTCCGCGTCGACGTGCACGGCAACCTGTGGCTGTCGGCCGGCGACGGCGTGCACTGCCACGCGAGCGACGGCGCGCTCCTCGGCAAGGTGCTGATCCCCGAGACGGTATCCAACGTCTGCTTCGGCGGCGCCAAGCGCAACCGCCTGTTCATCTGCGGCACGACCTCGCTGTACGCGGTCTACCTGAACACCCGCGGCGCCGGGCGCTAGCCAGGGCGACGCGTGCCCACGGCCCGGCCATCCGCCGCTGGACGCGCCTGGCGCCGCGCCCGAAGGCGTCCTCGACGGGTGATCACCCCTCCTGATGCTGTCGGCCGTAGACCAGCAGCATGGCGATGATCACGGCGCCGTAGATGATCTGGCGGCCGGCCTCGGGCATCTGCAGCACGCTGAGCATGCTCTGGAGCAGCACGATCAGGACGGTGCCGAGGACGGTGCCGAGGTACGTCCCGCGCCCGCCCATGATGTTGGTTCCGCCGATCACAACCGCGGCGATGGCCGGCATGAGGTAGTCGTTGCCCATCGCCTGGTAGGCCTTGTGAGAAAAGCCTGCCAGCAGCATACCCGCGATGGCGGAGCACACGCCGCACATCACGAAGGCGCCGATCAGCACCAGGTGCGTTCTGACGCCAGAGAGGTAGACGGCCTGCTCCTGGTTGCCCACGGCATAGATGTAGCGGCCGAGCGCTGTCTTCTTCAGCACGAAGGTGACGACCGCGCCGACCAGGATCCAGACGAACAGCGGGTTCGGGATGGAGAGCGTCCTGCCCACGGCCAGGACCTCCATCCACGCCGGTGCCTCGCTGCGCGGGGCGAAGCCGCCGGTGTAGAGCACCATCAGCCCCTGAAGCACGGTGTTCGTGCCCAGCGTGAAGATCATCGAGGGCACGCGCAGGTAGGCGACGCCGATCCCGTTCACAAGCCCCGCGGCGGCGCCGACGGCCAGGCCGCAGGGCAACGCGGCCCAGCCGCCGATCCCCGCGGACAGCATGGCGCTCGAGGTGAGCACCCACGGCAGCGAGAGATCGATATGACCGAGCAGGATCACGAGCATCATGCCCGTGGCGGCCACGCCCAGGAAGGCTGCTATCTGCAGCTGTTGCAGGAGGTAGTACGGGCTCAGGAAGCTCAGCGTGCCCTGGGTGATCAGCGTGCCGATCGAGCCGCTCACGAGGACGACGCCGATCGACAGCAGCGCATACCAGGTCGGCTTGTCGATCTCGCCGATACGGCTCTTGAGAGAGAGGAGCTGTTGCATCGAGCTCACCTGAAGACGTGCAGCCGGTTCTTGACGCGGACGACCCAGAGCGCGCCGAGGCAGACGGCCGCGAGCAGGATGAGGCCCTCGAACAGCGGCTGGTAGAGCGGGTTGGCGAGGAGGCCGAGCGCCGAGCCCTCGTCGAAGACGCGGAAGTTGAAGGCGACGGAGCGGAGCACCAGCGCGCCGAACAGCGATCCTATGGCGCCGCCGATCCCTCCGTACAACGAGGTGCCCCCGATCACGACGCCGGCGATGGAGTTCAGCGTGTAGGAGCCGGCCTGTGGGATGTCGGCGTTGCCCGACGTCGTCTGCAGCGCGAGGTAGAGGCCGCCGACGCTGGCGAAGAACCCCGACAGCGTGTACGCGGCCAGCTTGACGCGCTTGATGCGGACGCCCGACATGTACGCCGCCTCCTGCGACGCGCCGACGGCATAAGCGCCGAGGCCGTAGCGGGTGCGGCGGTAGTAGGTCCAGAGCAGCGCGAGCAGCGCCATCCAGATCGCGGGCGACGGGATGCTGCCGACGAAGCCCAGCGCGCCCTCGAGGGGGGCGGCGCCCGCGGCCTGCAGCAGCTCGTTGAGATCGAAGGTGGCCGCGAACGCCAGATCGCCATCGACCTGGCCGCCGGGCGTCGGTCTCAGGAACAGCGCGATGCCGAGGAAGATCGTGCCCGAGGCCAGGGTGGCGATGATCGGTTGAAGGCGGCCGTACACGACGAGGCAGCCGTTGAGCAGGCCCGCCGCCATGCCAACGGCCAGGCACAGCAGGATGCCAAGGAAATTCGCGAGCGCGCCGCCGGCAAGGACGTGCGAGGCCACGCAGTTGACGAGCGTGATCACCGCCCCCACGGACAGATCCAGGCCGCCGGTCAGCACGGGGATCGTCTGGGCCATGGACGCCGCCACAAGCACGAACGACTCGTTGGCGTTCTGTCCCAGCAGCGACGCGCTGAAGCCCTTGGGATGGGACAGCGAATAGAGCCCGTAGAAGAAGATGCACAGACCGACGGCCACGAGCAGGCCCTGGTTCTGGCGCAGGCGGAGCTTCCAGTCCTTCATCGTGCCTCTGATCGCGCGTGCTCGGACTCGCGCGTCGCGCGCTCAGGCCCGCCGCGCAGGCCGAGGGCCAGGTCCAGGAGGTTCTTCTCGGTGATGTCGGGCCCCACGAGCTCGCCCTGCACGCGGTTCTGGTAGAGGACGAGCACGCGGTCGCAGCAGCCGATCAGCTCGTCGTAGTCCGTGGTGTAGAAGAGGATGGACGTGCCGGCGTCCGCCAGCTCGCGGAGCAGCTGGTAGATCTCCTGCTTCGTGCCGACGTCGATGCCGCGGGTGGGGTCGTTGAGCATCAGCAGCCGCGGCTCCGTCATCAGCCACTTGGCCAGCACGACCTTCTGCTGGTTGCCCCCGGACAACGACGACACCGGGTTGTCGAGCGAGCCGATCTTGATCTGGATACGGCGCACCATCTCGTCGATGCGCCCGGCCTCGCGCCGGCGGTCGACCACCGCGCCCCTCGTGAACCTGTCGAGCGACGCCAGCGACAGGTTCGCGGCGATGGCCATCGGCAACACAAGGCCTTCGGTCTTCCTGTCTTCGGGCACGAGGGCGATGCCGTGCGCACGGTCCTTGGCCTGGCGCGGGCTCGTCAGCTTGACCGGCTTGCCGTCGATCTTGATCTCGCCGCGCACGTCCTTGAGCACACCGAACAAGCTGAGAAGCAGCTCGCGCTGGCCCTGGCCGTCGAGCCCGCCGATGCCGAGGATCTCGCCCTTGCCGAGCTTGAACGACACGCTCTCGAGCTGCTGCTCCCAGCTCAGGTCGCTCACCTCGAGCAGCGTCGCCGGGGCGCTGCGCGCCGCCGGCTTCGGCGGGAAGACGTGGCCCATGTCACGGCCGATCATGAGCTCCACGATCTGGTCGTCGCTGCGCTGGCCCTTGGCGAAGGTCTCGATGTGCCTACCGTTGCGGAAGACCGACAGCACGCCCGCGAGCTCCTTGATCTCGTGCATGCGGTGCGAGATGTAGAGCATGCCGACCCCCTGAGCCTTGAGCTCGGCCAGGAGGTCGTAGACCTTCTTGACGTCGCTGCTGGTCAGCGCGGAGGTGGCCTCGTCCAGGATCAGCAGCCGCGGATCCTTGCCGAGCGCCTTCGCGATCTCGACCATCTGGCGGCGCGAGAGCGGCAGGTCGCTCACCCAGGCGTTCGGGTTCACGCCCTCGCAGCCGACGCGCGCCAGGAGCTCCTCGGCCCTGCGGACCTGCGCCTTGCGATCGAAGAGCCCCAGGCGGTTGGTCGGCATGCTGATGCCGATGTTCTCGGCCACGGTCAGCGTCGGCATCAGGGACAGCTCCTGAAAGACGCAGACGATGCCGGCGGCGTTCGCCTCGATCGGGTGGTCGAACCGGACCGGCTTGCCGTGCAGCAAGAGCTCCCCGGCGCTCGGCTTGACCACGCCGCCGATGATCTTGATCAGGGTGCTCTTGCCCGCGCCGTTCTCGCCGAGGATCGCGTGCACGTTCCCCGCCTCGCAGGCGAAGTCGACGCCGCTCAGGGCGGTGACTCCGCCGTAGTGCTTGGAGACGGCCCGGAGCTCGAGAAGCGGAGGGCTCACCGGTTCGGTCATGGTGCTGGGGCGCGCGCGGGACGCTGCTTCACGTCACGTCTACTTCACGTCTACTTCACGTCTACTTCATGTCTACTTCACGTCGGATTCCGACTCATTCATGATCTTCACGCCCGAGATGTTGACCCCGCAGGGCGGGAACTCGTTGGGCGTGAAGAAGTTGTCGGAGAGCTGGGAGAAGAAGTTCTCGCCGTCCTTCAGCGTCGTGTGATCGGCGGCGGGGATCGGCACGGAGATCATCTGCGGCAGCGCCTTGCCTTGCAGGCCCTCGATCGCCGCCTTCATCGCGATGGCCGCGAGCCCCGGCGACTGGCCGAGCGACAGGCCCTTCATGCCCTGTTCGTGGTGCTTCGCGATCAGCTTGCGCACGCCGTTCTCGGCCTCCGTGGCGACCGGGATCGGCTTGTGTCCGGCGTCGAGCAGCGCGCGGACGGCGCCCGTCGAGCCGCCCTGCGCGAAGAGCGCGTCGAACTGGCGGTGCACGGCCAGCGCGTCGGCCACCGCCTTCTGAGCCTTGCCGTCGTCCCAGCTGCCCACCACCTCCACGATGGTGTAGCTCTTCCCAGGCGCTTCCATGACCTGGCGGAAGCCGACGTGGCGGTCGCGATCGACGGAGTTGCCCTGCAGGCCGCGGACCTCGAGCACCTTGCCCTTCCCACCGAGCTGCTTGTCGAGGAACTCGCCCCACTGGCGCCCCATCGCCAGCTGGTCCTCGTTGACCTGCATCACCTTGTCCGTGTCGAGCACGTTGTCGAACGGAACCAGGATGACGTCCTTCTTGTCAGCGAGGCGGATCACGCGATCGAAGCCGTCGGGGCTGACGGCGAGCGTGACGATGCCGTCGAAGCCCTGGTTGATGAAGTCCTCGATCGCACCGAGCTGGGCCGCGACGTCGGTGCCGGTCGACACCACCTTGAACTCCTTGAGCAGCGGCGCGATGCTCGGGTCCTTGGCGAACGCCTTGGCCGTCTTGACCATCTGGATGCGCCAGGCGTTACCGACGTAGCCGTTGACGAGCGCGAGGCGGAACGGCGGCTTTCGCGCCGTCCACTGCAAATACTTGGTGTCCTGCTTCCACGGCGCGAAGCACTCGGGGCTGAAGCCGGGCCCTGACACGACCTTGGGCCCTTGCCCGCTCGGCGCCTGCGCCTGCTCGGCCGCGGCGCTGGCGGAGCCTGCTGCGGCCGGAGCGCTGTCGGGCTTACCTTGGCAGGCAGAGAGACCCCAGAGCCCGAGCGCACAGCTCAACACCGCCATTGCGCGCCGCGCCGATCCACGTGACTTCAACTGGCCAATCGACATCGTGCCGCTACCTTTCGAGCAAAGAGACGTGGTCGGATAGAGATCTCTACAGCCTGTCACACGTCGTCACGTTCTCGCCCTCACGAACCACGAGGGCAATGTCTGCGTGCCGCCGCATGCTCACGGCAAAAGCACTGGGGTACAAACGATTCGCGTTTGGCGAGCGACGGTGTCGCGCGTCATTCCCGGGGCACCACGCGGATTTCGCGAGTGCCCTCACAATTCAATGACGCGATCGGCGGCGCTCGTGGGGCCTACCACGAGAGATCTTCTGGTTTCGGCGCTTAGGAAATCCAAACGCGATCCGGAAGTCAAGCTCCTCGTTGTGAACGTTCTCATCGTACAGCCACGCTGCACGCGCTGGCTGAATGATGAAACCTCACGCGATCCGCCTTTCTCCTGGAAAAATGGCGCTGTATCAAAAGCTTATGTGCCAGAGGAGCTCCGCTCAGCGGCGATGGCGCGACCGAGGAGCCCGATGATGCGCTCCGCATCATAGACGCAACCACCCCAGCTGCCGCCGCTGGCATCCTGAAGCGCGGCCCACAACCGCGTATCCGGGTTCACTCGGCCGTCCGGTTGAAGGGCTGGGTTGGGCGAACGGGCGGAGAGATCGCCGGTCTCCACCCCCACGACGTCCACCGTCCCCTCCAGCCTGCGCGTGTCGATCCGGAGCCTGATGCGGTCGCCGTCGCGCACGCGGCCGATGGGGCCACCCGCCCACGCCTCCGGGCTGACGTGGCCGATGCACGCCCCGGTGGAGACGCCGGAGAAACGACCGTCCGTGACCAGGGCGATGCGGTGCCCGTCCTTCACGTGCTTGAGGGCGGAGGTGATCTGGTACGTCTCCGGCATCCCGATACCGGGGCCGATGCCGATCAGCACCATCACGTCCCCCGGTTGCACGGCGCCCGTCTTGATCGCCTCGATCGCCGCGTGCTCGCTGCCGAACACGCGCGCAGGTCCCTCGAGCAGATAGACGCCGTCCGGTCCGATCGCCTGGGGAGCGATCGCTGTGCTCTTCACGAGCGCTCCCTCGGGCGCGAGGTTGCCGCGCAGGAAGGTCACCGTGCTGGTCAGGCCGCGCTCGCGCGCCTTCCCGGCCGGCATGATCACGTCGTCCGGATCGATGCCGTCCAGCTGCCGTAGCTTGTCGCGCAGGCGCCGGCGCCGCTCGCTGTGCTCCCACCACTCGAGGTTCTCGCCCAGGGTCCGACCGCTGACGGTCCGCGCGTCGAGCCGCAGCAGGCCGAGCTCGCGCAGGTGGAGCATGACCTCCGGGACGCCTCCCGCGAGGAAGACCTGAACCGTGGCGTAGTGTCGCGGCCCGTTGGGCAACGCGTCCACCAGGCGCGGAACGAGGGCGTTGATGCGCGCCCAGTCGTCCACCGTGGGGCGTCGGAGCCCGGCCGCATGGGCGATCGCCGGCACATGGAGCACCAGGTTGGTCGACCCGCCGACGGCGGCGTGCAGCACCATGGCGTTGTGGACCGAGTCGTCGGTGACGATGTCCCGCGTGGTCACGCCACGTCCCTCGAGGGCCATGAGCGCGTGCGCGGAGCGGCGGGCGAGGTCGCGCCAGATCTCGGCGCCCGACGGGCTGAGCGCGCCGTGCGGGAGGGCGAGGCCGAGCGCCTCCGCCACCACCTGGCTCGTCGCGGCCGTCCCCATGAACTGGCAGCCGCCGCCGGGGGAACCGCAGGCGCGACAGCCCATCTCGGCGGCGTGGTCGAGGCTCACCTCCCCGCGCGCGAAGCGCGCCGCGAGGGTCTGGACCTTGGCTGTATCCTCGGCCTCCTCCGCGAGGAGCGTGACGCCCCCCGGCACGAGCACCGTGGCGAGGTCGAGGGAGCCGGCGAGCGCCATCAACATGGCCGGCAGGCCCTTGTCGCAGGTGGCGACGCCGAGCACGCCTCGGCGGGTGGGCAGCGAGCGTATCAGTCTCCGGAATACAATGGCGGCGTCATTGCGGTAAGCGAGGCTGTCGAGCATGCCGACGGTGCCATTGGTCCGCCCGTCGCACGGATCGCTGACATAGCCGGCGAAGGGGATGGCCCCGCTGGCCGTGAACGTGCGGGCTGCCTCCTCCATGAGCAGCCCCACCTCCCAGTGTCCCGTGTGATACCCGAGCGCGATCGGCGTGCCGTCGGGCGCGCGGATCCCCCCCTGCGTGCTGAGCACGAGAAACTGCTTCCCGCGCAGGCGCGCGGGATCCCACCCCATCCCTGCATTCTGGGTCCAGCCGAACAGCTCGCCGCTGGACATGGCGCGCAGCTGCTCGGCCTCGAGCGGGAGGCGCCCCGACGGCCCGGGCGCGGTGGTGCGCAGGGTGTAGATCGCCTCGCTGCCGGACTCGAGCACCGGGTCGTGGCTCATGCGCGGGGCGCGAGGGGGTCGCGGGTGGCCCGGCCGTCGACGAGGCGCGATATCCCGAGCGGATTCTCGTCCTGCAGCTCCCGCGGGAGCAGCGCCGGCGGACACGACTGGTAGCAAACGGGACGCGCGAAGCGGAGGATGGCCGCGGTTCCCACCGAGGTGAAGCGCACGTCGCTGCTCGCTGGATACGGCCCGCCGTGGTGCATGGCGTGCGACACCTCCACGCCCGTCGGATAACCATTGAAGACGAGGCGGCCCGCGACCCGGCTGAGCACATCGACAAGGTCCTGGGCGGCGGCGAGATCGTCGTTGGTCCCGTGGAGCGTGGCGGTGAGCTGGCCTTCGAGCGCGCCGAGGAGCTGAAGTAGCTCTCCGCGGTCCGAAGCGGTGACGAGCAGCGTGTACGGCCCGAAGATCTCGTGCGCGAGGTGCGGCTGCCGCGCGAAGTCGGCGGCGGAGACGCGGGCGACGCGCGCGCCGGCGTCGGTCAGCCACTCCACACCTTTCAGCTCCCGCACGGAGCGGTCGAACGACTCCTGGATACCGGCGTGCAGCATCACACCGGGGGTGATGGCGCGGGCTCGGTCGGCGACCGACAGCGCAAACGCATCCCACTCAGGGGAAGCCAACCCCAGGACGAGGCCCGGCTTGGTGCAGAACTGGCCGACGCCGAGCGTGCACGAATTGACGAGCGCTTCGGCGATCGCGTCGCGGCGCTCGCGCAGCGCGCCGGGCAGCACGACAAGCGGGTTGATGCTGCTCATCTCGGCGAAGACGGGGATGGGCCGCGGGCGGGCGGCGGCGGCGTCATAGAGGGCGCGGCCGGCGCGGGTGGACCCGGTGAAGCCCACCGCCTGGATGGCCTCGTGGCGCACAAGCGCGAGCGAGACATCGGGCGAGGCGCCGTGCACCATGCCGAACACGCCCGCGGGCAGGCTCGCCTTCTGGACGGCGGAGCGCAGGGCCGAGGCCACGAGGTCGGAGGTCCCGGGATGCGCCGGGTGGGCCTTGACCACGACCGGGTTGCCTGCGGCGAGGGCGGAGGCTGTGTCGCCGCCGGCGACGGAGAACGCGAGGGGGAAATTGCTCGCGCCGAAGACGGCGACAGGGCCGATCGGCCGCAGCATGCGGCGCACGTCGGGGCGCGGGAGCGGCTTGCGGTCCGGCAGCGCGGGATCGATCCGGGCATCGACCCAGGAGCCCTCGCGCACGACGGCGGCGAAGAGGCGCAGCTGGCCGGTGGTGCGGGCGCGTTCGCCTTCGAGGCGGGCGACGGGCAGCCCGGTTTCCTTGTGTGCGGTCTGGATCAGGAGCTCGCCGAGCGCCGTGATCTCGTCGGCGGCTGTCTCCAGGAGTCGCGCGCGCATCTCCGGCGCGAGGCCGGCGATGGCCCGCGCTGCCCCGTCGGCGGCGCGCGCGGCGGCGTCGATCTCGGCGGCGGTGGCGTCGCGGAAGGCGCCGAGTTTTTCCCCGGTGGCGGCGTTGTGGGCGAAGAATTCCATGGATTACCCCTGAGATACCGGGTTTGCGAGCGTGCCGGCGCCGGGGATCGTGATCTCCACGAGGTCGCCCGGCTCCAGGGTGAACGAGTCTGGCGGCACGATGCCTGTCCCGGTCATGAGGACGACGCCCGCGGGGAAGCTCAGCTCGCGCGTGAGGTAGGCGACGAGCTCCTCGGGCGCGCGCCGCATCCTCGCGGTCGAGGTCTCGCCCGCGAACACCGCCTCGCCCCTGCGCCGGATCGCGAGCTGGATGGAGAGCGCGCGCAGATCCAGCCCGGGCTCGTCCGCGAGCGCGATGGCGGGGCCGAGCGCGCAGCAGCCGTCGTAGACCTTCGCCTGCGGCAGGTAGAGGGGATTGTCGCCCTCGATCGACCGCGACGAGACGTCGTTGCCGGCCGTGTAGCCGACGATGCGGCCGGCCGTGGACACGACGAGCGCGAGCTCTGGCTCGGGCACGTTCCAGCTCGAGTCGCGGCGGATCCGCACCGGCGCGCCCGGGCCGGCGACAAGGCGGGGCGTCGCCTTGAAGAACAGCTCCGGGCGCTCGGCCTCGTACACGCGGTCGTAGAAGTCGCCGCCGCCGGCGCTCTCTTCCTTGCGCGCGTTGCGCGAGCGCTCGTAGGTGACGCCCGCGGCCCAGACTTCCTGCCCGTCGATCGGGGCGAGCAGCGGGACGTCGGGCGGCAGGGGGTGGGCTGCGGCGCGCGCGCGCGCGTCGCGCACAGCGCCGAGGGGGTCGGGCAAGGCGAGCCACGAGGCGACGGACGCGAACGCCTCCGGGGACGCCGCCGTCAGATCGTGGCGCGCTCCCCGTTCGTCCTCGATCCCGAGGCGCGGCCCACCACTGCCTGCAAACCGAAACAGCTTCATGTCCGCGCCTCCCTGAGCACGACGGCGGAGTTCTTGCCGTCCATCTTGAGCTAATAGCGACTCGCTCGCTCGCCGCACGCGACGCTGCGGCCGGCCGCGACGGAGCCGGTGAACGAGAACCCGTCCACCTCGACCGTGGGTGCAGTGTTGAGGCCACCCCCACACAGTCGTGTAACGTCGGCCGCATGATCCACCATTTGCGCGCCCTGTAAAGCCACTTCTTCGCTCGCGCCGCTGCTGCTCTCGTGCGCGTCGTGCGCGCCGGCCCAGCGCGCGCCGCGCCCACGATCTGATAAAGCCCTGGCGAGTGCGCTCCTTCGCCCTTCTGGCCTGTCTCCTGCTCGCGCCCGCGCGGGCCGCCGCGGCGCCCCCTGCGCCCCCGCAGGAGGCCGCGGCGTCCGCCTCGCGCGTCGCCATCCTCGAGGCCGACGCGGACGACCCGCTGGTCCGCGAGGCGGCGACGCGGCTCAAGGCCGAGCTCGGCGCGGCGGGGTTCCAGGTGGTGATCGTGCCGCTGGCGCGCGAGGGCGACGTGCGCGCTGCGCTCGAGCGCGCCGCGCAGGACGAGGGCGCGTTCGCGGCCGCGGCGATCTTCCGCTCCAGGGCGGGCGCCACCGCGGACCTCTGGATCGTCGACCGGGTGACGCAGAAGACGGTCGTGCGCACGGTGGAGGTCTCCGGCGCCGCGGCGCCCTCGGTCATGGCGGTGCGCGCCGTCGAGCTCCTGCAGGCGAGCCTCCTGGAGGCGAACCTGCTCGCGTCGCGCGCGCGGCCCGGGGGCGCGGCGGACGGCGGCGTCGCTGTCCCGGACGACGTGCAGCGCTGGATGGCGCCGGCGCGGCGGCAGGCCGCGGCGGATCCGGCGGCGGAGCGGCCCGGGATGTTCGCGGGCG
Source organism: Sorangium cellulosum (assembly GCF_001589285.1). Lineage (GTDB taxonomy): Bacteria > Myxococcota_A > Polyangia > Polyangiales > Polyangiaceae > Sorangium > Sorangium cellulosum_G. The sequence continues at coordinate 880 of NZ_JEMA01000861.1, read as the reverse complement.
TCGGCGTGGAGGCCGGGCTCGCTGCGCTCCAGAGCACCGGCGGCGTCGGGCCGTCCCTGGGGCCTGCGCTGCGGCTGTCGTACGGCGGCGGCCCCGCCGGGAGCGGCGTGCTGCCCGCGGGGCTCGCGGCGCGGCTGACGTTCGCGGGGCCGACGCTCGGGCCGGCGCTCGAGGGCGCGCTCGGCACGGTGTCGGTCCGGCAGGAGATGGCGCTCCTCGAGGCGGTGTGGGCGTTCGAGACGGGCGGCGCTGTCTCGCCCGTGCTCTCGGCGGGCCTCGGCGGGTATCACCTGTTCATCAGCGGCGACCCCCTGCCCCCGCTCCGGAGCGCGACCGGCGAGGTCTGGTCCGTGGCCGCGGCCCTCGGCGGGGGCGCCGGGCTGCGCCTCACCGAGCGCGCGGCGCTCGTGCTGGACGTGCACGCGATCCTCGCCGAGCCGCGCGCCGTCGTGACGCTCGGCGGCGAGCGGCTCGGCGCCGCGGGGCGGCCGACGTTCGCTGGGTTCCTGGGCCTGCTGGTGCGGCTCTGAGCCGGGCGGCGCCCGCGCGACTCCCCGCGGGCGCAGGTGAAGCTGCCCGGCTGCACGAGGTCGCTTGTCCGCGTGGAGCGGCGCCGATTCCGGTACGGTGCGGAGACGCAGACAGCGCGCGCCTGATGTGGGCGGGGGCTCCTGGCCAGGGAGGCATCGATGAGCATTCGAGGATTTTCGGCGACCTTGCTCGCCACGTTCGCTTTCTCCACGGCGTTCCTTGGTTGCTCGGACGACGCGAGCGACGACCCCGGCGGGAGCTCGACGGGCTCGGCCTCCGGGAGCGCCGGCGCGGGCGCGGGCGGTGACGGCGGCTCCAGCGCCGCAGGCGGCGACGGCGGCTCCAGCGC
>NZ_JEMA01000860.1 GCF_001589285.1 Sorangium cellulosum | reverse complement strand
GGCGGCGCCACCAGCCCCGGCGTGACCATCGGCGGGGGCGCGACCATCTGCGGGGGCGCGCCGAACACCGGCGCCTGCGACACGGGCTGCTGCCCCATCGCGCCGCCGAGGGCCGCGCCGGGCACCATGCCCGGGATCGGCGACGCAAGCGGCGGCTGGGCAGGCGTGACCCCCGGCGTGTTCACCGGAGGAGACGACGGCTGCGACGTGAGCCCCGCCGAGGGCGCTGCGCGCGCCCACGGAGAGACCGGGAAGGGAGCGTCGGCGCCCGTCGAGAACGGGATGGCGCCGCCAGGCGAGGCAGGCGCAGCAAGGCTGCCCCCGAGCCCGACCGGCTGGGGCGGAGGCGGATAGGCGCCCTGCCCGCCCCCCATCGCGCCGTAGCCCGGTGACACCGGCTGCGGCACCGCGGCGCCGTAGCCGGAGACGCCCGGCTGCGCCGGGTAGCCCGGAGGGCCTGGCTGAGCATAGGCGCCCCCCGCCTGCACCGGCGGCGGCGCGACCGGAACAGAGGCTCCGGGAGATGCGCCGGCCACGCTCGCGCCACACATCGAGCAGGCAGTGTCGGTCTCCTTGAGCATCCACGCGCAATTCGGGCACGGCCTCATGCGTCGACGAGGCTACCGATTCGCTTGACATCCGTCGAGACGAAAGGCCGACGGCAGGAGCGCGCGCAGCGCGCATGGTGAGCGCGGATGCTGTGATGCGCGGGTGGTGCGACGCGACGCGATGCAGGTGTCGTTCGGTGAAGCGGAGGCGTGATGCGAAGCCAGGGCGCCGCGCGCACAGCGGCTGAGAGGGCGAGACGCCGCGCGCACAGCGGGCGCCATCGCGCCCACGACCCTCTTGACGAAAAAAAGCGCCGCGCGTTCAAGCCGCGCGGCGCCCTCGGAGACAGGTCGCTCAGCGATCAGTTGCTGGCGATCGAGCTCTTCTCCGACTTCTCGAGATCCTTCTTCTCGCCGTCCTTCGACTCCTCGGCCACGGGCGCGGGCTCGGGCAGCCGCTCGAGCGCGGCCTCGAGGACCTGCTCCATCCGGCTGACGAAGAAGAACTGCAGCTCGTCCACGACCTCCTTCGGGACCTCCTCGAGGTCCGCCCGGTTGCGCTCGGGGACGATGATGCGCTTGATGCCGGCGCGGTGCGCCGCGAGCACCTTCTCCTTCAGGCCGCCGATCGGGAGCACCCTGCCGCGGAGCGTGATCTCGCCCGTCATCGCGACGTCGTGGCGGACCTTGATCCCGGTGAGGAGCGAGACGAGCGCCGTGAACATCGTCACACCCGCGCTCGGCCCATCCTTGGGCATCGCGCCGGCGGGGATGTGGATGTGCAGGTCGCTCTTCTCGAGGAAGTCCTTCGCGATGCCGTACCTCGCCGCGTTGCTGCGCACGAAGGACAGCGCCGCCTGCGCCGACTCCTTCATCACGTCGCCGAGCTGGCCGGTGAGCTGGAGCTTGCCCGTGCCGTACATCCTCGTCGCCTCGATGAAGAGGATCTCCCCGCCGACGCTCGTCCACGCGAGGCCCGTCGCGACGCCGGTCTCGGCGGTGCGCTCGGCGACCTCGCTCGTGTACTTCGCCGAGCCGAGGAACTCGTGCAGATCGTCCTCGTTGTCGACGCGCCGCTTCTGCGTGTCGCCCTCCGCCACCTTCACCGCCACGCCGCGGATGACGCCCGCGATCTGCCGCTCGAGCGAGCGGACACCGGCCTCGCGCGTGTAGTGATCGATGATCTCCTCCAGCGCCTTGTCCGTGACCTCGAGCTGCTCGGTCGTGAGCCCGTGCTCGGAGAGCTGCTTCGGCAGCAGGTGCTGCCGCGCGATCGCGAGCTTCTCCTTCCGCGTGTAGCCGGGGATCTCCAGGATCTCCATGCGGTCGCGGAGAGGCGGCGGGATCGGATCCGCCACGTTCGCGGTCGCGACGAACATCACGTGCGACAGGTCGTACGGGATCTCCAGGTAGTGATCCGCGAACGTGTTGTTCTGCTCCGGGTCGAGCACCTCGAGGAGCGCCGCCGAGGGGTCGCCCCGGAAGTCGTGCCCGATCTTGTCGACCTCATCCATCATGAAGACCGGGTTGATCATCCCCGACTTCTTCATGCCCTGGATGATCTGGCCAGGGAGCGCGCCGACGTAGGTGCGCCGGTGGCCGCGGATCGCCGCCTCGTCGTGCACGCCGCCGAGCGAGACGCGGTGGAACTTGCGGCCGAGGGCGCGCGCGATGCTCCGGCCGAGCGAGGTCTTGCCGACGCCGGGCGGACCGAGCAGGCAGAGGATCGGCCCCTTCTTGTCCTGCTTCAGCTTGCGGACCGCGAGGTACTCGAGGATGCGCTTCTTGACCTTCTCGAGGCCGTAGTGATCCTCGTCGAGCACCTTGCGGACACTGCCGATGTCGAGGTTGTCCTGCGTCGACTGCGTCCAGGGCACGTCGAGGATCCAGTCGAGGTACGTCCGCACCACGGTGTACTCGGCCGAGCCGACCTGCATCGTGCGCAGCCGCTTGAGCTGCTTCTTCGCGACCGTCTCCGCCTCGGTCGGCAGGTTCGCCTTCGCGATGCGATCCTCGAGGCCGTCGAGATCGCCCTGATCGCCGTCGTCCTCGCCGAGCTCCTCCTTGATCGCCTTAAGCTGCTGGCGCAGGACGTACTCGCGCTGGTTCTTGCCCATCTCCTCCTTGATCTGGGAGTTGATGCGTTCGCGCATCTTCAGGATCTCGAGCTGCCGGGTGAGCAGCCGGAGCACCTTGCGGATGCGCTCCTTGACGTCGATCGTCTCGATGAGCTGCGCCTTCTCCTCGACCGGGGCGTCCAGGTTGGCCGCGACGAGATCGGCGAGCGCGCCGGGCGCCTGGATGGAGTCGATGAGCGAACCCGCCTCGCGCGGCAGCTCGGGCATGAGCTGGATGACCTGCTTCGCGATGTCGCGCAGGCTCATCGCGAGCGCCTCGGCCTCGACGTCCTCCGTCGCGGGCTCGTCCATGCGGCGGATCTTCGCGCGCAGGTACGGCGTGTGGGCGGTGACGCTGTCGAGCCGGATCCGCGTCAGGCCCTGCAGGATCAGCGAGTAGTTGCCGGAGCTGTGCTTGAGCGCCTTCAGCACGCGGGCGGCGCAGCCCATCGGGTACAGGTCTTCAGCCCCGGGATCGTCGGTCGACGGATCGCGCTGGGCAAAGATCGCGATGACCGGGCCGGGGAGGTTGTCGACATCCTCGACCAGCGCGACCGACTTCTCGCGGCCGACATCGAAGGGCGCAACGGCGCCCGGGAACAGGACCGCATTGCGAATCGGCAGGACCGGCAGCTCGTCGCCGAAGACGACCTCTTCTTCGGAGCGCGGCGGCATCGGCGGGTTCTTTTTCTCGGACATGGCGATCTCCTCTAGGCACCCGACCGGGGGAGGTAAACCCCTTCATGAACCTGCGGCCGGGCCGCGCGCTCGACGCGCGCCCCGGTCATCTTGGCTTGCATCCAGACGGATGAGACTCGTGCGACGCGGAGCCCTGCTGGCGTGAAGACAGCCCGCGAGGCTACGGGAGCTCACCATAGACACGGCGCATGCCGCGTGCCACAGCCCTGGCCATTTTTTTGAATGAGGATACGCTGCGGTCAGCTCCGACCTGCAGCGCTCGCCCGTTGGTCGACGCGGCGCAGGATCCCCCGCGGCGGATGCGCGGCGGAGAGGACCGATCGCCGGAGCCCTCGCTGAACGATGATCGATCCCCTGCTCGGCCTCGGCGCGCTCGCGCTCGCGATGCTCAGCCTGCCAGCGGCGCCCTCCCTCGATCCCGGGCCCAGCGCGGCGTGCCCGGCGGACATGCGGCTCGTCACCGGCACGCACCATGACGATGTGCAGCATGTCTGCGTCGAGCCGGTCAAGAGCGGCAAGGCGACCCACTGCTTCGCTTACTGGGAAGACATCACCGCCGAGGAGGGGCCGGCGACCGAGATCTCTGTGTGCATGGACCAGTTCGAGGCGCCGAACCAGCGAGGCGCGAAGCCGCTCGTGATGCAGTCGTTCGAGATGGCGACCGCCTGGTGCGCGGCGCGCGGCAAGCGCGTGTGCGCCGAGCAGGAGTGGGAGCTCGCGTGCGAGGGCCCCGAGCGGCGTCCGCTCGTCTATGGCTGGCGCGTCGACAGGGCGGTCTGCAACAGCGGCAAGGCCTGGCGGCAGGTCGACGAGCGGAAGCTCGGCGCCTCCGGCGAGGTCGCGCAGCGCGAGGTGGAGCGGCTCTGGCAAGGCGCCCCGAGCGGCACCTACCCGGGGTGCGCGTCGGCCTTCGGCATCTTCGACATGATGGGCAACGTCGAGGAGTGGGTCGCGTCGCGCCGCGGGCGCCGGTGGCCAGGCGCGCTCATGGGAGGCTTCTGGGCCAAGCCGTGGACGGGGTGCCGCGGTACGAACGACGCGCACGACCCGAAGTTCGTGTTCTATGAGACGGGCTTCCGGTGCTGCGCGGACCCGCGCCCGACGTCGGTGCCGAGCGCGGCGACACGCGGTGGCGAGGAAGAGCGCGGCGGTCCGCCGGCGACGCGGCCCTGACGCCGCGCCGCCGCGGCGGAGCTCGCCGCGAAGAAGACGGCCAGGAGGCGCGCAGCTCCTGCTAGAGCTAGGGCGTGCGCGCGCTCTTCTTCGGAACCCCCGCCATCGCCGTGCCCTCGCTCGAGGCGCTCGCGTCGGTCGCCAACGTCGTCGGCGTCGTCTGCCAGCCGGATCGGCCGGCCGGGCGCGGGCTCGAGCTGAAGGCGCCGCCGGTCAAGGTGAAGGCGGGGGAGCTCGGCATCCCGGTGGTGCAGCCCGAGAAGATCCGCACGCCCGAGTTCGCCGCGTGGGCGCGGGACGCCGCGGCCGACGTCGCGCTGGTGATCGCCTACGGGCGCATCCTGCCGAGGGCGGTGCTCGAGGCGCCGCGGCGCGGCTGCATGAACCTGCACGCGTCGATCTTGCCGCGCTACCGCGGCGCCGCGCCGATCACGTGGGCGATCGTCGGGGGCGAGGCGGAGACGGGCATCTCGCTGATGCAGATGGACGAGGGCATGGACACGGGGCCGGTCTACGCGGTGCACCGCACGCCGATCGGCCAAGGTACGACCGCCGATGAGCTCGCGGTCGAGCTCGGCGCGCTCGCCGCGCGCGTCGTGCGCGAGGACCTCCGCCGCGCTGTCGACGGTGAGCTCGAGCTGACGCCGCAGGACCACGCCGCGGCGACGCACGCGCCGCTCCTGAAGAAGGAGGACGGGCGCATCCGGTGGGACCGGAGCGCACGGCAGGTCCACGATCACATCCGGGGGATGACCTCGTGGCCAGGCGCCTTCACGACGATCGAGGGCAAGGCGCTCAAGGTGCTGGCGGCGCGCGTCGAGAGCGAGGCCGCGCACGGCGAGGCGCCGCCGGGGACGGTGGTGATGGCCGCCCGCGGCGTCGTGATCGTCGCCTGCGGATCGGGCGCGATCCAGATCCTGCGGGCTCAGGCCGAGGGACGGAAGCCGCTCGCGGCCGCGGATCTCGTGGCCGGGCGGACGCTGCAGACGGGGATGGTGCTCGGTCGCTGAGCCGTGGGCGCGACGCGCCTCCGGCGCTCCGGCGTCACGGCCCTGCCGGGTGCCATATCGTCTTCATCTCGACGAACCGCTCGATCCAGCGGGGCGACGTCGCCGCCCTGTCGTCGAACCACGCCGCCTCGTCGAGCGCGCGGGCGCGCACCCGCTTGACCGTGGCGGCGGCCGCCTCCTCGAGGCGCCTTTGCAGGGCCGCGTCCACGCCGTGCAGATCGAGCGCCGCGACCTCCATGTGCGCGGCGAGGTGCGGCAGCACCTCCGCGAGCTGGCCGGTGAGGACGTTGACGACGCCGCCCGGGAGATCGCTCGTGGCGAGCGCCTCGCTGAAGACGAGGGGCGTGCGCGGATCCACCTCGCTCGCGAGCACGACGCAGGTGTTGCCGCCGGTGATCACCGGCAAGAGGGAGCTCGCGAGGCCGAGGAGCGCCGGGCGCGGCGGCGCCGCGATGACGACGACCCCCATCGGCTCGGGCACCGTGAAGGTGAAGTGCGGGCCGGCGACCGGGTTCAGGCTGGCGAAGAGGCTCTGGTACTTGTCGGCCCAGCCCGCGTAGGCGACCGCGCGATCGATCGTCGACAGGACCTCGCGCTCCGCGGCGCCGGCGTCGAGCCCGCCGCGCTCGAGCGAGGCCGCGAGCTCCGCGCGCCGCGCCTCGAGCATCTCGGCGAGGCGGTAGAGGATCTGCCCGCGGTTGAAGGCCGAGCGCGACGACCAGCCCCCGAGCGCGCCGGCGGCCGCGAGCACCGCGTCGCGCCCGTCCTTGCGGGACGCGCGCGGAATGTTCTCGACCGCGCCCGCGCCGCCGTGATCGCGCACCTGCGTGTACCTCCCGGATTCCGAGCGCACGAACGCGCCGCCCACAAACATCTTGTACGCCTTGCGCACGCCGACCCGCGCGCCCGCCTCGCCCGCCGTTGCGTCGGCCGCGCCGGCGCCAGCGCCGGTCGAGGCGCGTCCCTCGTTGCCGCTCCTGTCCTGGTTGCCGAGCGCCATCAGTCCACCTCGAGGTAGGCGAGCAGCCCCTGGCGCCCGCCCTCGCGGCCGAAGCCGCTCTCCTTGTAGCCGCCGAACGGGGCGCTCGGGTCGAACTTGTTGAAGGTATTCGCCCAGACGACGCCGGCGCGCAGGCGCTGCGCGACCCAGAAGCTCTTCGAGCCCTTGCCGGTCCAGACGCCGGCCGACAGCCCGTACATCGTGTTGTTCGCCTTCTCGATCGCCTCCTCGGGCGTGCGGAAGGTCAGGATGGAGAGCACCGGGCCGAAGATCTCCTCGCGCGCGATCCGGTGCGACTGCGCGACGCCCGTGAAGAGCGTCGGCGCGAACCAGTAGCCGCGCGGAGGGAGCGCGCAGCTCACCGAGAAGCGCGCGGCCCCCTCGCGCTCGCCCGCCGCCACGAGCTCCTGGATCTTCTCGAGCTGCGCCCGCGAGTTGATGGCGCCGACGTCCGTGTTCTTGTCGAGCGGGTCGCCCACGCGCAGGGTCGCCATGCGCTCGCGCAGCTTGAGGAGGAGCGCGTCGTGGATGCTCTCCTCGACGAGGAGGCGCGAGCCCGCGCAGCAGACATGCCCCTGGTTGAAGAAGATGCCGCCGATGATCCCCTCGACGGCCTGATCGAGCGGCGCGTCCTCGAAGACGATGTTCGCGGCCTTGCCGCCGAGCTCGAGCGTGAGCTTCTTGCCCGTGCCGGCGAGCGCGCGCTGGATGCGCTTGCCGACCTCGGTCGAGCCGGTGAACGCGACCTTGTCGACGCCGGGGTGGCCGACGACCGCGGCGCCCGTCGCGCCGGCGCCCGTGACCACGTTGACGACGCCGGGCGGGAGGTCGGCCTCCTCGATGATCTTCGCGAGCAGGAGCGAGGTGAGCGGCGTCGTCTCGGCGGGCTTGAGGACGCAGGTGTTCCCCGCCGCGAGGGCCGGGGCGAGCTTCCACGCCGCCATGAGGAGCGGGAAGTTCCACGGGATCACCTGGCCCGCGACGCCGAGCGGGCGCGGGTCGCGCCCGGGGAAGGCGTGGTCGAGCTTGTCGGCCCAGCCGGCGTAGTAGAAGAAATGCGCGGCCGCGAGCGGGAGATCGACGTCGCGGGACTCCTTGATGGGCTTGCCGCCGTCGAGCGACTCGACGACCGCGAGCTCGCGCGACTTCTCCTGGAGGGCGCGGGCGATGCGGTAGATGTACTTGCCGCGATCGAGCGGGCGCAGGCGCGACCAGTGCTTCTCGTACGCGGCCCGGGCCGCCTGCACGGCGAGGTCGACGTCCCGCTCGGAGGCCTCGGCGAACTCGCAGAGCTTCTCCTCGGTCGACGGGTTGACGCTGTCGAGGTAGCGACCCGACTCCGGAGCGCGCCACGCGCCGCCGATGAAGAGGTCGTACCGCGGCGCGATCTTCACGTGGTCGCGCCCCTCGGGCGCCGGCGCGTAGCGCCACGCGTCGCCGAACACGATGGCCGCGTCCGCGGCGGCGTCGCGCGAGGGGCCCGCGTCCCGAGCGGCGATCGTCTCCGGGGGCGCGCCCCCGTCGCCGCCTGCAGCGGCGGTGCTCATGTCGCTCATGCCGCGCACTCTACGCCCGCGGCCGCTGGTTGAACATCGGAGCGGGCGTGGCCGCGCGCGGCAGGCCGGATCGCGCGCGGCGGCAGCGCCGGGTCAGTCCTTGCTGAAATAGTCGCCGCCCTGGTAGGCGCCCGTCCGCTCCTTCTCGAGCTGCATGAGCACGTCGTTGAGGAGCGTCGACGCGCCGAAGCGGAACAGGTCGCTCGTGAGCCAGGCGTCGCCGAGGGTCTCCTTGACCATGACGAGGTAGTGGAGCGCCTGCTTCGCCGTGCGGATGCCGCCGGCCGGCTTCATCCCGATGCGCCGGCCGGTCGCGTGCGCGTGATCGCGGATCGCCTCCAGCATCACCAGCGTCACCGGGGGCGTCGCCGCCGGGGTGATCTTGCCGGTCGAGGTCTTGATGAAGTCGGCGCCGGCGAGCATCGCGATGCGGCTCGCCTTGCGGACGCGGTCGTAGCTCCCGAGCTCGCCTGTCTCCAGGATCACCTTGAGGTGCGCGTGCCCGCACGCCTCCTTGGTGGCGGCGATCTCGTCATACACAGCGGCGTACTCGCCGGAGAGCAGGGCGCCGCGGTCGATCACCATGTCGATCTCGTCCGCGCCGAGCTCGACCGCCTGGCGCACGTCGGCGAGCTTGACCTCGAGCGTCGACAGGCCGCTCGGGAACGCGGTCGCCACACTCGCCACCTTGACGGACGAGCCCTCGACCGCTCGCCTGGCGACCGGCACGAGCTTGGGATAAACGCACACCGCCGCACACGAAGGGATGTCCGCGCGCTCGTGGGGTCGAAGCGCCTTCTGGCAGAGCTGTTGGACCTTTCCCGGCGAATCTTTTCCTTCGAGGGTGGTGAGGTCCATCATGGAGATGGCGAGCTTGAGGCCGGCGACCTTGGCCGGCCCCTTGATGCTCCTTTTGCCGAGCCCGGCTGCGCGCTCTTCCACCATGACCTTATCCACGGTAGGCGAAGAGAAATCGGGGTAGGTGATCCCCCTGCCCTGGCGCACCGCACCGTCGGCGGCGCCGCGCTCGCTTCCGAAGATCGCCATCGGTCTCGTCTCCTGTCGGCGCAACGTATCAGAAGCGTCGGATCGATCCTACCGAGTGCGTGCTAACGTGGCGCTCTGATGAAGAGACGCTTCCCGACTGCCCTCGTATTTGTCGTTGTTGCTGTCGTCTTTGCCTTTGTCTCGCTGCTCGGGTGCGGTGCGGCCGAGCGACCCGATGGTGGACAAGGGCTACTCCCGATCGGCGCCCCAGCGCCCGACGTGTTCGCCGCCGATCAGCACGGTGCGATCCAGCGGCTGTCGGACCAGCGGGGTCGGGCCGTGGTCGTGTACTTCTATCCGAAGGACGGGACGCCCGGCTGCACGGAGGAGGCGTGCGCGTTCCGCGACGCGTGGGATCGCTTCAAGCAGGCGAACGTCCAGGTCCTCGGCGTGTCGTCCGACACGCGCGAGTCGCACGAGGCGTTCGCGACCGAGCACAGGCTGCCGTTCCCGATCCTGGTCGACACCGATCACACGTGGGCCACCGCGTTCGGCGTGCCCATGCGGCTCGGGACGGTGGCGCGCGTGACCTTCCTGATCGATCCCGACGGCAAGATCGCCAAGGTGTATCCGGACGTGGATCCGGGGGTGCACGCCGAGGACGTGCTGAAGGACGCCGCGCAGCTCACGGGCGCCGCGCTCCCGGTGGCGCCTGCGGCGCCTGGCAGCGCTGCGCCGGCCGGGTCGGGCGACGCGGCGCCGG
>NZ_JEMA01000859.1 GCF_001589285.1 Sorangium cellulosum | reverse complement strand
AGGCCCAGGGAGGCGAGCGACAGCAGCGCGGCCGCGGTGGCCGGAGCACGGCGCGCACGGCGAGCGCGCAGGGCGGCCGCTGCGAGCCCGAGCAGGAGCGCCAGCGAGACGACCTGGGCGGTGCTGAGCCCGCCGTAAACGCCGCGCCCGGCGTCGCCGCGGAGCAGCTCGATGGCGAACCGCCCCGCGGCGTAGAGCGCGAGCCAGGTCCCGAACGCGCGGCCGTCACGGTGCCCCCGGACGAGCCAGAGGGCGGCGATCCCGCTCGCCAGCGCCCCGAGCGCCGCCTCGTAGAGCTGCGTGGCGTGCACGGGCAGGCTCGGCGCGCCGAGGGGCACCCAGCCGGCCGCGGCGTGATCCTCCGCCGCGGGGCTGCCCGCGGGGAACCGGACGCCCAGCGCGCCCGCCGTGACGTGGCCGTAGTCGCACCCCGCGAGGAAGCACCCGGTGCGCACGCAGGCGTAGGTGATCCCGAGCCCCGGCACGAGCCGGTCGAGGAACGGGCGCACGGCCGCGCCGTGACGGAGCAGCACCAGGACCGCGACGGCGACGCCCGCGATGAGCCCGCCGTAGGCGGCGCGGCCGGCGTGGAGCATCGGTCCCCACGAGCCCCGCGCGAGCGCCTCGGGCGCGGCGCGCAGCGCCTCGAAGACGTGGCCGCCCAGCAGCGCCGCGACGTACCCCGCGAGCAGCGCGCGGCCCTCGGCGGCCTCGTCGCCCCTGTCGCGGCGCACGAGCCAGAAGAACGCCGCCGCGCCCAGGAGCCCCGCCACGGCGACCATCACCGCGTACGTCGGCGCGAGCCACGGCGGCAGCCCGTGCCGCTCCAGCCAGAGCATCACGGCGCCGCTCACGCGCGCCTCCGGATGCGCAGCAGCATGTAGCCCGCTGGCACCGCCCACCAGAACGCGGCGCCGAGCGGCAACGGCGCGCCCGCGCGGCCACCTCCCGGATCGCGCCGGCCGGCGCTCACCTTGCAGCTCGAGCCCGAACCTGTGCCCGCCGACGGATCGCCGTCCTTGCAGTCCTGGTCGCAGTCGCGGCAGTTCTGGTTGCAGTCGCGGCAGTTCTGGTTGCAATCGCTGCAGTTCTGGTTGCAGCCCGCGACGTCCTCGTTGCAGCCCTTGCAGCCGCCGCCGCAGCCGCTGCCGCCGTTGCAGCCGCTGGAGTCCGTCGTGCCGCTCGGCGCGCCGCTCGGGATGACCGCCGGTCCTGTCGGCCTGCCGTACTGGAGGCAGCGGTCGAGCACGGCCATGCAGCCGTCGTCCGCGGCGAACGCGAGCGCCCCCTCGCGGCCCGCGATCGGCAGCGCGCCGCACGCGCTGCCCGCGGACTGGACGCACTCCTTCACCCCCTCGATGCTCATCAGCGCGAGCACGCAGAGCGCCTCGGCGTTCAGCGCGTCGGCGTTCACCCACGCGCACTCCGCCCGGGCATCCGCGAAGGCCGGGTCCGTGCGGTCATGGTCGCAGGAGCCGCCGACGGCGCAGGTGCACACGTCCCGCACGCCGGCGGCGCACTCGGCGATCGACCCGGGGAGGTGGTAGGGGTTGGCGTCCACGGATCTCGGCTGGATCCGGGGCCATGGGACGATGGCGACGTCGCCGCCCGGGGAGGCGAGGCGCGCCGGCGGGTCCGGCGGCGAGAGGGCGCCCAGCGCGACAAGCCACGCGGCGTTGACGTACACCGTACGATCCAGCGCGACGACGCCCGCGGGCAGGCCGGTGACGCGGATGAGGTCGCGCGCGCCCGCGCGCCGCGCCAGATCCGCCAGGACGGCGCCGGCCCGGCCGCCGAGCGCCGCCTCCTCGAGCCGCGCGGTCTCCGGCGACGCTGGCTCCCCGGCGAGGACCGGCAGCTCGAGCGGCCCCTCGGGCCCGCGCTCCGCCGCGACGGAGGCGACGGAGGAGGCGCGCAGCACGAACCCCTCGACGGACGGCTCGAGCGCGCCGAGGACGATCGCGTCCTCCCCCCGCTCCTCCCGCGCCGCGTCCGCGCTGCGGACCAGCGCCGGGACGCTCGCGATCTCCGCGCCGACGATGGCCGTCTCTCCTCCCGCCGCGCCGTGCGCCTCCTCCAGCCGCACGGCGAGATCGTGGAGGGCCTCCTCGGGCAAGGCTGCGAGGACCTCCGGCGCGGCGCTCAGCGCGTCGCGCAGCGGCAGGTCGTCGTATGGCGGTGTCTCCACGCCGCACGCGCCCAGCGCGGCGACCCCGAGCAGCACGGCGGTACGGCGGATCGCCCTCTCGATCTCGACAACGACGCTCGTTCGCATGCCCCACCCTCGCTCCCCGCTCGCGCGGCGCCCGGCGGACACGCCGCGCGCCACCGCGCGAGCGGGCGTATCGCCGGCGAGGACACCGCCGCGAGGAGACGAGGACGAGCGTGCCAGAATCGGAGACGTCGGCACAAGGGGCCATCGCGCGGAGCGCCTCTCGCGATCTCGATTGGAGCGCGAGAGACCTACACCGCGAGCGCCGTCCGACACCGGGGTGGCTCACCAACCACCTTGTGCGAGCCCGCCCCGGCGGTCGGCGCGCCCGAGCCGGGCGGCCGAGCGCGCCCGCGGTCACGTGTACCACTGCGCCTGGAGCTGGAACAGCCGCGCATACTCCCCCCCGCGCGCGATCAGGTCGTCGTGGGACCCTTCCTCGACAAGCGCTCCGTTCATCATCACGAGGATGCGATCCGCGAGCCGCGCGGTGCCGATCCGGTGCGAGATGAAGATCGTCGTCCTTCCCTCGGAGAGCGACAGGAAGGTCTGCATCAGCTCCGTCTCGGCGCGGGGATCCAGCGCCGACGTCGGCTCGTCGAGGATGAGGAGCCGGGCCGGCCGCAGGAAGGCGCGCGCGAGCGCGAGCTTCTGCCATTGCCCTTGCGAGAGCTCGTGTCCCCCCTCCCAGACGTTGCCGAGCCGCGACTCGTAGCCTCGGGCGAGCTGCGCCGCGATCCCCTCGGCGCCCGCGCGGCGCGCCGCCTCCTGGATCGCCCTCATGTCGTCGAGCGACGGCAGGTGTCCGAAGCCGATGTTCTCCCTGAGCGTGAGCCAGTACTGCACGAAATCCTGAAAGGTCACCGCCAGGTGCTCGGACATCGTGACCGGGTCGATCTCCTGCGCGGAGACGCCGCCCAGGCGCAGCTCGCCCCGCGTGGGCGCGTAGAGGCCCGCGATGAGCTTCACGAGCGTCGTCTTCCCCGCGCCGTTACACCCCACGATCGCCACCTTCTCTCCGCTGCGGACGCGGAAGCTCACCCGCTCGAGGGCGCGCTTGCCCGTGCTCGGGTACGCGAAGGAGACGCCCTCCGCCACGATGCTCGCGTCGCGCGGCGCCGGGCTCCGGCCGGCCGGACGCGCGGGCTCCGGGAGCGCCAGGAACGCGAACAGATCGGACAGGAAGATCGACTGTTCGAAGAGATCCGCGCCGCTCCGGAAGACGGTGTCGAGCAGGTTCTGCGTCCTGGTGACCACCTGAGAGAACACCATGAAGGCGCCCAGCGAGATGGCCCCTGTGAAGATGGCCCAGATCAGCGCGGCGAACGCGTACAGATAGGCGACGACCCGCGTGGCCTCGGACTGGATGCCACGGACGGCCCGACGCCGCTCCACCCGCATCTCCTCGGCGTGGACCTTGTCGAAGAGCGATCGGTATTGCCGCACGAGGTAATCGGTGAGGCCGAGCAACCGGATCTCCTTGGCGGCCCGCGGATCCGTCACGAGCCCGCTCAGGTAGGTCATGCGCCGCCCCTCGGGCGTGTGCCAGTTCAGGACCTGGAATCGCTGCGCCCCGAACCGGACGGCGACCCAGCTCGCCGGCACCGCCCCCAGCGCGAGCGCCGCGGGGATCGACCAGTGCGCGCCGGCGACGAGGATCGAGAACGACAGCACGACAACCACGTTCCAGCCCAGATCGGCGATGACCTGCACCAGCATCGCCGGCCGGACGGACGCCTCGCGCTGCGCGCGCTGGAGCCGGTCATGGAACTTCGAGTCGTCGAAGCTCGCGTAATCGACGCGCCGCGCCTTCTCGAGGATATCGAGGTTGAGGCGCAGCGTCACCTCGTCCCCGAGCGATTTCTGGAGCGTGCGCTGGAGCTGGTAAACGACGTGGCTGCCCGTCATGACCGCCAGCAGCAGGCCCAGCTGGAGGCCTAGCGGCCCCGCGAGCGACGCGGGCGAGCGGCCGTCGCGCAGGCCGCCCACGACGACGTCGATCAGCCGCTGGAGGAGCTTCATGGTGAAGAGCGGCATGAGGGCCGAGGCCAGCGTCAGCGCGGCGATGAGCAGCGTGCCGCCGGGGCTCGCGCGCCAGAAGAGGCGCGCGGCCTGGGCCACGTTCGCGCCGGCGCGACGGAGGCGCTCCCACGGGAGCAGCTCGCCTGCCGCCGCCCTGCCGCGGAGCGGCGGCGCGAGGGAGGCGGCGCCGGCCGGCTGCGCGGCTGCGCCGCCGATCGCAGCCGGGATGTGATCCGGCGCGAGCCTGTCCGCCGGGCCCGGCGCCGCGACTCCCCTTCCACCTCTCATGCTGCGCTCCGTCGAGACGCCTCCGGGAGATCCGGCCTGCGCGCGCCCGCCTCGGACGTCACGAAATGCAGCCCGCGGAGCTGCAGCAGCACCTGACAGCAGCCCTGCTCCATGGCCTCCCGCTCCGCGTGTCCCAGCCGCGGATCGAGGATCTCCGCGAGGATCTCCCGGGTCGTCCGCCGGCCGTCGGCGCGCGCCAGGAACGTCTCCATCCTCCGGCCCACGCGGGCCTTCTGGACGCGCTCGTCCCCCGGGACCCTGCCGAACGCGATCAGCGTCGGAGCCGGCCGCGGCGCGGGCGGCTCCGCGCTCCTGGCGAGCGCCTGGACCAGCGGCAGGACATCGCACGAGAACGCGCGCAGCGCGACGTGCGGGCCCACGCGCACGGCGGCGTCGAGCACCTCCTCGCGGGTGAGGAAGGGCCGCGAGGCGTTGCGGGTCTTGAACTCGTTCGCGCTCTCGCCGAACGCTGCATCGCTCCACAGGAGGAACTCGGCGTGCTCGCAGCGCAGCACGTCCGCGAGGTAGGCGATCTCGAGCGCGCCCTCGTCGACGAGGCGCTCGACGAGCTCGGCGAACCAGAGGGCGTCGCGGAGCGAGCGGGACCACCTCTCGGATTTGATGGGTCGATACGCCAGGATGAAGCTCCGCTCCACCGCCGCGAGCGCCCCGTGGCGGCGGAGCAGCGCGAGCGTGGCCGGGTAGTACGACTCCATGCGCAAGAACCGCTTGAGGCCGAGCCCGTCTGCGGCCCATCGCAGCCGCTTCTCGTCAAGGGCCTGCAGCGCGGCCATCTGCCCGGCGTCGAGCGCGTGCTTCTCGGCGAAGCCCGCCGGGGCGCCGTAAAAGAGGGCGATCTCCCGCGGATCGGTCAAGAGCCGCGCGAACGCTGCCTGGAACGTCAATGTATCTGTGGTCATGGTCTTCCGCTCCGCTACGCGAGGATGGCCCTCGCGCGGTCGAGCTCCCCCAGCATCTCGCCGAAGTCTTCCGGCGGGTTCGCGTCGCGCTCGATCAGGACGGCGCGCACCGGCGCTCGCTCGCAGAGGTAGGAGAGCAGTCTCCACACTTCAGGGTGGTTGTCGATCGGGTGGCTGTGCGTATCGACCCACAGATCCTCGTCGAAGACCCCTCCGGCCAGGTGCACTTGCACGACGCGATCGAGCGGGATCGCGTCGATGAACGCGTAAGGGTCGTAGTGGAGGTTCTGGGCGTTGATGTAGAGGTTGGTGAGGTCGAGCAGGATGCCGCAGTCGGCCTCGGTCACGACCGCGCTGAGGAACTCCGCCTCCGTCATGGTGGCGCCGGGGATCGCCATGTAATAGGTGATGTTCTCGAGGAGCAGCGGGACCCCCAGCATGTCCTGGAACTGCCGGGCCTTCTCGGCGCAGCGCCTGACGGCGGCCTCGGTGAACGCGAGCGGCGTGAGCTGGCCCAGCTCGACCCCGTCGGCCTGCGTGAAGCAGAGGTGATCGCTGTACCACGGGGCGCGGACCGCCTTGGCGAGGTGGGCGACATGGCCGCAGTAGTCCATGTCGAGCGGCGCGTCGGTGCCCACGGACAGCTCGAGGCCATGGGGCGCGACGGGCATGCTCTCGCTCAGCTCGAGGGCGCGCTTGAACCGCCCGTCCGTCCGGCAGATGTAGTGATCGGCGCAGAACTCGATCCAGTCGATGCGATCGCGGTGCTGTTCGATGCCGCTCACGAAGGCGGGCCGGTGGGCGAGCCCCACGCCGAGGCGCGGCAGGTCGAACCTGGGTTTTCTACACATGGAATGATCCCTTGTTTGCACGAAAAAAAGGCGCCCGGGCAGCGACGGGGCGCGCCCGGGCACCTTCGACATGATCCGAGGGCTCCCTCTAGTGATGGCAGCAGTGGCAGCAGTGGTGCGGCATCTCCATCGCCTCGAGATCGGTGCCCTCGTCGCCGACGATCAGCTCGAAATCAAACCCAGCAAACTCGGTGTTCATGATGCAATCTCCTTGGTCAGGGGAATGTCGACAGGGTCCGCCAGCGCCGGAGGATTCCCGCGCTCGCCTTTCCCGTGCCGACGCGGGACGACATTGCAGCCGTCGTGCCAGGGTCACGACGGCGCCTCGCCCACCGCTGCGAGCCCCTGATCTCGCGGCGTCGCACCCCGGGGCCCGTCGGTTGACCGGTCGCGCGCAAGCTCTTGCTCGCAGGGGGTTGCTCACTCACGCAAACGACCCAGATGGCGAGCGCTCGCGGCCTCATCTCCGCGACGAGAGGGGCCGCTGCTCCAGGGCTCCCGTCTCCGTCTCGCGCTGTGCCCCGCTGGTCGTCGGGGTCTCGTCCCGTCTGGCCGCTCACCCCGGCAGGGCCATCTCGCGCGCGCACCTGCTGCGGGGCCGCTCGGCGTGATCGCGGCGCATCAGCTCGCTCGAAAGGGGTTCTTGTCCGTGCTGCGCCCGCGCTGAACGCGCGGCGCCGGCTCGGCTCGCGCCATCGTCGCGCGCCATTCTGGACTGTTTGTTCAAAAATGATGACGACAACTCACGATGCAAAGGAGCTGAACATGAACGACGACACGGGGCCGCTCGCAGGGAAGAAGACGATCGTCATCGGCGGGTCGCGGGGCATCGGCGCCGCGATCGTGAAGCGCCTCGCGCGCGACGGCGCGGCGGTCGCTTTCACCTACGTGAGCCGGCCGGATCGAGCGCGAGAGCTCGTCGCGACCGTCGCCTCCGAGGGCGGGCGCGCGATCGCGCTGCAGGCCGACAGCGCCGACGCGATCGCGCTCGAGCGCGCGATCGCCGAGGGCGCGGCGGCGCTCGGCGGGTTCGACGTCCTGGTGAACAACGCCGGCGTCCTGATCTTCGGCAACGCCGACGAGTACCGCCTCGAGGATTTCGACAGGATGCTCTCCGTCAACTCCAGATCGTCCCGCACGAGGTCGATGATGCTCTTGCCTCGGATGGCCTTGTAGGTGTCCGGAGAGGGGAGGGGGTCCGTGAACAGGCCCGTGAGCTTGGCCAGGATGTCCGCCGGCGCGCCCAGACCCGCATACGGGATCACGGGCGCCGAGTACGAGATCGCCGAGGGCGGGGTGTCGCGGACGTCCCCCACGCGCATGAGCAGGGGCTCGCCGTCCGGGCTGAGCTGTCGTGCGATGACGTGGTCCAGGGAGGGACCTGTCGGCTTGGCCTCGAACCTTGTCGCGATGTCGAAGCTGAACGGATCGTCGCTGTTAGGAGTGACCGGGTGGCACGTGAAGAACGACGCGCTCGACTGCAAGCGGGGATCGTTCGCCTGCCCCCGATCCATCTTCACCGTCCACTCGTTCATCGCGCGGATGCCTCAGGGCATGAGGAGCTTGTCGGAACGCCTTCCGAAATGCCCGCGTCGGCCGGTCTCGATCACTCTTCCGCCCGGGAGCAGCGAGGCGCCGCCGTCGCGGCCACGCCCCGGAGCCCGACCGAGGTCGCCGGGACCCTGACGGCGCATCGCCGGCGCGGGCGGCGGGCGCGGCACGGCGAGCGCTGCACCGTCGGAACCGGAGATCCGGCTGAGCAGGCCCCGCGATCTCGTCCTGCCCCGTCGCCGCCGCTGTCTGCGTCCGGCGCCGCGCTGAGCAATGTTTGCCTCGCCAGGCAGCATCTGCGTTCTCCTCGAAGAGGGCCACGCAGTTCTTGCCGAGTCGCTCCGGCGCGCCCCGCGCATGGCGGCATCTCACGACATCTCGGCCTGGCCCGCGCATTGCTCTCCGCTGCTCGCGTCGCGGCGCGGAGCAGGCGTGAAGCCCGCTGGCCGCGCCGGCGTGTCGCTGTGAGCTCCGGGAGCGCGGGTGCGCTCCCTGAACAGAGAGGTATCTCATGCGCAAGATGATGACGGCAGGGTTGTTGGCGATCTCCGGAGTCCTGGCGGCCTCGATGGGCTGCATCGCGCCGCCCGCGGACGAGCCGATCGCGGACGAGGGGGTCGCCGCCGAGGTCGAGGAGGCGGCGGCGGAGCCGACGGGGGAGGCCGCGGACGAGCTGTCGGTGTGCGGCGGTGGGCTGGTGTGCCAGTGGGCCTTCGCGAGCGGCGCGCCCCAATGCGAACAGTACCCTTCGGGCCCCAGGCTCTACTGCTGTCCGTCGGGGTATGGGCTCGTCAACAACACGTGCGTCCCGAAGTGCGGCTCGGGGCTCCAGTGCTCGGGCAGCAGCATCCCCGGCTCGCACTCCTGCACCCAGCGGGACACGGGCTCGAGCGTCATCCATTGCTGCGAGTCGGGACAGCGCATCTCGGGCGGCCGCTGCGTCTGGTGAGGGGGTTGGTCTGACCAGCTCGCAGGCCAGTGAGCCCGCGAGCTGGCTCGCCCTCGAGATGGGTGAGGGGAGGCCGTCTTCTCGAGGCTGGCCTCCGGGCACGCGTTCCCACCCGGCCTCGGTGAGGCGTCCACCCCGGCCGCCAGCCGCTGGCGCCGGCACCTCGTCTGCCGCTCGCTTGTGGTGGGAGAGCGCGCATGGTACCGCCTCGACAGCTTGCTGGTGGTGGAATGCCGCCAGTCATGGTCCGGAGAGGGTGGGATGGCGAAGCGCGCGGCTCAGGGGTTGGCGGCGGTCGTGCTCGTGAGCCTCGCCGCGCATGCGGTCGTTCCCGGATGCGTCATCCGGGTGGGCCCGGGAGACAGGGACGGCGATGGAGCGTGGCCTGGCTCCGGTGACGGGGACAGCGCCCCCGAGGACGGCGCGGGCGGCAGCGTTCCCGTCGACGACGGCACGAGCGGCAGCAGCCCCGTATGACGGTACGGGCGGCAGCAGCCCCGTTGACGACGGCACGGGCGTCAGCTCGGAGGAGCAGCAGCTGGGCGAGGAACTCTACGCTCAACTTGACCCAGAGGAGCTCGCGTTCGCCTCGGCCCTGGCCGGGAACATGACGTGCGCTCTGGCCGGCGCGGTCGAGGTCACGCAGTTCGATCCGGCCACGCTCGATGATGAGACCCTGAAGGCGCTCCTGGAGCAGTACGCGCCGGGAGCGATGGAGCAGGCGCGGGCGTGGCTCGCGGGCACCGACCCGTCGATGCTCGCGTATAGGGTGACTCCGAAGTTCGAGTGCGCGCGAGACTACGGCTGCGAGCCTACTCTACCGTGCCAGCAAGGCTACATACCCGCCGTGAATCATCTTTGTTACATCGACGACTGCGGAACGGCGAAGTGCCCCACCTGCCGGACTTCGTGAACGGGATCCTTCAGAATATCGTGATACGGTCGTGGTGCTCTTACGTATGCGTCAAGATCGGAACATCGCCGCCCGAGGTTGTCGCCATCGGTGCCAGCGCCATCTCGGCGCTAAGGAACACCTTCTTCGGACCGATCTGCAAATCGTATCCGTGAGCAAGAGAGACGATGTCATGAAGCCCGATCTCCCGAGAGAGTCGCGCACCATCCGCCGAACGTGCCACGGCCACAAGGAGTCCGACGCGCTCAACAACGCCTTCTACCTGCTGAGTGAGATGACCTCGGCCTGCCGGCTGTCGACCCTCGTGAGACGACCGACGCGCTCGGAAGTCCTCCAGGCGGCGGACGACTACATCGCGTATTTCCCGCTCGAGCAGCCCCAAGAGCGAGCGCGCGAGCTCCGGGAGGCGGTCCTCACCTGGAGAGAAGGCGAGGAGATCCCGCAGGCGGTCTACGAGGCCACCCGACAATTCGTGCTCTCCCTCGGCGTGCGGGAGCCCACCGGCGGCTGGGAGAACGACGACGGCTACCAGGCCCGAGCGATCGATCGCGACACGGACGACGCGGAGCCGCCGGAAGCGGCGGCAGCGGGCGTGCCGGGGAGCTACAGCGATGCATCGAAGAGGGCGGCCCGGCTGGCCCAGGCGGTCGCGGGCGCCGTGAACCTCGCCGGCGTGCTCGCCTCGCCGCGCTCGTGGGCCAAGGCGACGTCATGGCCGTCGCGAGAGCACCTGGTCGAGCACGTGGACCAGCTCCTGTCCGCCTTCGGAACGGAGCTCGATCAGCAGAATTTCGCCGCGCCCGCCCGGAGGCTACGCGCGCTGCTGTCGGCCTGGGAGCCGGGGCCCGAGGTCCCCGCCGACGTCTCGGAGGCCGCCCGCGATCTCCTCGCCGCGCTGGGGATCGAAGAGCCTCCCGGCGGGTGGGACGCGCTTGAGGGGCCGCCGGAAGGGCCGAGCAACGACAGCGGATGAGGCTGGCTCGCCGGCTGCGCTGCATGTGACCCGAGCCCACGACGCGAGGTGGACGTTCCCGCCGTGGAGAGCATCCACGGGAGGGCCGTCAACGCAGCGGCTGGTCCTGGGCGAGATCCGCGGCGAGGAGGACGCGCATCGCGCTCGGACCGAGCCCCGCGAGCACTGAGCTCACCCGGAACCAGAGGCCGAGGAGCAAGCTCTCGCGCGCCTTGATGGCGGCGAGGAGCCTCAGCGCGTCCGGATCGCTCACCTCGGTGCGGATCGCCCCGACCGCGTGCTCGCGCGCTCCGCTCACGTCCCCGCGCCGGAGGAGCACGTGCCCGATGAGGACGAGCGCGTCGGCGTGCTCAGGCTCGGCCTCCAGGGCGGCGCGCGCCCAGCGCTCGGCATCGTCGACGCGGCCGCGCGCGAGGTGCGCATCGCCGAGGACGACGAGCGTCTCGACGTCCTCCGGGGCCAGATCGAGCGCCTGGGTCAGGAGCTCGACGGCGCGATCGTCGCGATCAGGGTACCGCTCGACGGCGGCGAGGCCGCGGAGGGGCGCGGGGTCCGATGGAGCGAGGCCACGGGCCGTGGCGACATGCTCCCGCGCCTCGCTCGGCCTCCGGTGCGCGAGCAGGACGCGGCCGAGGACCAGGTGCGCGAGCGGCGCCTCGGGGGAGAGCCGGCGCGCCGTCTGCACCTCGATGAGCGCCGCCCCGAGCCGCCTCTGCCGCACGAGGGCCACGGCGAGCAGCGCGTGCGCGCGCAGCTTGTCCGGAGCGAGCGTGAGCGCCCGGCGGAACTCGTCGATCGCGGCCGGGAGTTGCCCGCGATCGAGATCCTCGGTCGCGACGGCAATGGCAGGAACGATCGCCTCTCGATGCTGCCGCTCCGCCTGGTTCCCCCGCTGCGCGATCGCCTCACCGCCGTGCGCGCCCAGCAAGCCGCCGGTGTCGCGGCCGGCACCGGATGGGTGAGCCTCCCCGACGCGCTGGACCGCAGGTATCCAAACGCCGGCCGGGAATGACCCTGGCAATGGGTCTTCCCCGCGACGCCCGCTTTGCGCGACAAGGAGACAGGGCAGCTCCGGCGGCATCCTCTGCACGAGACGATGCGCCTGCGCGCGGTACGAGAGGCGGCCCTCGCCGACGGGCTATCGAGGCGCGCGCGCTGCCACACCCTCTGTCACTCCTTCGCCGCGCACCTGCTGGAAGCCGGCTACGACATCGGCACGATCCAGGAGCTCCTCGGCCACGACGACGTGAGCACGACGCTGATCTACATCCACGTGCTGAACCGCGGCGGCCTCGCCGTCCGCAGCCCCCTCGAAGGCCCCTTCGATCCGAGGTGGTGAACGGACCGGGTTGTGCCCGGCAACCTGTCGATGAGGTGGTCGGACCGTGGCATCCTGGCGCGGCGCGGCGCGATGCGTCGCGACGCCTCCGGCTGCGCGTCCGGCGCGCCCCTCCAGGCGCCCCCAGCCCCCGGAAAGACGGCGACTGCCGCCGGTGTTAGATATGGAGCTACCCTATGGCGCTGGACAGCATTTGGGCCTTGCGGCGCAGAGCCGAACCGCGAGATTTCCCGTGGGGGGAGGTCACAGAAGGCGGCGATCTAGACAGACCTGATCCGGCGGCTTCGGTTGACCAATCGACTGATAGTTCGGCGGACTGGGTTGCCCCGCGATTGGATTCAGCGAGAACGTAAGGCGACATGGTTCCCATCAACAATGCAGTGAACAGCCAAAGGTGAAGGTCGATATGAGCGGCAAAGGTGGCGGTGGTGGTGGTGGCAAGGGCGGTGGTGGTGGCAAGGGCGGTGGTGGTGGCAAGGGCGGTGGTGGAACGGGCGGGGGCAGGCCTGCAAACGCGCCGAGCACCACGGGGAATCCTTCCGGCGGCGGTAGGGGCAACAACCCGCCTTCGAAGTGAGGCATGGCTCACCGCGCCATGTACGTCGTGATCGGATAAGTAGCGGGGAACGGCGTGCCATGATGGTTCACCGAATCCACTTCGGCGAGGTCGCCTTGCGGTTTGCTGGGCAGACGAGCCGCGGAGGTGCCCATGGCGGCTCCCTCCACGCAACGGCGGTCCGCGCTCATGATGGCGAGACGGAAAGCGCGGCACGATGGTTGGAACCGGCAGCAGGTAGCGACCGTGGCGCGTCTCTCTGAGGAGGCCAGCGACCGGCATGCCACATCCGGTGGCCACGGGATGCGGTCGGGCCGAGCCGCGCTGCCGCCCCTCGACGAGAGCCCGGCCTCCAAGGAGAGCCGGGCCTCCAAGAGCCGGGCCTCTCGATGGACCTCGAGCGAGAGATCGAACGCTCGGCTCACCCCCGCCTGCGCCGCCTTCGCCTCACGGTCCTACCGGCACCCTCCGTCTGTCCGCATGCGAAGGATGGACCTTCGGCGTCCGCTGGCGCATGCTAGGAGCATGCAAGCCCTCAAGATGCATGTGATGGTGGATGACACGGTCGTTCGTGCTCTGCCAGCCCTTTTGCCGCTCCGCGGTCAGCGCGTCGAGATCATCGCGCTCGGCGAGGCGCAGCCGCAGGCATCCGTCGCCCCGGTTGCAGGTGGTTTG
Organism: Sorangium cellulosum; assembly: GCF_001589285.1. GTDB lineage: Bacteria > Myxococcota_A > Polyangia > Polyangiales > Polyangiaceae > Sorangium > Sorangium cellulosum_G. The sequence goes on along the minus strand of NZ_JEMA01000859.1, from coordinate 1,147 downwards.
CGTGGACAAATCCAGCTCAAAGACGACTTCGACGCCCCTCTTCCTGACGACGTTCGGCGAGCATTCGAGGGAGACGGGCCTTGAAGTGGCTTCTCGATACGCACGTCGTGGTCTGGTTTGCCGCTCAACCGAACGCTTGAGGTCGGAGGTCGTGGATGCGCTCCAGGACCCCGGCGCGCAGATACTCCTATCGGTCGCCTCCTGGTGGGAGCTTGCGATCAAGCACGCCCTCGGACGCCTGGAGGGTAGCCTGCCGCCGGAGCAGCTTCGAGCGTGGTGGCTCAGCTATCCAACGGTGCGAGAGCTGGCCATTGAAGCGGCGCACGTTTGGACGGCGACATTCTATCCACTGCACCATCGTGACCCTTTCGATCGAATGCTGATGGCGCAAGCTCAGATGGAGGGTGCAACGCTGATCACTTCAGATGACATGCTGCGTTCCTACGCGGTGCCGATGCTCTGGGCGTGCAAATGATTGGCGGATGTCACAGGAGCGTTCTCCGAGCGCTTCCTGGGGGTCTCTATGATGTGATAGGAGATGGCCCAGCTACGCCCGCTGCCCTGCGTCGATACGGGTCTCGGTGCGGTCGGCGGTCGGATAGCTCTCGTTGCTCGATGACCGCTCGCGCGCAACAAGCTCAAGCCCAGCTCGCTCGTCCTCCGCTGCTCCCGATCGGGCAAGGGGGAGCGGTCGCGGGCGGCAATCCCGGGCGCAGACCCTACGGCGAGAAGCGCATCGTCTCGGCAGCGAAGCCGTCGCTGCCTCGGTTCGCCTTGTCGCGCGTCTCGTCCTTGACATCCGCGATGCCGCCCGGGCCCCCTGGGCCGATCTCGAACGTGACGCCATCCAGGGTGAGCTGCTCGTCGGCGGCGTAGGCGATGCCGATCGACGGCCCGCCGGCGCCCCCGCCGCCGTAGCCGCCGGTGCCGCCCCAGCCGCCGTAGCCTCCTCGGCAGGCGTACTCGCCCCCCATGGCCGGCGCCCGCCCCGGCGGGCCTCCTTGCACGCCCTGCCCGCCCATCTGGCCTTCGCCGCCCCGACCTCCGGGGCCGCCCGAGCCCGTGATGACGCGCGTCTCCCGGAGGGTCAGCTTGCTGCCCGATGGAGCGAAGATCGCGATGCTCGCGCCGCCCGCGCCGCCGCCGC
>NZ_JEMA01000858.1 GCF_001589285.1 Sorangium cellulosum | reverse complement strand
GCTGCGGCCGCGCGCGCTCCGGCCAGGAGAGCGCGGTCAGCGCGCGCCGNGCTCGCTGCGGCCGCGCGCGCTCCGGCCAGGAGAGCGCGGTCAGCGCGCGCCGCGCCTCGAACGCGTCGGCGGGCCGCGCGGCCGGGTGCTCCGCGAGCAGCGCTGCCACGGCCGCGTCGTGGGCCGCCGTGAGGTCCGGATGGACGTCGCTCGGCGCGGGATCGAGCTGTCCGTGCACCGCCGGGGCGGGCGGCTCCCCGGTGAGCAGCTCGGCGAGCACCGCGCCGACGCCGTACAGATCGCTCGTCAGCGTCGCCGGCCGGCCCATGCGCTGCTCCGGCGACATGTACGCGAACGTCCCGATCGCGCCGGCCGTGGCGGTGGTCGAGAGATCGCCGAGGTGCGCCGCGCCGAAGTCCGCGAGGTGCGCCGTCCCGACTTCGTCGAAGAGCACGTTGCTCGGCTTCACGTCGCGGTGAAGGATGCCGAGCCGGTGCGCCTCGCCGAGCGCCGACAGGAGCGCGCACGCGATCTCCACGGCGCGCGCGGGCGCCACCGGCTCCCCCCGCAGCCGCTCGATCAGCGACCCGCCGGACATCCAGGCGAGCACCATCGCGGGCCCCTCCGGGTGGTACGCGCGCAGCGCGACGACGTTCGGGTGCCGGAGCTGGGCGAGGGCGCGCGCCTCGCGCTCGAACCGGAGGAGCGCGTCGCGGCCCGCGCCGAACGCCGCGCCCGCGAAGATCTTCACCGCGACGCGCTCCGCCGTGATCCTGTCGCGCGCCTCCACGACGCGCGCGTGCGGCGTGGCCGTGACCTCGCGCAGCGACTCGTAGCGCCCGAAGAGGAGCGGCGCGCCGGACGGCCCCGCGGCGGGGACGACGGGGGCGATGTCGCGCGGCGGGGGCGCCTCCGGAGCTCTCGGATCGCGCTGGGCGATCTCGTCACGCACGGTCCGCGCGGCGTCCTCGAGCCCGAGCTCGATCAGGCACCTGGAGAGCAGCGGCAGCGCGCGCGCGCGCTCGGCGGCGTC
>NZ_JEMA01000857.1 GCF_001589285.1 Sorangium cellulosum | reverse complement strand
CGGCCGCGAGTACACGATCCCGCCGGGGAGCACTGGCGATNCCGCGAGTACACGATCCCGCCGGGGAGCACTGGCGATCTCCAGTACGCCTGCATCTTCGACGTCGAGGAGCGCTCCTGCGAGGGAGCTGCCCAGAGCTGCGATTGCAGGGCGATTCCAGGCGCCACCATCGACAACCCGCTGTGCATGCCCGAGGGCACGAACGACCCGGCAGAGCCCCTCCCGCGCACGATGACGCAGGTCAAGGCCAAGGCATACCCGGGCCTCCGCGAGCTGCAGCTCCTCCAGAGCCTCGGGGCTCAAGGGGTCGCGGGCTCGATCTGCCCGGCGCAGATCGCGGACACCTCATCGCCTGATCACGGCTACCTGCCGGTCATGAGGGCCGTGCTCGAACGGCTCGACGCGGCGCTCTGACGCCGGCGGCGGTCGCTCGTCGCGACCTCGTGCGCTGGCGGCGCGCGGAGTGCAGGCGCCGCCAGCGCACAAGGAGAGAGCACCTCCGCCCCGGAGGCCGGCTCACCCTCCAGCCAGGCCGTTGGCACAGCTGAGACACATTTGAGACACAACGAGACACCGCGATCGCGCGGTGCGCCGCCTTGGAGAGGGGGATCCCCGGGCGAAATGCGGCGCGTTCCAGTGGCACCGAAGCTGCTTGAAGGTGGGCGCGAGGATGGGAAGCCGTCTCGAAGGACGCTCTGCGGGCGAGCGCAGGCCGCAGCATTCCTGCTGGCGGTCTGGCGGTCGCCGGGGGCGTTCTCCGCGGCGGCGCCCGCACGCCAGGGTTGCCGCGCGGTCATCGTCCGGATGCCGCAGCGGGGTTCGGACGAGCACAACGCGGAGGTACTGATGCGCCACAAGGGACTGGCTTTCTTGTTCATCGTGATCGGACTCATGGGCTGCGCGAAGGAGGACGACGGCGACACGGGTGAAACGCAGGATCCGCAGGAGACGGAGTCGTGCGGAGGGTTCCTTGGGACGAGCTGTCCAGAGGGCCTGGCGTGCGTGGACGACCGGCGCGACGACTGCGACCCGGAGCACGGCGGGGCCGACTGCCCAGGCGTGTGCGTCGACGATCCGCCGCCGCAGGTGTGCGGGGGCTTCGCGGGGCTGTCGTGCCCCGAGGGGCTGGAGTGCGTGGACGACCCGAGCGACGACTGCGACCCGGAGCACGGCGGCGCGGACTGCATCGGCGTCTGTGTGGAGCCGAAGCCCACCGCGACGATGTGCGGGGGCTTCGCGGGGCTGCCGTGCCCCGAGGGGCTGGAGTGCGTGGACGACCCGAGCGACGACTGCGACCCGGAGCACGGCGGCGCGGACTGCATCGGCGTCTGTGTGGAGCCGAAGCCCACCGCGACGATGTGCGGGGGCTTCGCGGGGCTGCCGTGCCCCGAGGGGCTGGAGTGCGTGGACGACCCGAGCGACGACTGCGACCCGGAGCACGGCGGCGCGGACTGCATCGGCGTCTGTGTGGAGCCGAAGCCCACCGCGACGATGTGCGGGGGCTTCGCGGGGCTGCCGTGCCCCGAGGGGCTGGAGTGCGTGGACGACCCGAGCGACGACTGCGACCCGGAGCACGGCGGCGCGGACTGCGGCGGGCTCTGCGTCGAGCCGAAGCCCACGATGTGCGGCGGGATCGCCGGATTCCCGTGCCCCGAGGGGCTCGTGTGCGTCGACGATCCGGGCGACGACTGCAGCCCGCCGATCGGCGCGGACTGCGGCGGCATCTGCGTGAAGGGCTGAGCCGGCGCCGCGCAGGAGGCGCGCCGTCCTGACGGACGAGGGCGCGCCCTGCGCGGCAGGCGCTCAGTACCGGTGCTTCCAGAGCAGATCCAGGGTCGTCCCCGCCTGCTCGCCCGTCGCCATCCCGGCCCGCACCGACCAGTTGCGGCGGAAGCGCCACTCGAGGCTCACCTCGGTGCGGGCCCGAGCGCCGCTGGAGCTGCCGCTGCGCGACGTCCCCGTCCCTTCCCCCTGCCCCGTCGCGCCCGCCTCGTAGCTCGCGCTCGCGGTCACCTGCTGCCCGAGCTGGTAGCCCACGGTCGTCTTCAGCGCGCCCTCGTCGGTCGTGTCGAGCTGCGTCTCGAAGTTCTGGAGCGGGCCGATGCTCTGGAGGATCATGTTGATCTGCGCGGACGCGAGCCCGGTGCCCACGCCGGCCGCGACCCCGCCGGCGGCGTTGCTGCCGTCGCCGGAGCCGGGCTCCTCGGTGGACGTGCCGCCCGCCAGCGTCCCCTCCGCGTAGGCCTTGCCGAGCAGGAGCTCCGCGATGACCTCGTTCTCCGGGCGCGGGGGCTCCGAGCGGAAGGTGATCTTCTCCTCGGTGATCGGGTTCAGCTCGCCCACGTAGTCGATGTAGATGCGGGTCCCCTCCGGCGTGTCGTGGAACGCCTTCACGTTCAGGTACGGGTTCGAGGGATCCCCCTGCAGCGCGACGACGCCCGGCTCGATCTCGAACTCCTTGCCGATCACCTCGAGCTTCCCCGAGACGATGTTCACGTTGCCCTCGATCTTCGTCTCCCCCGCGACCGTGATGCGGAGCGGGTGCGCGCGATCTCCGGCCAGCGAGGCCTGCACCATGTCGCCCTCGATGCCGATCCCGCCCAGGTGGACCTCCATGACGAGCGGGGTGCCGCCCGCGTCCTTCTTCGGAGCGTCCGTCGGCTCGGCCGGCGCGCGCCGCGCCTCGTACTCTTCCTGGCTGAGCGGCGCCGAGGTGACGATGTCCTCGTTCTCGTCGAGCGGCTGCACGCTCCTCCCGATCGTCGGCGGCAGCGTCAGGTTGAGCGTGGGCACGTCGACGCGGACGGCGATCTGCTCGTCCCGCTGCTGCGCCGCGAGCACCACCTTGCCGCGCACGTCGCCCAGCGGGACGCCCTCCAGCGCGATCGGGAGATCGCGGCCCTTCGGGATCTCGAGCTCGGCGCGGGCGCTCTTGAAGGCGAACCCCTCCATCTGGAGCGTCGCTCCGCCGCGGACCAGGCCGCCGCCGGCCTCGGCGCGGATGTCCTCGATGCGCAGCTCGCCCGAGGGGCTCGCTGTGACGCGGAACGAGGCGTTCTCGAACGGCTGGCCGATCGTGGCCACGTGGACGAGGCCCTTGGTGAGGCGCATCTGGCCGGTGAAGCCCGCGTGCTCGCCGAGCCCGAGCCGCACGTCGCCGTCGAGGGTGCCGTCGAGCCGGTTCACCGTGCCCTGAACGAACGGCTCCACCGCCGCGAGCCGGAAGCGGTCGACCGACAGCGACACCTCGGCGTTCTGATCGTCCGTGATCGTCGGGATCGCGTTCGCCTCCCACGTCACGGGCGTCTCCGCTTTCGCCTCGAGACGGCCGCCGTCGCGCCCGACGAGCCGCACGCCGGCCACGGCCGCTGTGCGCCCGCCGTCGCCGGGCGGCGGGATGTCGAGCGACACCTCGGCGGTCTCGTACTGCGCGTCGGGGCCGAGCTTCAGGCCCGGGAACTGGAGGCGCGCCGCGACCTCGGGCGCCGCCCCGAAGAGGCCGCGCACCGTGACCTCGCCGCGCGCCTGGCCGCTGACCTGCATGTCCGCGAGGACGGGGATCTCGGCGAGCGGCAGGTCCGCGATCTTCGCCTCGAGGTTGCCCTCGCTGAAGAGCGGGGCGCCCGGGGCGTCGCCCATGAGGGCGGCCGCGTTCGCGCCGAGCTTCGCCTTCGCGGTCATGTACGTGCGCGGGCCGCGGAACGCGTACGCGTCGAGCGCGGCGTTGCGCCCGTCGTAGACGAGCAGCGTGTCGAGCCGGAGCTTGCCGAGCGGCGAGGGGCCCCCCACGCCGCCCACGTTCGCCGCCGTCGCGCGGGCCACGAGCCTGGGCTCGGCGATCGTCCCCGCGAAGTACACGTCGACCCCCGCGGCGCCGGACAGCACCGGGGTCCGCTTCCCCAAGGCGGCCAGCTCGGTGAGATCGTTGAGCTTTCGGCGCGGCACATGGAAGTGCGCCGCGATCGGCATCCGCGGGAGCGCCGCCGCCGGATCGGCCAGGAGCGCCGGGAGATCGGCGTCGAACGCGGCCGAGAGCTCCGCCACGATCCGGCGATCGAACACCGAGAGCGTGACGTGGGCGTCGCCCGTCTTCGCGTCGAGGTCGCCGGCGATCCGCGCGTCGAGCTTCCTCGACACCCACGCCGGCGCGCCCGTCTTCTCGTCGAGGGGCCCCGCCGCGCGCAGGCCCTCGGTGCGGATCAAGAGGCTCCGCACCGACGGGAACCGCTCTCCGGCCTCGCGCACCACAGCGAGGCGCGCGGTGAGCCGGCCCGCGAGCTCGCTCAGGGCGACCGGCACCGGCGATGCCTGGGCGAGGCACCCGAGCTGCCACGCGTCGGCTTCCATCCGCGCCGAGCCCGTGACCGTCTGCCATGTGCGCTCCGAGAGGAGCGACCCGCGCACGTTCGCCGCGCTCCCGTCGACGAGGACGCGCGCGATCGCGCCGCGGCACACAGGCGGCGGCGGCGCCTTCGGGCGCTCCGCCAGGTCCCCGACCGTGGCCGACGGCTTGCCGGGTGTCGCGCCCTGCCGGTGGGCCTCCCGGGGCTGCGCGGGCGGGGGCTCGGGCGGCGCGATCAGGCGGACCAGGCCGTCCGCCTTCAGCGCCTCGCCCTCGATGCGCGCGGTCATGTTCATCGAGAGGCGCGGCGCCATACCCGGGACCGCCCCGTCCTCGAGCTCGACCTGCACGTGGCCGGCGCGGCGCTTCCCCCGGCCGCGCATCGACACGTCGAGGTTGGCGAGGCCGCCGACCCCGAGCGGCACGCCGGCGACGTCCGCGATGCGCTGGAGGTCGATCGCCGTGCCGCGGAGGTCGCCCTCGAGCTCGTCCCCGACGAGCGACAGGCTCCCCTGGAGCTCTCCGACGCCGTCGCCGCGCAGGGCGAGGTCGCGGACGGCGATGCCGCGGCCCCACGCGACGCGGGCCGCCTGCGCGACCATCGCGTCCTCGCCGCGCTTCACCTCGACGCGGATCCGCCGCGCCTGGCTCCCCGGGATGTCGAGGTCGGCGGAGGCGGCGATGCGGCGCTCCGCGCTGGCCAGCGACGCCCGCACGCGCGGCGCGGTGACCGGGCCCGCTGCGCTCGCGGCGACGCTGTCGAACGCGTACTGCTGCGCGCGGAGGTCCGCCCCCCGGAACGCGCCCTCGATCGTGAGCTTGTCGAGCGGCCCGGCGGCCTTGGCCCTGATCTCGCCTCGCCCGAGCTGCAGATCGGGCCCGACGCGGAGCCCGGCGACGCGCACGGTCGCCCTGGCGTCGAGCGCGTCGTTCTTGAGCGCGCCCTCGACGTGGAGCGCGGCGCTGCCGTGGATGCCGCTCGGGACGTGCCGCACCGCGCTGAGCGATGGGATCTCGCTGCGCGCCTCGAACTGGATCTCGCCCTCCTTCGAGAGGGCGACGTTCGCCTCGATGGGCGCGCCGGGCTCGTGGATCGTCGCGGCGGCCCGCAGCGCGCCGCGCTCGAAGGTCGCGCGCGCCTCGGTCGCCGGGACGCGCTGGCCCACGACGACGAACGGCTCCGTCTTCGCCTCGGCGACGATGCGAGGCCCGCCCTCCTCGTCGAGGGTGATGTCGCCGCGCGCCTCCGCGCTCACCCGCGCGGCCGGCGCCGCCGCCCCGACGAAGGCGCGCGGATCGAGCTCGGTGATCCGGATCTCGGCCTTGATGCGCTTCGGATCGAGCGCGTCGAGCCGCGCGCGGGCGGTGATCTCGCCTGTCACGGCGTCGTCGGTGACCAGCGGATCGAGGACCGCGACGCGCGCGGTGACCGAGAGATCCGAGAGCTCCCCGTCGGCGGTGACCAGGACCGAGACCGGCCGCGCGAGCGGCACGCCGGGATCGATCGCGAGCGCCGCCTCGGGCGTCACGCGCGCCGACGAGACCCGCGCCGAGAGGCGCTCGTCCTTCAGCGTCCCCTCGGCCGTGATCGGGATCGCGCCGACGCTCCCCTCGAGCCGCGCGGTGAGCTCCATCGGCGCGTCCGCGGGGACGCTCACGTTGCCGGCGATGCTGGTCGCCTCGATCGGCACCGGCAGGAGGCGCCGCTCGGTGATGCGTACGCGCTCGATCGCGTAGCGGCTCTGGTCCGCGACGACGATCGCGCCGGCGAGGTTCTCGATTGTCGCGTCGATGGGGCTCCCGGGGGCGACCGTGCCGTGGACCGCGGCGCGGTCGAGGAGGATGCGCGAGAGCTCGAGGCGGAGCGGCCGCCCGCCCTCGGCGGGCGGCTCCTCCGACGGCTTCGGCGTGAACGCCTGCGCGAGGGTGAGCGCGCCCTGCTCGTCCTGCTCGAGCAGGGCGTCCACGTCGCCGACCCGGACGAGGGGGATGGTGATGGCGAGGTCCCCGTCGCCGAGGAGGAGCTCCTTCACGATCGCGAGCGCGTTGAAGTCGGCGTGGACGCCGCTGACGCGCAGGAGCTCCGTCCCGCTGGGGTGGCGCACGGTGACGGTGGAGACATCGGCGGTGAAGAGGCCGAGGCGGTCGATGTGCGCGATCTCGATCTGCCCCTCCAGGCTGGATCGCAGGATGTCGTTGACGAGCTGCCTTGTGAGGTCGCGCGTCGAGGCGACGTTCAGGTGAACGACCGCGCCCACGGCCGTCGCCGCGACGAACACGCCTCCCAGGCCGATCACGCTGGCCGACACGGCGGCCGCGCGGGCGAGGGCCCGGCGGAAGCGGCCCTGCCGGTGCGGGACGGCTGCGCTGGACACGGGAGGGAGGGTGGGATCTTCGGGCATGGCGATCAGCTAGGGATAGAGGTCAGCATCGCAGCTCCGCGAGACCAACCAGCCGACAAATCCGGGGAGACCCGATGGTATCTTGGAGATCTCCCTGAGGGCGCGGCAGCCGGCCGCGCGCCGTCCCACGCGGGGCAGGGGCCCCCGGCACGAGCGCGCCCGCCGTCTGCTGGACGGCGGGCGCTGTCGATCGTCGTCCCCGCGGGGCGGGGCTCCGGCCCTCCGGTCGCTCCCCTTTCCGTGCGGTCACGCGCGCGGGAAGTCGTGGCGCGGGACCTCGTAGGGCGACGGATCGGGGATCTCGTGCGTGTGCGGGGGCGCCGGCACCTCGGGTTGGTGCTTCTCCGGAGCCCCTCCGGGCGTGGGCTGCTCCGTCGTGCCCGGGAGATGGATCTCACGGTCCGGCGACGTGCGCCCGGGCGAGCTGGGGTCCTCCGGCTGTTCGCCGGGGGGGCTCATGATCGGCTGCGGCACGCCGGGCCGCCAGGGCTCTCCGTTCGGCGGTTGAGATGCGTTGCTCATGGCTTCACCCAGTCCTTTTGCGCAGGGCGTGCGTCACGAAGGGACGCGGCGCCCGAGCGCGAGCGAGATCACGGCGAGCACCAGGAAGGCCACGAACAGGATCTTCGCGATGCCCGCGGCGCTCGCGGCGATACCGCCGAAACCGAAGATGGCGGCGATGATTGCGATGATGAAGAAGGTGACAGTCCAACCGAGCATGATGTCCTCCAAGGGGTCTCAGGGCGTCGAGCCGGTGTCTTTCGTGGAGACGACCTCAACGCGAGTTCTCATGGCCGGATTGCACCCCCCGTGCCGAAGCGTGGCAGAGGCTGGCGGCCGGCGCGCGCCGCGGCCTTCCGGGCCGGACGCGGCCGCGGGGTGACGAGCTCGGCGCCGCCGCTTCCGTCCGGGCGCGCGAGCGGCGCCCTTTTTGTGGGGCATGATGCCTCGATCGTGACAGGGTGGACCTGTGCGGCGCCGGACGCGGCCGCGCGCCGCGGCTCGGTGTGGGCGGCGCTGCACGAAGGCTGCACGCGGACGCCCCACAACTTCCCGGATCGGGCGTCTCCGGACGGGCTATAAGGGCGTGGCCATGCCGAAATCGAAGGTTGCTGTCATCCGCACGTCCCCCGCGACGGTGCTCTCGGACTACCACCGGCTGATGAACCTGGCCGGCTACCAGGATGTGGTCGCCAAGGACGCCGACACGGCGCTCAAGGTGAACATCTCCTGGCACTTCTTCTACCCGAGCTCGTCCACGACGCCCTGGCAGATGGAGGGCGTCATCCGGGCGATGACGCAGGACGGGTACTCGAAGGACCTGATCCACGCGTGCCACAACCGTACAGTCGTCATCGACGCCCACCTGGGTGAGCGCGAGAACAAGCAGGTCGACGTCGTGCAGGCGCACGGCCTGCGCAACGTGCATCTGTACGAGGGGGAGGAGTGGATCCCGATCGGCGATGCGGTCGGCGATCTGCGGAAGAAGTTCCTCTGTCTGAACGAGGTGTACCCGAAGGGGTTCTCGATCCCGAAGCGCTTCATCGGCGAGAACATCATCCACCTGCCGACGGTGAAGACCCACATCTTCACGACGACGACGGGCGCGATGAAGAACGCCTTCGGCGGCCTGCTCAACGAGCACCGGCACTGGACGCACCCGGTCATCCACGAGACGCTCGTGGATCTCCTGATGATCCAGAAGAAGATCCACCGCGGGGTGTTCGCGGTGATGGACGGGACCTTCGCGGGCGACGGCCCGGGGCCGCGGTGCATGGTGCCGCACGTGAAGAACGTCCTGCTCGCGTCGGCGGACCAGGTGGCGATCGACGCGGTGGCGGCGAAGCTGATGGGGTTCGACCCGATGCGCGACTGCAAGTTCGTGCGCCTCGCGCACGACCTCGGCCTCGGGACGGGCGACGTGCGCGACATCGAGCTCGTGGGCGACCTGGACGCGGCGAACGAGAACTGGAACTTCGACGGGCCGTTCAAGGAGATGACGTTCGCCTCGCGCAACCAGCACCGCATCTACTGGGGCCCTCTCAAGAAGCCGGTGGAGTGGTCGCTCAAGACCTGGCTCGCGCCCTGGGCTTACGTGGCGTCGGTCACGTACCACGACATGTTCTGGTACCCGCGCTACGCGAAGGAGAAGATGGCGCCCGTGCTCGAGAGCCCGTGGGGCCGGCTGTTCGCGAACTGGGGCAAGGTGCAGCCCGACGCCGAGGGGCGAGGGTATCCCGACGTGGGGACGGCGAGCCCGGATCTGGTCCGCACCGGGGTACGGCACTTCCTGGAGGGCATGCGCCTCGTGGGGATGGCCGTGGCCGAGTCGCCCGAGATCCAGGTGCGCAAGCGGGCGCGCGCGCAGGCGGCCGGCGGGAGCGGGGCGCCGGCGGTGTAGCCGTTGCGATGAGTCGGCTCCGGAGAGCGCGGTGCGCGCGGTGACGGTGCCGCTCATCCTCCTGCGAGGAGCCCAGGGCCCAGCGCCAGCAGATGCCGGTGCTGGGCCTTCGCGCGTCATGGGGCCGAGCCCGTGGGGGCGCGCTGCTTGACGCGTTCCTTTCCATGCGCTTTCATGGGGACACGTCGAAAAAGGCGGACCGGTTCGGTGAGCCCCGGTCACTTCCGCAAGGAAGCTCTGTCCGACGCACCAGCGCCAGGACCCACGACGAGCAGGGCGCAGTTTGTGCTGCGCTCTGGTCGGGCGTCCATGGGCGAGCACATCCATCACCAGCATCTTGCGAGAGCGCGCGCCGGCACACGTCGGCGCCGGAGCGCTCGCGCATGGCGGGGCCCGACCTTTCATCCACCTGAAAGGACCCGACATGCACCTCAACCATCTCGATCTCTGCGTATCCAACGTCCGGGAGACCAGCGAGTTCTTCGAGCGGTTCTTCGGCTTTCGCTGCCAGCGGGAGAAGGGGCGCGACGCCCTCGCCATTCTGCAGGACGAGGCCGGCTTCACGCTCGTCATCAGCCGGCTGCGCGCCGACGATCCGACCAGCTATCCGGCCCAGTTCCACGTCGGCTTCCTTCTCGAGAGCGAGGCCGCGGTCCACGAGGCCCATGAGCGGATGACGGCGGCCGGCGCCGGGGTCGTCTCCCCGCTGCGAGATGTCCGCGGCGGGCCGGCCTTCTACACGCGCGCTCCCGGCGGTGTGCTCGTCGAGGTCAGCCACCGTCGTTGAGGATCTCCGAACGACCCACGGCGTCAGGGCACGGGATAGCCCCCGTCCACGGCGCCGCTCGGGGCGCTCAGCGCGCCGCGCTCGTGGCGTGCGACGGCCGTCGCCCCGACGTCACCGCCGGCGCGGCGCCCGCGACGAACCTGACGCGCACCGGCCTCGGTCGGAGCGGCGGCAGCGACCGCGCGAGCGCCTCGTAGGCGTCGCGCCCCACGCGCCGCTCCTCGTGCACGAGCGTCGCCCAGATCTCGGCCTCGCGGGCCTCGGCGTGCTCGGCCGCGCGCGGATCGAAGCGCAGCCCGCGCTCGATGGGCTCGGCGCCGGGTACGCCGTCGGTGGGGCGGCGCGCCGCGCGGTCGCGGAAGACGCCGGGCCCGAAGCGGTCGTACTGGAGGATCGTGTGCGCGGTCGACACGGCGCCGGCCCAGGGATAGGTGCGCAGGGTCCAGCCGCGCGACAGGTCGGCGAGCCGCTCGTCGACGTCGGCGCGCTCTGCGTCGGTCTTCCACGGCTCGCGCGGGACGAAGAACAGGCCCAGCCCGAGCTCGTCGCCCTCGAGCTCGAACACCTCATCGATACCGAACCGCTCCGGCGTCTGCGCGACGAGCGACCCGTGCGTGAGCCCGAACTCGCCGACGATGTACACAGCGAGCGCCTCGCGCCGCGCGCGCAGGAAGTCGAGCGTCGCGACGGCCTCGGCGTGCGTCTCGGTGGGGAACTCCGTGAAGCACATCGCCTCGGCGGCCACGCCCGCGGACGCGAGGTGGTCGATCACGTCGGAGACGACCTCGACGGGCGCGCCCTTGTCGATGAGGTCGAGGACGCGCGGCGACGCGGACTCGACGCCGAGCGCGCACGCGACGGCGCCCGCGCGGCGCAGCACGTCCGCGCGCTCCTTGGTGAGGTACTTCTCCGGCTTGAGGTCGGTCGCCCACCGGACGTCGAGGCCGGCGTCGATGATCGCCTGCGACATCTTCACGAGCGTCTTCGGCGCGACCGAGTCCTGCGACAGGTAGAAGTGGCGCGTGCCGTGCCGCGCCGCGAGCGCCCCGAGGTGCGCGACGATGGTCTCGACGGCGCGCTCGCGGTACGCCGCCGTGCCGACCTCGGCGAGGCCGTAGTGGCAGAAGGTGCACTTGCCCCAGTAGCAGCCCCGCGTGGGGTCGTACGGGAGCACGAGCGCCGGCGCGAGGTAGGCGTGGAGCGGGAGCCCGTCGAAGTCGGGCGGCGGGAGCGCCTTCAGGTCCTCCATGCCGTGCCCCGACAGCCAGCGCGCGCCCAGCAGGCGGTCGCGCACGACGACATTCGGCACGTCGCGCAGCGGCCGCCCTTCATCGAGCGCGCGGGCGAGCGCGAGGAGGGTGTGCTCGCCCTCGAAGAGGCACGCCGAGTCGAACGGGCCGAGCGCGCGCGCGAGCCGCTCGCCCGAGAGCCGGAGGAGCATCTGCGTGACGCCGGGGCCGCCGCACGTGACGTGCACGCCGGGCAGCGCCTGCTTGATCTTGTGCGCGAACGCGTACGCGGGCTGGAGCTGGCCCGGGAAGCACACGGAGAGGCCGACGATGTCGGCGCGCGTGTCGCGGAGCCGGGGCACGAGCGTCTGTTGCACCCAGCCGTCGAACGGGTCGTGCTCCGGCCGGTTCGACCGGGCGATCTCGTCCATCGAGAGCAGGCCGAACGGGGTCCGGTACGCCGTGAAGTCGAGCTTGAGCGGGTGGTGCGTGGCGGAGACGACGCCGAGCGCCGCCTCGATGGTCGCGACAGCGCTGGCGTAGGCGCCGGGGTCGTAGAATCCGTCGCCGGAGCGCAGCGTGGCCTTGGCGCTGTCGACCGCGCCCGGCACGGCGTGCGCGTCGCCGCGCGCGCGGGCGAGCGCGAGGTACTCGAGCTGGTCTGCGTGCGGGAGCGCGGGGCGCCGGTCGAGCTCGCCGAGGCGCGCCTCGAGGCGGTCGCGGAGGCCGGCCATGGTCTCGGGCGTGAGGAGCGCGTCGAAGGCCTCGACGTTCGCGTCGACGGGCAGCACCTCCACGCCGTTCGCGCGGAGGAAGCCGGTCAGCATCGGCACCGCGAGGTACGGCGCGGTGGGGTCACAGGTCGGCGGGTAGACGAGCGCGATGCGCATGCGGGGCGGCGGTCTAGCACGGGGCGGGGGGAGCGTCCGGGTCGGTCGTGGCGCGGGGAATCTCCTCGTGCCGTTGCAGCGGTGAAGCGACACTCTCCAGGGGAGGTGTCCATGCGCAAGATCGTCGTCCACGAGCCAGGCAGCCACGACAAGCTCCGCGTCGAGGAGCACCCCGATCCGAGCCCTGCGCGCGGCGAGGTGCTCGTCGACGTGCAGGCAGCGGGCGTCAACTACGCGGATTGCGTCGTCCGCATGGGTCTTTACGAGTCCGCGAAGAAGTACGTCGGCTGGCCCATCACCCCCGGCTTCGAGATCGCCGGCACCGTCGCCGCGCTCGGCGAGGGCGTCTCCGATATCGAGCCAGGATCGCCTGTCTTCGCCGTGACCCGCTTCGGCGGGTACGCCTCGCGCGTCGCGGTCCCGCGGCACCAGGTCTACCCGCGGCCGGCGCGCCTCACACCGGAGCAGGCGGCCGGCTTCCCGGCGGTCTTCATGACGGCGTACTACGCGCTGTACGAGCTCCTGCGGCTGCGGCCGGGCATGGTGGTGCTGGTGCACTCGGCCGCCGGCGGCGTGGGCGGCGCGCTCGTGCAGCTCGGCAAGATCGCCGGCTGCCGGGTGGTGGGCGTCGTGGGCGCCGCGCACAAGGTCGAGACGGCGCAGCGCCTCGGCGCCGACGCGGTGATCGACAAGAGCCGCGAGCCGCTCTGGGCTGCGGCGGAGCGGCTCGCGCCCGAGGGCTACGACGTGGTCCTCGACGCGAACGGGGTCGAGACGCTGCGGCAGAGCTACCGGCACCTCGGGCCGGCGGGGAAGCTCGTCGTGTACGGCTTCCACACGATGCTGCCGCGGCAGGGCGGCCGCCCGAACTACGCGAAGCTCGCGCTCGACTTCGTGCGGATGCCGCGCTTCAACCCGCTCGACCTCTGCAACGACAACAAGAGCGTGCTCGCCTTCAACCTCTCGTACCTGTTCCACAAGACGGAGATCCTGCGCGAGGCCATGGAGCGGCTCGTGGGCTGGCTCGAGGAGGGGCGCCTGTCGGCGCCGCCGGTGACGACGTTCCCGCTGGAGAGGGCAGGAGAGGCGCACCGGGCGCTGGAGTCGGGGAGCACGGTGGGCAAGCTGGTGCTGACGATGTAGCGCGCGGGCGCGCCGCCTGAGCGGTGCCGGCGTGCCGCCGGTGCGTTTTCTGCGGGCCGCCTGAGCGCTGCCGGGGCGCGCGGTGTCGTGATGCTGTTCACGCCGGCGGGCCGCGCTGGCCGGACAGGAGACGCCGTACAGCACGAAATCGACACGGTTGGCATCTGTTCTTGCCCCCGGGGTTGTCGAGAGGCTCCGGGGAGAATTGAAATTGAGAGGGGAGGCAGTCGAGAGCCGTCGGGAGAATTGAAATTCAACCCGGAGGCTGTCGAGAAGCTCCAGGGAGAATTGAAATTCAACCTGGAACCTGCCGAGCGCCCCCTGGATAGTTTTGGGCCGTCCCGGCGGAGCTCTGGGCCGTGTAGGGCCCGCGCAGAACAAGAAACCGACGGGGAGCCCGGTCGATTTTCGTGACCCGATCCGGGGCGCGCTCCCGATTTACCCCTGTGACGAGACAGAGCGACGCCGGGCGGTGATCCCCTTCGCGCGGTGCGCTCCGTCCCGCTGGCCCTGGTCCATCGTGCGCTCGCGTTCCCGCGCAGCGAGGCGATGGTCCGGGCCGAGCCCAACCAACAGTCTCCCTGTTTAAGGAGACTTCAGGAGGAGAGACATGCCTGCTGTGACGAAGACGAAGAAGCGCCCTCTGACCGCCGCCTCCGGAGAGCCGTCGTATGCCCCGCCCATCTACGATCCTGCGGCCGGGAAGAAGGCCATCGAAGCGCTCGCCCCGCAGCTCGACGGCCTCTCCGAGGCCGAGCTCGTCACCGTGAGGATGGACGTCGAGGCGGCCACCTACGCGGCGCTCGGCGTCGTCGGTTTCGTGTCCTCGCCCGACGTGCGCGCGCGTTTCGCGCGGCTGCCCCGGGAGGAGTTCGACATCTCCCACCTCGACGAGCTCGGGCTCGCGTGCTTCGCGACGCTCCACGCGCTCGCGGAGGCGCGGGCCGCCGGCGCGCTCGAGACGGACGCGCGGCTGCCGGAGGCGCTCGTCACCGAGGCCATGGAGGTCGAGGGGCGCATGCAGGCGCTGTGCGAGTACCAGCTCGCGGACGATCCCTCGATCAAGCCGGAGCTCGACCGGCTGCGGCCGGGCACTGGCCACCGCGACCTCGCGAACGACCTGCTCGGCTACGCGCGGCTCTACGAGCTGCGCGCCGACGTGGTGAAGGCGGACCGGAAGCACTACCGGGCCGGCGACGCGGCGCGTGCGCGGGAGCTGGCCGGGGCGATGATCCAGAAGCTCTCGGCCGCGCTGACGCCGAAGGCGCGCGAGGCCTACGACCGGTACGTGCAGGTCTGGACGCTGCTCTGCCAGCGCTACGACGAGGTGCGGGCGGCAGCGCTGTGGCTCTGGCGGCGGAACGCTCGCGTGCAGGAGCGGTTCCCGTCGCTGTTCGCGGCGGGCCGGCCGAACGTGGGCCGCTCGAAGAAGGAGGCGCCGAAGGGGAGCGAGGGGCCCGGGAAGGGCGGCAGCGGCGGTGGTGGGACCGGCGGCGGGGAAGACCCGGAGCTGACGCCCGTCCCGGATCTCGTGACCGAGAGCCCCGGCTGAGCGAGGAGATGGTGCCGCCCTGCGCGCACTGGTTCGGGCGCAGGGCGGCAGCGAAGCACTCACTTCTCTGGCGTTTGCCCCCTGGCACGCTCGAGGGCAGCGATATCGGCGAGATCCTGGGGTCTCCCCGCTGCGCGCTTGTTTTGCAGCAGATCGGCGAGTCCGAGGAACGGGCAGAGGAGGTCCGGCGCGATGGCGACCTCGACGCGGTTGGGCCACGCCGCCTCGAAGCGGAGCCCGCTCGTCTGGGTCAGAATGTCGATGCGCTGGGGCGGAACGCCGATCTGCAGACCGAGCCCCGGCACTTCGAGGTCGCTCTCAACGAGACCTTGGAGTGGAGCTCCGAAGGCTCGGAGCGCCCTCATGACACGCGGGGCGTTCTCGCTGGTCGCATCGACCCAGACGTCGAGGTCCTTCGTCGCGCGCGGGCGGCCGTGGAGTGCAACCGCGTAGCCACCCACGATGATGAAGCGCGTCTCAGCCGCGGATAACTCGTACAACAGATCGCGAAAGTCCGGGCTCAGCGGCGGGAGCATCGGGATTGGCAAGGGCATGCATCTCCTGACTCAGCGCCCACGCGGCGAGGACGCGTTCGGCCGGCGACATACGCGCCCAGAAGCGCGCGTCCGCGTCTGCTTCGCCTTGCGGGTCGTCACGGAAGATCCGAGTTTCCCAGCTCGCCCGCGCCCTTCGCCGTGCCTGGGCGTCATCCATGGATCAAGCGTACCGTGCTCACGTTCGGCGCGCGAGCGATCGGCTCGCAGGTGGCCGCCGGCTCATCCGGACGTCGCTCCGGAGAGCCCCGCCCGCTCCGGCGCGGGCGCGTCCCCCTGCGCGCGCTCCCGATCCGCACGCAGCGCGGCGGCGAAGCGCTTGCGGGCCTCGGCGCCGCGTCGCTTCGCCGTCCGCTCCGAGCAGCCGAGCGCGTCACCGATCGCCTGCCAGGTCCGCTCCTCGACGTGATGAAGCAGGAGGACGCGCCGCTCCTCCTCCGTGAGCCGCGCCATCGCGGCCTCCACCGCGCGAATCGCGCGGTCGTACGTGGCGCGTAGCCGCTCGCCCTCCTCGCCCGGCGCCGCGAGCGCGCGGCCCACGAGGCCGAGCACCGCCGCCGAGGCGACCTGGTCGCCCATCTCGTCGACGTGCGCGGTCGTCTCGGCGTCGGTGTCGGCGAGGAGGTCGCTCGCGTCGTGCACCGCCTCGGCGGCGTCGTAGCCGTCTTCGCGAGCGGCGCGCCAGTGCTTCGACTCCTGGCGCAGCGTGTCCGAGAGCGCCCCATCGACGCGCCGCCACGCGTAGACCGGGAAGGGGACGCCGCGGGCGGGGTCGTAACCGAGCGCGGCCTCGTGGAGCGCCTGGAGCGAGGCGGAGCGGAGATCATCGGCCATGTAGTGCGCGCGCGTGCGCCGGAGGAACTGGTCGCAGAGCTTCTCGGCGAGCGGCACGGCGTGCGCGACGAGCGCCTGCTGGTCGGGGCTCAGGGGCCTGCGCGTCCCGTCGCCGCGGCTCATCGCGAGCCCCCTCGCCCGCGTCGCGGGGTCGCGGTCGCCCTCGCCGCGAGCCGCCGCGCCGCCTCGGCCAGGGCCGCGGGATCGCGCCGCTCGACCTCGCCGCTCGACGTGGGGGGCGTCCGCGGGCGGAGCCGGTCGACGGGCGGGGCGGCGACGGGGTGCGTGGCGAGGAAGCGCGCGGTCAGCGCGCGCAGCGCCTCGAGATCCTGCGCGGGCAGGAGATCGGCGTACGGCGCGACGGCGTGGTCGACGCGGGCCTCGAGGATCGGATCGACGTCGTCGGGTTCGGGGCGCTGGCTCGACATGGGGGCTCCGGGGGCGCGCTGCTCGCCGGCGCTGCGTGCGTCGAGCGCGCGATGGACACCCGAAGCTACCTTTCCCCGGGAGGGTCAACAAGGGTAGAGAAGCGATGATGGCCAGGGTGTTGCGGCGTGGCGCGCTGCGAGGTTGGGGGTCGCGAGGTGACGAGCGTCGATGATCTGCCGGGCCCCGGAGCGCTGTTCCAGGGGCGCTTCCTGATCGACCGCCTCCTCGGGCGCGGCGGGATGGGCGAGGTCTGGGCTGCGTTCGACACGACGCTCGAGCGGCCGGTGGCGATCAAGAGCATCCACCGCGCGCTCGCGGGGGAGGCGCGCTACGCCGACCGCTTCCTCCGGGAGATGAAGCTCGTCGCGCGGGTCGCGCACCCGAGCATCGTGC
Source organism: Sorangium cellulosum (assembly GCF_001589285.1). Lineage (GTDB taxonomy): Bacteria > Myxococcota_A > Polyangia > Polyangiales > Polyangiaceae > Sorangium > Sorangium cellulosum_G. The sequence goes on along the minus strand of NZ_JEMA01000857.1, from coordinate 8,082 downwards.
GCCTGTACGACGCCGGTGCGACGGCGGACGGGCGGCTCTTCATGGTGATGGAGCGCGTCTTCGGCGTCTCGCTCCGGGAGATGATCGCCGGCGGCACGCGGCTCGACGTGGTGCGCGCGCTCCACTACGCGATCCAGATCGCGGACGCGCTCTCGACGGCTCACGCGGCCGGGCTGGTGCACCGAGACGTGAAGCCCGAGAACATCCTGGTGAGCAACGGCGTGCATGCGCGGCTGCTCGACTTCGGCGTGGCGAAGGACGCGCGCGGCCTCGGGCTGACGCGGCAGGGGAGCGTGATCGGGACGTCACGCTACATGGCGCCGGAGCAGGTCGCCGGGAGCGCCGTGGACGCGCGCGCGGATGTGTATGCGCTCGGCGTGGTCCTGTACGAGATGCTCGCGGGGGTGCACCCGTATGCGGTGCTCGACGAGGCCTCGGGCATCGGGGAGACCGAGATCCAGGCAGCGCACGTGCACCTGGAGGCGACGCCGTTGCCGGAGGTGCTGCCGGAATGCCCGGAGGCGCTGTGGCGGGCGGTGGCCACGTGCCTCGCGAAGAGACCGGAAGAGCGGTTTGCGCGTGCGGCGGAGCTCGCCGAGGCGCTGCGCGAGGTGGCGCGCCGGGTGGTGCCGGCGGAGGTGGCGCCGGAGGACGCGAGCGCGCGGCAGCTCGCGATCGAGGCGGGGGATGCGGCGCGGGAGAGGGCGATCCGCGAGAGGGGGAGTGCACGACGGGGGGAGACGGCGAGGGATGCGGTGAGGCCAGTGGAGGCGTTGCCGGTTGGGGGAGCGCCGAGCGTCGCGACGGCGCGGGACGCGCCAGCGCGCAGCGCGGTCGCGGGAGCTGCGGAGGGAAGGGCGGATGGCGCCGCGGACACGCGGGGCAGGCTGGGAATGGCGCAGAGGTTCAAGGTGGATCCGGCCTGCGGGCTGCGAGAGGTGGTGGAGCCGGCGGAGGGGACCGGGAGCGAGACTGCGGCGGTCGAGGCGCCATCGCGGTGGCCAGCACGGCCGGTCGAGGGCGGGGTGGCAGGGGACGCGGAGGGGGAGAACCCGGGGGCGAGTGGGGCCGGTACAGGAACCAACGCGCTGGTGAGAACGGAGACGTGGAACGGGGCGGCTGCTGCAATCACGGGAGCGGGGACGCTGGTGAGCACCGAGCCATGGGCGGGGGCAGCGGCGGTCGTGGCAGCGACGCCACCGGGAGAGCGGTTGACGAGGACGGAATCCTGGGAGCCGACGAGGGCTGGCGCGGTGCGTCCGGGCGCGGCGTCTCAGCGGTCGCGGTGGGGGCTGGTCGTTCTCGGGGCGCTGCTGCTGGGCTTGGCGGCGGCGCTTCTTGCTGCTGTGATGGTCGGGCTCACGCGGAGCTGAGGCACGATCGAGGTTCGGCGTGCGCCCTCCCGGAGAGCCTTTGCTACGGCGCCCTCACGGAGGATTGTTCTGCTTCCAGCCAAGCCGTACCATGCCAGCGATCCTCGCCGATCGTCGATGGCCAATCACACCAGCAGCGGCACCGGGGCATTGACACGCGAGCCAGGTGCGCCGCTCGAGGCGGATGAGCGCGGGTTAGCGGATGGCGCCGCCTTCATCGTGGAGCGTGGCCGGCCGCGGGCAATGTGGCCGGTGCGCGGCTGAGGCGACGCCGTGCAGCTCCGCCCAGGCGATCGGATCGATCACTACACGCTGGTGAGGCCGCTCGGAGAGGGCGGGCAGGGCTCGGTGTGGAAGGTCATCGACCCCCGGGAGGGCGGCGTGGTGCGAGCGCTGAAGCTCGTTCGCCTCGAGGTGGCGGGGCGGCAGAGCTTCGACCGGGCCCGGCGCGAGGCGAAGATCCTCGCATCGGCGAAGCATCCAGCGCTCGTCGCATGCCACGGCTTCTTCGAGGACTTGCACGCCGGGCTCGTGGGCCTGGTGATGGATTTCGTGCGGGGCCGATCGCTCGCCGCAGCCGCGAGCGACGGACACCTGGACGGCGAGCGCGCGCTCGCCGCGCTGGAGCAGGTGGTATCGGCGCTCGCGTACGTGCACGGCGCCGGGCTCGTGCACCGCGATCTGAAGCCGGACAACGTGCTGCTCGCGGACAGCTTCTGGTCGGACGCGCGGCGGCCCGGCGCGGTCAAGCTCGTCGATTTCGGCATCGCGGCGTCGGCTGGCAACCCGCGGCCGTTGACGTCGTTGGGGGCGGTCGTGGGCACGGTGCCGTACATGGCGCCGGAGCTCGTCGATCCGTCGACGTGGGGACGAGCCGAGGGGCCCTCGCGCGATCTCTTCGCTTTCGGCGTCATGGCGTGGGAGGTGCTGTTCCGCAGTCATCCCACGGGCCTCGCGCCGAGCGCGACCCTGGTCGACTACGCGCGTGCTTACAAGGCGGCGCAGGTGGGCCGCATCGCGTGGCCACCGCAGGGGCTTGCCGGTCGATGGGGCGCGGCGGTGGGAGCCTGCCTCGCGCTGTCGCCGCTCCATCGGCCGGCGAACGGGGCGGCGCTGCTGGAGATGCTGCGGACGGGCGCCGCGCCCTTGGTACCGATGGCCGCGCAGACCCCCTCCGCGGTGGTGTCGGCGCCGACCTTGCCGCACCGGGTGTCGACGATGCCGATGACGTCGCCGCCGGCTCCGTCTCCGCCTGTGGCCGTCACGCAGCCGGCGAATGTGGCCTCGCTGCCGGCTGCGACGGTGCCCGTCACGCAGCCGGAGAGAGCTTCGTCGCAGCCAGTCCCGCCCGCGCACATCTCAACTCCGGCCAGACGGCCGGGCGGGCGGAGGCTCTCGGCGCTGGCGCTCGCGGTCTCGACGACCGGCGCGGCGACGGCGCTGATCGCGAGCGGCCAGATCGAGCCGCTCGTGTCTGCCTTCGCCCCGCGAGGCGAGCCGATGCCCCAGAGCCCCCTGCCGCCGGCGTCAGCGTCCACCGCGCCTGCGCCGCTCCCGGCGAGTGCGTCGGTGCCTCTCCAGCCGCCCGTCGCGAGCAGCCCGGAGATCGATGCTTGTTGCTCGTCCCGCCTGGCATGTAAGGGGCCGACGAAGTTTCGCTGCCCCCGGTGCGACGGCAAGGCTCCGCCGCTGCCCAGAAGCAGGTCGTGGTGGCTGCGCCTCTCGAGCGTGATCGGCCCGGACAATCAGGACATGACCAGATCCCACCGTTCCTCCGAAGTGTGCATGCGCGTCGCCGACCGGGCGGTGTGCGCGCCCTTCTTCAAGATCGGTTCGCCGAACGGCGACGAGGACGATCGCCTCCCCGTGACCACCGAGGACGTCGAGGAGATGAGGATCCAGTTCTCGATCGACGGCGGCGCATACCTGCCCGGGCGCGTGAATAACCCGCCCGTGCTCGTCTCGGCGCTGTGCGGAGGGCTCTACGTGTACGTCGACGACCCCGAGCGCGACACCGTCAGGCTGTCCGTCTATCTCGATCCCAGGACGGCCGAGGCGCGCTGAACGATGCGCGCCGACGGCCCTCACCACCCCACCACCGAGGAGCACCGGCCGCCGTCGGCCGGCGACGGCGGATGTGGTCGCCCCGTCCTCCTCGCTGCCTTCCCGGGGGCAGCGGCCCTGTCCATTCCCGCCTCCGGCGAGGTCGTTGGCCGCGCCTGGCTCATGTCCGCTGGCATCCCCGACCCCGAGGTCTCCGGGCAGCACCTCCGCTTCGCCCGGACAGGAGGTCGTCTTCAGCTCGAGGACGTCGGCTCGCGCAACGGCACCTACCTCAACGGCGCGCCTCTTCGCGCAGGGCAGCGTGTCGCCCTCGACGACGGCGACGTCGTGCGGCTCGGCAGAACGCTCCTGGTCTACCGCGAGGCCTTCGCCGGCGCCCTGTCGCCGGAGCCGCCGCTTGGCCGCCTCGTGGGTCCGTGGGGGCTCACCGCGGTTCGCGCCGAGCTCGCCGCCCTGGCCGCGCGCCGCGAGCTCAATGTCCTCCTCCAGGGCGAGACCGGCACGGGCAAGGAGCTCCTCGCCGAGGCCGTCGTCGAGGCGCTGGGGCGCCGGGGCAAGCCGTTCTCTCCGGTCAATGTCGCGGGCATCCCGGCGAGCGTGTTCGAAGGCCAGCTCTTCGGCTGGAAGAGGGGCGCCTACTCCGGCGCCGTGGGCGACAGCCGCGGCGTGCTGCGGGCTCACCAGGGTGGCGCCGTGTTCCTCGACGAGATCGGCGAGCTGCCGCTCGACGTGCAGCCGAAGATCCTGCGCCTGATCGAGAACCGCGAGATCCTCCCGGTAGGCGAGGACCGTCCGGTCCGGGTGGAGGTGGCGCTGATCGCCGCCACCAATCGGCCCCTCGAGGCCATGGTGGAGCGGGGCGCATTTCGTCGCGACCTCCTGGCGCGGTTCCTCCTCCGGATCGATCTCGCGCCGTTGCGCGAGCGGTCAGAGGACGTCTTCGCCGTGCTCCAGGCGCTTCGCGAGCGGCGTGGCGCGCCCTTCGATCCGCGGGCGGCCGAGGTGGAGGCCGTGGAGCGGCTCATGCTGGAGAGGTGGCCGGCCAACGTGCGCGACGTGGACCGTCTCGCGGCGATGATCGACCGCTCGGCGCCGCTCACGCAGCACGCGGTCGAGCGGGTGCTCGGCCCGCCCGCCGCCCGGGTAGCGCTGACGCGGGAGGCGGCGGCGCAGGTGCTCGCGGAGTGCAAGGGCAATCAATCGGAGGCGACGCGCCGGCTGGGCGTTTCGCGGGGCAAGCTGCGCAGGCTGCTGGGGCTGGCCTGAGCCTATCCGGCCGGCGCGGCACGAGCGAGGGCGGCGGCGCTCTTGAAGTCGCTCGCGAGCTGCCGGGAGACGCGCTCGAAGTGGAGCTCACCTTTCGTGTCCCGATCGGTCCAGTAGCAGCCACGCAGCTCGGCCGGCCTGGGGCCGTGGACCCGGAGAGCCACGGCCCCGCGGTGGACGCGGCTTCGTTTCTGCAAACGCAGATCCGGCTCGTTGCGGTAGACGGCCGCAAGCAGGAAGTCGCCGTCCACCCTGTCGAGTCGCGCGGCGATGCTCGCGGAGCGGGACTCGTCGGTGAAGGTCCGGGTCTCGACCGTGGAGAAGGTCTGCTCGACGACGAGGAAGATGGGAAGCGGCTCGCCCGTTGCGGGGGTGAGCTGGCCTCGCCAGGTGCCGCGCAGAACGGGCTGGCTCACGGGCCAGGGATGCAGCAGGTCGAGCCGCCACAGCCACGCGTCCCACAGCAGGAGCAGGACGGATAGCCCCGACACCACGGCCGACAGCGGCGTGAAGAACGACAGCGGCACTGGCCAGCCATGCCCGCTCAGGACGAGCGCCCAGAGCGCAGCGCCGAAGAGCACGAGGATCGTGAGCGGTGCGCGGCTCATCGGGGGAGCTCCTTCGCGCCGAAGATCCGTCGCCATGCCGTCTTCAGAAACGCGTAGGCCTGCTGCGGCGTCCGCCGCGCCGGGCCGTCGAAGAGCGGCTGCAGCCCGCTCACCTCCATGAGCTTGTGCCCGGTGCCTCTGGGCTGGGTGGCGCGCAGCAGCCAGCTCAGGACGGCCTCGGTGTCCTTGAGATAACCGCCTTCCTCCAGGTTGAAGCACGCGTCCGGCGCGTTGTGCACGAGGCACTCGAGGACGAAGGGGCGCACCTGTCCGGCGGCGCTCTGTTGCTCGGTGTCCCCCTGCACGGCCATGTCGGCGCGCAGGCGCTTGAGGATCCGTACCATGCGCTTGAACCGCCTGTTGGTCGCGTCGTTCTTCGCGATACCGCGCTCGTAGTGCTGTTCCGGCCAGTTGATGATGCGCTCCGCGGGCGCGTCGCGCGGTCGCAGCTCGACGCCCTCGACGTACTCCCACGCCCCGGTCGCGGTCTTCTTGCCGGTATAGCGGCGGTGTTTCAGGAACACCGCCACGTCAGCGTCGAGCCGAGCACCGGAGGCGCGGACGTCGAACGCCTTGTTGCCGGCGGTGACGTTGCTGGTCCCGAACTGGACGCGGAGCGCCGCCTCGACGTCACCGCGGAACGCGTCGAACGAGTAGTCCGACGTCCGGATGCCGAGCATCTCGCGCGTCACCAACCCCTCGGCGGGAAACTCGTAGAAGGCGATGTCGCGGAGGACGACGGCCATGTCGATGTCGCTGTCGGCCCGCGTGTTGGTGTTGTTCCGGTACGAGCCGGTGACGAAGACATCGATTCCCTTGTGCTCGAGCTTCGGCGCGCCGCGAATCGCCTGCTGGATCGCCTCGCGAGCGCTCCTGCCCCGCTCCTCGTCGGTGGCGTTGATCGTCTCGGCCCAGTCCTTGAGCGTCTGATCCCAATTCCTCGACATGGTTCACCTCATCCCGGATGCGCGCGGGCGAGCATGCAGAGCGCCTTTCGCTCCGACAGAGGCCCAGGCCCATCGCATCCGACCGGGCTCTTCAGCACCTGTCGTGCCGGCTCGATCAGGGGACGAATCCGAGGGAATACTTGCCCTGGAGGGGGTTGGGGGTTGATCGCGATCACGCGGCGAGCTGTCCGCGATCAGCCTGGCGCACAGGGCGAGATGGCGACGCGGATACCCCTCGATCCGTCGCGGAATCGAGGTGGAGCGTTCGGGGCATCCGGGCCCGTGGCACCGCTCTATCCGTCAGCCGGGGGAGGCCCCGTCAGGAATGACGGTCGACGCTCACTGGCCGACAGCGAGCCTCGCGAGCACGCCCCCTCGAGGGCCAGCCGGAAGGCATCGGCTCATCCCGGGCGGGCGTTCCACAGCTCCGGCGACGTTCCTGGTGAGCTCCGCCTGCGCCGCGCATCAGGCTCCCAAGCTCCCCGGGAACCGAGCCGCGCAAGCTGCGCGAACCACCCACGTCAGCGGTCTCCTGCTCACCCGGCGGTGAGCGAACACGCTGACACTGTCATGGAGCCACCTTCGGGACTTGAACCCGAGACCTACGGTTTACGAAACCGTTGCTCTACCACTGAGCTAAGGTGGCACGCCTCGCGTTGAGGAGGCGCGCAGATTACCCACTCGCCCTGCCAAGTCAAGCGCTTTTATTCTCGCCCCCGGGCAGCCCCGCCTTCCCCGTCACGTTCCCCGGCTTTCCCCGGTCCGCGCTCCCGCTCCGCCGAGCCTGCGCCCGCGCTCCCTCTTCCGAAGAACTCCCCCAGCCGCTCCGCCAGCTCCTCCGCCGCCGACCAGTGCATCATGTGCCCGGCCTCCGGCAGCTCGACGTGCTCCGCGCGCGGGAGCCGCGCCGCCCGCTCCGCCTCGTCCGGCGGGTGCCACCCGTGCGGTCCGCCGCTCACGACCAGCGTGGGGCACGCGATGCGCTCCAGGAACGCCTTGAACGCGTCCACCTGGAACATCAACGGCGATGTCGTCCGGTGCACCGGATCGTAGGCCCACGCGAGCCCTCCGTCCGGCTCCTCGCGCGTGAGCAGCGGCGCGCGCGTCGCCAGCACCTCGCGCGGCACGCGCGGGTGGTTCGCCACGAGCCGCGCGAGCGCGTCCTGCATCGACGAGAGCCGCCTCGGGGCCCGTTCGAGCCCCTTCATCGCGCGCAGCCACGTCTCCATGCGCGTGACCGCCAGCTCGGGCGCGCTCGCCGGCGGCCCCATGCCCTCGAGCAGCGCCAGGCGCTCGACGCGCTCGGGGCACGCACCGGCGTAGTACACGGCGACCGCGCCGCCCATCGAGTGGCCCACCACGCCGAGCCGCGCCGGCGCGAGCCCATCGACGAGCGCCGCGACGTCCGCGATGTAGTCGGGGAAATAGTAGTAGCAGCCTGCGCCCACGCGCGCGCTCCGGCCGAAGCCGCGCAGGTCGGGCGCGACAACGTCGTGCCCTGACCGCGCGAGCGGCTCGGCCACGAGGTCCCACGTGCTCCCTGCGTCGAGGAAGCCGTGGAGCAGCAGCAACGTCAGGCCGGTCGGCCGCGCGCCCTCGTCGCGGAAGCGATGGACGCACAGCTCCAGCCCGTTGACCTTCCAGGTGTCCGACGACCTACGCACCACGCGCGTGCTCGCCCGTGCGGATGCTCCCGTCAACCCCCCGCGCGCACCGCGCCCGCCGCCCGGCGCGCGCCCGGCTCTGCTCCACGCCGCGCGGTTTCAATCCCGCGCCGCGCGCCGTCACCGCTTCGCCGGCGTCGGCGCCGCAGGGGCCGCGGGG
>NZ_JEMA01000856.1 GCF_001589285.1 Sorangium cellulosum | reverse complement strand
GCGGCGGCGCGCAGCGGGCCCCTCCGCGATGACCCGCGCGCGGGCGTCGATCTGACGTCGAAGGCCGCGGCCGGCGACCAGGGCTCGTCCGGGCGGCGCTCGGTGTGGAGCTCGCCCTGGTTCTGGGGGCCGCTCGCAGGCGTCGCCGTGACGGGCATCGCGGTGCTGGTGCTCGCTCAGACGGGGGGCGACGACGGCGGCACGGTTCACCTCCGCGGTCGGATCGCGCCATGACGCGCCCCACCCGGCGCAGCCCGGCGGCGTTGAGCCACAGGCTCGCGGCGCTCCTGTGCGTCGCGATCGCCGCCGCGCCCGGGCCCGCCGGCGCCGCGCCCCGCATCTACGACGCGCCCGCCGCGTCGCTCGACGGCAAGGCCGCGCTCGCCGTCCCGCCGCCCCCGCCGGAGTACCACACCGAGGATCTCGGCTGGATCGAGTTCGCTTACCGCCCGTCGACCCGCGATCGCGTCCGCCCCCTGATCGTCCATGCCGGCGCCATCCGCGCCGAGCTCAGCGCCCTGCTCGGCCGCCCGGCGCTGGTCGCCCCCGTGAAGGTCCGGATCGCCGCGGTCCCCGCCGAGCTCGACAACCTCGTCCCCGGGGGGCTCGCGGGCCCGGCGACCGCCGCGTCGTTCGGCGCGCTGCGGCTCGCTGTCCTGAGCGCCTCCCCGCGGCCGGGCGTCGACGCGCCCGATCTCGAGAGCGCCTTCCGCCACGAGCTCGCGCACCTCGCCCTCGACGAGGTCACCGGCGGCGCCCCGCTCCCGCGCTGGTTCCATGAGGGGTTCGCCGTCCATGCGGCGGGCGAGCGCGCCGCGCGCCGCGCGCAGCGGCTCTCCGTCGCCGCGCTCCGCGGGCACCTCCTCCCGCTCGACGACCTGGAGGCGAGCCTCGCGGGCGCCGCGGATCCCGCCGCGTCGGTGGCCCACGCGCAGTCGGCCGACGTCCTCCGCTTCCTCATCGAGGGCGAGCGGCGGCCGAGCTTCACGCGCGCCCTCGACGCGGTGCGCGCCGGCGCGCCGCTCGCGGACGCGCTCGAGGTCGCCTACGCCTCGACCCGCCACGACCTCGAGCTCGCCTGGCGCGACGACGTCGCGCGCCGCTACGGGTTCCTCCCGGTGCTGGCCGGCTCGCTGCTCTTGCTCGGGCTGATCGTCGTGGGCGCGCTCGGCATGCAGCGGCTCCGCGTCCGCAAACCGGCGGCGCCTCCCGCGCCGCACCGGCGGCTCCGCGCGGCGCCGGAGACGCGCCACCGGCCCGCGCGCGCGTCCACGGCCCAGCTCGTGGCCACCCTGGGCGCGCGGCACCGCGGCGAGGCGGACGGCGACATGGGCGTCCCGAAGGTGGAGCACAACGGCCAGTGGCACACGCTCCACTGAACGCGGCCGAGGGCGGCGGTCCCCCGCCCGATCGCGCGCGGCAGCAGCGCCGCCTCATCGATCTCGCGCTCGGCGCCGCCTGGCTCGTCGGCCTCGCCGCGGCCTTGCAGCTCCTCTCCGCGCTCCTCGGGTCGAGCCCGCTCGCCGCGGCGCTCGCGGGCGCCGTCGTCGCCGACCTCGTCGCGGTGCGGGCCGGCGTGCAGTGGACCGATCCGCTCGAGCGGGAGGCCCCGGGCCACCGCGCGCGCCTGGCCCGCCGCGTCGGCCTCGGCGCCGCCCTCGGCGCGCTCGCCGTTGTGCTCACGCTCGGCGCCTCCCTCGCCTCCGGCTGGGCGACAGTCGAGGCCGGCGCGCCGTCGTTGAGCTTCGCCTTCGCCCTGGCGCGCGCGGTCGCGCTCGCCGTCCGCGACGAGCTCCTGCTCTCGGGCATCCCGCTCGCCACCGCGGCGCGCGCCGGGCTCTCGAGCCGCTGGGCGGTGGCCTTCTCCGCCCTCGCCCACGGCGCCGCGCTCGGGCTCGCCCCGGGCGCGACAGCGTCGAGCTTCGCCCTCGCCGCCGCGCTCGGCGCGCTCACCGCGGCGCTGTTCCGCCACTGTCGCGGCGCGTTCGCCGCGGTCGCTGCCCACGCGAGCTTCACCGCGCTCGCGGGCGCGGGCCTGCGCGGCTCCCTGCTCGACGTCACGTGGGTCGACGGCGCGCTCGCCGCCGGCACCCGCGCCTTTGGCCCGCCGGCCTGGCTCGCCGCGGCGGTGCTCGCGATCCTCGCCGCGCTCGTCCTCCGCGCCGGCGCGCCGCGTCCCGATCGACCCGCGCCCTGAGCGTCGCCGCCCGCGCACGGCCGCCTCGCGCCTCCCTCACCTTCCCACCTTCCCCGCCGCCCCGGCGTCCGGTGAACGTCGCGTCGTCGCGAGGCGCGGCGGCGTCGCGTTGACAGCCGCGGGCCGCGCCCCCGGGAGATGCCGTGTTCATCGCGTCGGCCATTGCGGCCGAATCGACGCCTCGATTCCGCGCGCGGCGCGTCGACGTCCTCGGGTTCGACACCGGCATTTCACAGCGCCGCGCGAGCACGGGCCCCACCGCGCAGATCGCGGTGCGACGCGCGCCAACGTCCCACAGCGCCTCACCCCCCGGACACGGCTATGTCATATTCCAGCGCACCGCGTCAAATCGGCGTTGACGCATTGCCTTCGAGGCATCAACGATCGGGCATGCATTGGGAAATGATCCGTCAGATTGCGCCGGTGGCGCTGCTCGTCGTCACCTCGACGGGCTGCGGCATGGCGACGATGGTGGACACGAACACGCGCTCCATCCAGGCGACCACGGAGGAGATGCGGCGCATGCGCGCGACGATCGAGGAGTCGAATGCGACGCTGCGAGAATCGCAGCAGGGCATCGAGCGCCTCGCCGAGCTGCGCCAGCCGATGGAGAAGGTCGCCGAGATGCAGGCGGCGATGGATCGGCTCGCCGAGCTCAAGGGGTCGATGGACGCGATGCAGCAGAGCCTGCGCGAGACAGCGAGCCTCGAGCGGTCGATGGATCGGCTGAGCGAGATGAAGGCGACGATCGCCGCGATGAACGAGAGCCTCGCGGGCATCCGGGGTCCGCTCGCCGACGTGGCGGCCCTGAACGCCCCGATGCGCGACGTGGCGGCCCTGAACGCCCCGATGCGCGACGTCGCCGGGCTGAAGCAGCCGATGGAGCAGGTCGCGACGCTGCGCGAGCCGATGCAGGAGGTGAGCAAGCTGTCGGCGCCGATGGAGGAGGTGAGCCGGCTCGGGGGCGACGCCTCGCGCCAGACCGGCCTCGTCGCCCTCGGCCTGCTCGGATGGGGCCTCGTGACGTTCCTCGGCGTGTACTTCGGCGTGCAGGCCGGCACCCGCCGCCAGCAGCGCCTCGCGCAGGGCGACGGGGACGCGGGCGATGCCCCTGCGGCCCCGGCCAAGCCCGTGCCCCGCATCCTCGGCTCGAGCCAGAGCTTCGAGCGCCGCGCGCAGGTCAAGTCGACGTGATCGATCGCTGACGACGCCCGCGCCCGCTGGCGAGCGGCGGAGCCCTCCACCGCCCGCCGGCCGGCTGCGATCTCCGGTTCCGGTCAGCCGCCCACCCCCGTCGGTCACCCCTCAACGATACGCGTCCCACTGCGCCGACATGCGATCGGCCTGCCCCCCAGTGAACGCATCCATGCAGAAGTCGTCGGTGTAATCCATGTAGTTCTGGATGGGGTCGGCCCCGCTGGTATTGCAGGTGTCCCGGCCGGTCGGGCAACCGTACGCGGGCGACTTCTCGGCCGCCGTGTCGGCGACCATGTCCCCCTTCGTCGCGTCCCTCGCGCAGCCACCCTGGAACGTGTGGTAGAGGCCGAGCCAGTGACCGACCTCGTGCGTCGCCGTATCTCCCTCGTTGTACGGCGCCGCCCTGCCGCCGGGCAGCGAGGAGTGGAGCACGACGACGCCGTCGCTCTTCGGGCTCCTCGCGTAGTCACTGGGGAACGTGGCCCAGCCGAGTAGACCGTTGCCCGGGTTGGCCGTGTAGAGATTGAGGTGGTCGGGACCACCCTGGCGGAGCGCATTCTTGGCGTTCCGCTCGGCCGTGGAGCCCTGCCCCATCGTGTACCAGGTCGCGTTCGTGGTCCGGTCGACCGAGGCCAGGTCGAAGCTGAAGCGGGTGCTCGCGTAAGCGGCGTTGAGCACATCGATCTGCTCCGCGATCATGGCGTCAGTCACGTCGCCGTTCGAGGTGCCCGCCCCCTTGTTGATGACGTGGAAGTGCACGGGGATCACGACCGACGCGCCCGCGGTGAACCCGGCCGGCACCCGGCTGCGGACGAACAGCTCGACCTCCTCCTTTTCCATGTCGCTCAGCTCGACGGTCCCGCAGCTGCGCCGCAGGGGAGCCGGGGCCGCCTCCACCTGCTCGGGATCGACATCGGCGACGGCCGGCGCTTCCTCCGCGGGGGTCGAGGGGTCGCCGTTGCACGCGGCGCTCAGGCCAGCGATCACGACTAAGGCAAGTACCTCCGCACACGTCCGAGCTCGCATGGACATTCTCCTTGGTTCAGGCCCCGCAAAGGAAGCAGGAATATATATCCACCGTGACAATCGATTCAATTCCAAAAGACCGATTCCGCTCAAGACGACAAGGTGAGATTCCACGTCTTGGTCGTCTTGCGCCTTCCGTCGAACGCCGGCTGCATCTGCGGGCGCGCGAGCGCGATGACGCGGCGCAATGACGTGTGCGGCGCGGAGACTGTTGCTGCTCCAACATGGAGCGATCGCTCCATAATGGAGCACGCGAGCCTCGGATTTCGATCGAGCGGCCCTCGACTCGATTCCACGCGGCGATCGCGGGTCGACCGTTCCGCCTGTTCCATGTTTCAGCGTCTCATCCCCGACGCTCCTCATGGATCTCCCCCAGGTTTCCGGGACGATTCCTGATGAGTCCGTGCGCAACGCATCCGCCTGGCTTGTGGAGTTCAAGCCACGCTCGAATGAGGGCGCACTCGGTTGCCCAACTCGCCATCTGCCACCTTCTCACTGTGGGCCCTGCTCCTCCTCTCCTCGGGTCGCGCGGGGGCCGCGCAGCGCAAGCCGGCCCCGGGTCGGTGCGCGAGATCGACCTCGCGCCCGCCCGGCAACCGCGCGACGGCGTCCCCGCCGCGGGCGGCGAGGCCACGGCAAGCCTGGCGGCGCTCGAGCGCTCTCCCTCGTGCCGGCGCGCGTCCGGCGAGCTCCGTGCATCCTGATTGCAGTACCGTCCGGGCGACGGTAGATGTCCCGCATGGCGCGTTCGAAAGCAGGTCAGTCCGCGGAGCAGCTCCGCGAGCAGATCAGGGCGACCGGCCTGCGAGCCACCTCACCGCGGATCGCCGTGCTGCAGAGCCTCTGCCGCTCGCGGACGCCCGTCAGCCACGCGGAGCTCGCGGCCGAGCTCGCTCCGAAGGGCTGGGATCGCGCCACCATCTACCGGAACCTCATCGATCTGACCAACGCGGGGCTCGTGCGCCGCACCGACATGGGCGACCACCTCTGGCGGTTCGAGCTGCGCGAGGGCACCGGCGAGCACGCGACGGGCGAGCACCCGCACTTCATGTGCGACACATGCGGTGATGTGCTCTGCCTCCCCGACGAGAGCATCGAGATCAAGCCGGCGCGCGGCGCGCCCCGCGCCCTGCGCCGCAAGGGTCTGCAGATCCAGATCAAGGGCCGCTGCGACCGGTGCGTGCAGCCCTGAGCCGCGCGCAGCCCTGAGCCGCGGCGCGGTCTGAGCCGCGGCGTGCGCTGAGCCGCCGGCCGACCCGGAGCCGCCTGAAAAAGTGCCGCCGGGCGGGAGGCACGGCCGTCCCTGCATCTCGATTGCAGGTTCAACTTGATGTTGATCGTGGTCGGACGCTCGGGCATAGGCTCCCGCGCCCATGCTCGCGCTCGTCGTCGTCCTGTCGCTCGCCGGCCTCGCCGCCGGGCCGCTCCTCGTGGCGCTCGGCCGGAGCCGGACGCTGCCGACGTCGGCGCTCGACGGGCTGACGCTCGGCCTCGTCCCCGCCCTGGTCCTCTCGCGTCACCTGCCGCACGCCGTCGAGGAGATCGGGGCGCAGGCGGTCCTCTGGGCGGCGCTCGGCTACGCGGCGCTCTGGCTCACGGAGCACCGGCGGCGCGGCGCGGGCGAGGTGGTGGGGCGGGAGGTCGCGTTCTCGGCGCTCGCCGTGCACGGGCTGCTGGACGGCGCCGGGCTCGCGCTGGCCGCGGCCGCCGCTGACGGCGGCGCGGACGGCGCGCTCTTCGCTGTCGCCGTCCTCGTGCACCGGCTCCCGGAGGGGCTGTCGCTCGCCGCGCGCTTCCTGCCCGCCTGGGGATGGCGGCAGCTCGCCGTGCGCCTCGGGCTCCTCGGGTCGCTCACGCTGCTCGGCGCCCTGCTCGGCCAGCGCCTCATGGAAAGCCTCCCGCACGGGTCGTTCGAGGTGTTCATCGCCTTCGGCCTCGGCGTCCTCCTCCGGATCGTGGTCCACACGCACGACGCCCCGCCGCGGAGCCGGACGGCGCGGACGGCGAGCGCCGTCGCCTTCGCCTCCGGGCTCTGCGTCGCGCTCGCGCTGCCCAGCCCGGAGAGCTTCCTCGCGCACGCCCACCCGACCGAGCTGTCGATCGCCGAGTCGCTCGGCCCGCTGTTCGTCGAGACCGCGCCCGCCGTGCTCGCCGGGCTCGCCGCCGCGGGGCTCGCGCGCGCGTACCTCCCCCGTCTCCTCGCCGGATTCCCACGATCGCCGCGCGACGGCGCCGCGCTGTCCCAGGCCGCCCGAGGCGCGGCGCTCGGGCTGCCGCTCCCCGCCGGCTCGCGCGGCGTCTCGGCGCTGCTGCGGCGGCTCCTGCTCGCGGGCGCTCCGGTCGCCGCGATCGTCGCGTTCACCCTCGGCGCGTCGGAGATCGACGTGGGCAGCGCGCTGCTCTCGCTGCGGCTGCTCGGCCTGCCGCTCACCGCCGCGCGCCTCGCGGGCAGCGCGCTCCTCGCCGTGCTGGTCGCGCTCCTCGTCGCCAGGGTGGCCGGCGCCTCGGGCTCCGTCGCCGGGGCGTCTGCCGCGCCCGGATCCGCCGCCGGCACGGCC
>NZ_JEMA01000855.1 GCF_001589285.1 Sorangium cellulosum | reverse complement strand
GAGGTGAGCGGCGGCCCGCCATGACATCCGCGCCGCCCGCGGCTCGCCGCGCTACGCCGTGGCGACCGCCAAGGCAGCAGCCGCCGACACGCCGGCGCTCTCCGTCCTCGTCGCGGAGGCGCGCGGCGCCTTCTTGCGGGTGGAGCTGCGCCGGCCGTCGACGCCGACGGGCACGTCGCCGTCTACCGTCACCCGGCGCACAACGCGGAGCTGATCGCCGTAATCGTTGATCGCGTAATGCTGGGTGGCGCGGTTGTCCCAGACCGCCACGTCGCCCGCGGCCCAGCGCCATCGGACGGTGTTCTCGAGGCGCGTGATGTGCTCCTGGAGCACCTGGAAGAGGTGCGCGGAGTCGAACGACGACACGCCGAGGAGGTTCTTGACGAAGTGGCCGAGCACCAGCGACCGCTCCCCGGTCTCGGGGTGGACGCGCACGACGGGGTGCTCGGTCTCGTAGACCGTCGACGTGAACACCTCCTGATACCGCCGCACGTCGTCCGCCGACGACTGCGGCTTCCGCGCCTGGTAGTCGTACTCGTTGCTGTGGACCGCCCACAGCTTGTCGGCGAGCTCGCGGAGCGCGGGCGGCAGGTCCTGGTACGCCGCGACGGTGTTGGCCCAGACCGTATCCCCGCCGTGGGCGGGGATCACGAGCGCCCGCAGGATCGACGCCTTCGGGTACGCGTCGACGAACGTGACGTCGGTGTGCCATGAGTTCGCGCGGCCGCCGTGCCGCGAGTCGAGCTCGTGGATGTAGTCGGTGCCCTGGACGACCGGCACCGTCGGGTGCGCGACGGGCTTGCCGTCGAACAGCGCGGTGAGCGTCTGCTGGCCGGCGTCGTCGAGGTGGTGCTGGTTCCTGAAGAAGATCACCTTGTAACGCAGCCACGCCTTCCGGATCTCGCTCACCGTGGCGGGGTCGAGATCGGCCGAGAGGCGCACGCCGCGCACCTCCGCGCCGATCCGGCCGGCGATCGGCACGATCTCGAGGACATTGCTGCTCTGGTTCACTGTGGCGCTCATGCGGAGTTCTCCTGATCGGGGGCCGGCCGGTCCGCACCGCGGAATCCCATCGCGGTGCGGAGCTCGGCGGGCCGGTGGACTGCTCAGTGCGACGCGGGTCTGTTGGCGATGGCGAAGAGGCGCTTGCCCTCGAGCCGGATGCCCTCGGGCGTCCGGAAGGCCTCGAGCTCGCGCTCGATGTCCTCGATGGCCTGGGTGCGCAGCGACTCCGGCAGGTGACCGAGGAAGTTGCCGAACGAGCTCGCCTGCGAGGGGGAGCTCGTCGAGCGCGTAGGCGTTGCCGACCTGGAACGAGAGGTTCGCCTTCGCCTTGCGCTGGGCGATCTCGATCCGCAGCGGCAGCGGGTCGATCCCGAGCACCTTGCCCGTGGGCCCGACGAGACCCGCCACGTGCTCTGCGAGCAGCCCGGTGCCGCTCCCGATGTCGAGCACGTGCTCGCCGGCGCGCACGCCGAGCTCGGCGATCAGCCGCTGGCCGTGGCGGAACTGCCGCTCGGCGCTGCGCACCTCGTAGTCCTGCGCGAGCTGCGGTGTATCGAAGACGAGACTGAGTCCACTCATGCGACGGCTCCGGAGAAAAGAGGGTTGCCGGGCGCTCTCGGCCGGGGGGACGTCCTCGCCCGCGCCCGTCGACGCCCGTGTCGACGCCGGGACATCGCACGCGCCGTGCCAGAGTTTTCCACGCGTTCCGGCCGGGCCTCGCCCGCCGGGTGCTGCGTCGCGAGCACGCCGCCAGCACCTCGTGCTGCGCAGGCCGCACCTCGCCCGCCCGCAGGGCTACGCTGCCAAAGCAAAGCTTCATCTCCGCTGTATTCACGCGCGCGGTGAGCCGATCCGAGGGCGAACCGCTACTGCCTGACGAGTGCTCCGCTGGCGCTTGCTTTCGCTCATCCCTCCCCATCAGTCCGCCGCCAGGGGGCGGCGCGTCCGGTTCGCTGGGGCAGATCGTCGATGGCGCGCCCGCGGAACACATCACGTCCATCGAGATGATTCCCTGATTTTCTCACTGGAGCATTGAGCAGCCAGAACAGTCTCGATACGTCCTACACAGTAGCAGGGTCCTTCCGGGAGGAGGGCTGCGCGACAGTTTGTACTCACAAGAGAATCATGTTGTTCGATGATGGGACTTCAGCGCGCCCGGAGCGGGCGAAGAGCGACATCGATGTACAAATCCTTGAACCATGAACAGGCGTGTCCTCTCCGAGGCCTTCGGTCGGTCGTCCCGATCNAGGCCTTCGGTCGGTCGTCCCGATCGCGTTGATCCTGGCCAGCGGCTGCATTGGAAACATGGGCAGCTCGGGCGACGGGGGGGACGGGGTGGACGTGGGCGCGCCTGACACCGAGAATCCCACCACGACGGCGCCGCTCGCTTGCGACGACGGCCTCGTGCACCCCGGGCGAGCGCCGCTGCGGCGGCTGACGCGCTTCGAGTACAACAAGACCGTTCG
>NZ_JEMA01000854.1 GCF_001589285.1 Sorangium cellulosum | reverse complement strand
CGCTCCTCGCCCTCGCGCGCGCCCGCGGCACGGCGGTCGCTCGGTCGAGCCGCCGCGCCGCGCTGCGCGGGCGCGGCGGGCAGAGCTAGAGGCCCACGCCCCGCCCCAGCGCCAGCGTCAGCGCGAAGGCAGAGATCAGCAGGAACAACGTTCCCAGCGCGTACCGCCGCATGGGTGCGTCGGTCAGGAAGGCGAGCCGCGCCACACCGACGAGCACCGACGGGCCGAACACCCCGAAATTCCGGATCAGGGGCTCGGGCGCCTGCAGCAGGACGCCGGCCACGCACGCGCTGCTCACCACGCTGCCGACAGGGAGCGTGCGGCGGGACCGCGGGCCGCAGAAGTAAACGCACAGGGAGTCGGTGACGTGGGAGCACATCCCGGAGACCAGCATGGTCAGCGTCATGGCGTCGCGCGCGGCGCCGGAGAACGGCAGCCAGGGGATCGGGACAGCGAAGAGCGCGAAGAGGATCGCGGCCGTGGCCGAGAGCGCCGCCGCGCCGGGCAGCCAGGCGCGCACGGCGCGCGCGTGCCAGTCCGCCTCGCCCCCCGGACCGACGGCGCCCGCGACAGCGCGCGCGGCGAACGCCTGCGACGCGTGCGAGAGCGCCACGACGAACGACCAGTAGAGCACCTGCTGCCCGGCGCGATGATCGCCGATGATCGGCTGGCTGACGCTGAGCGCGAGCGGGTAGACGACGACCGTCGAGAAGTTCGCGATCGAATAAGGGAACGATTGCCGGACGACGAGCATCGCGTAGCGCGCAGCGCGCCGGATCCGGGTGGGGCGCACGAGGAGCAGCGCAGGCGTGGCGCCGGCGAGCCCGAGCGCCACGGCCACCGCAGCGGGCATGCCCGCCAGCGCGGCCGCCATGGAGACGCAGGGCGAGAAGAAGAAGATCACCGCGAGCGTGTGCAGGAAGCGCCCCTGGAACTGCCAGATGGGCAGTACGCTCCTCGACGCGGCGCCGAAGAGCGTGCACGCGCTGAAGAGCGCGGTGACAACGGCCGTCATGACGCCTAGCCCGGACCAGAGCTCGTGGGTGAGCGTGACGCTGAAGGCGAGCGAGGCGATGAGCGCGATCGCGCCGCCGGCGAGCGCGCGCCCGGCCCTGGTCGCCATCGCGCGCGTCCTGCGCGTCAGCGTCGGCGCGAGGCCGGCGGCGACCAGCGCCACGACGACTGCCCCCCGGGACGTGTAGTTGGCGAGGGACGCGAGCGCCGCCGGCCCGGCCACGAGCACGAGCGCCCACTGGGCGGCGAACGAGGCGGCGCGCGGCAGCATGACGGCGGCCGCGACCCCCGTGCCCCCGTGCGTCAAGGCGCGCAGCAACGAGGACAGCTTCACAGATCGCTTCGCTCGACCGAACTGGGCGCGCGCACGGGCACGAGGGGCGCAGTCTACCTAGGGGACCAGCGGCGACGCCAGCGCCTTCGCCTTCTCCTCGAGGACCCGCTTGCGCAGCTCGGGATCGTCGCCGCCGCGCCGCTGCAGGAGGCGCTGCAGCGCGTTCGCCGCCTCGACATGCGCGCCCGCCTGGCTCGCCGTGTTGGCCAGCTTGAGGAGGCGCTCGTCGGTGGGCTCGTCCTGCGCCGCGCGGGCGTAGTAGGTCACGGCCGACGGGTAGTCCTTCCGCGCCACGAGCAGGTCGCCGGCCCACGTCGCCGTCGACGCGCACGCCGCGAGCGAGCTGCACGACGCGGAGAGCAGGTCGCGCGCCGCAGGGGGGAACCGCTCGTGCGAGGCCATCTGCGCCGCGGCCTGGACCCGCAGGCGGAGGCAGCCCACCCGGTTGTCCAGCCGCTCGCAGCGCTCCGCGAGGAGCCGCTCCGCCTCGGCGAACTTCCTGTGCAGCAGGAGGAGCCGCGCCCGAAGCTGGACCGCGAAGAACGAGCTCTCCTGCCGCTGCTCGATCGCCGCGGCGTGCGCCTGGATCTGCCGCTCGCAGTCGGCGCGCTTCTCCTCGCCGCCCTCCGGGCCGCCGCAGCGGGGCGAGCTCGGATCCTCCAGCAGCGTGAGCAGCACGTCGCCCGCGGCCCACCGGGCGGCGACGCGCTCGGGGGCGCGCTCGATCGCCTCCTCCGCGCAACGCAGCCGCAGCTCCAGCGCGTCCCGGCGGTTGCCAGCGGTGGCCATCCGCTCGAGCATCTCGGCCCCGGCCTCGCCGTCCGGCACGGCGCGCGCGATCTCGTCGAAGCTGTCGGTCCACTGCCGCGCGAGGATGGCCGCGGCGCCGGTCACGGCGCGGTCGTCCTCCACCGCGAGACGGAGGCTCAGGAACGCCTGCTCCCTGGCGCCGCGCGACGCCAGCACCTCCGCGAGCAGCAGGTGGGCGCGGCCGTGGCGGCGCGAGCGCTCCAGCGTCCGCTGCAGCCACGGGATCGGGCTCTCGCTCCGGCCCTGCAGCGCCACGACCGCGCCGAGCAGCGGGAAATAGGGCTCTCCCGGGTGGCGGAGCATCGCGGCGCGGAGCTCTGCGCGGAAGCTCGGCCAGCCGGCGCCTGTCGCCGCGCCGGCCTCGCTCAGCGCGCGCAGCGACCGGCGGTCGTGATCGACGTCGCGCCAGCCGAAGCGCAGCATCAGGGCGACGAGCGCGAGCCCGGACGCCGCGGCGTACGCGGCGAGCCGCCACGCCCGGCGCCCCTCGGCGCTCGCGCCGTCCGCCGGGGCCTCGTGCAGCGGCCGCGCGTGGTAGGCCTCGCCCCAGAGCGCGCCGAGCGTCGCCGTGAGCGCGATCGCGACGCCGGGCACCTCGAGCCCGAGATCGAGCAGGTTCTGGGCGAGGAGCGCCACGCAGCCGACCCAGGCGCCGACCGCCGCCGTGCTCCCCTTCAGGGCGATCTTGCCGGGCCGGAACGCGACGCCGAGCGCGACGAGCGCCGCTGCGGCCGCCGGGATGCCCCACTCGGCCGCCCACTGGATCACGAAGTTCTCCGCGTGCGTGAACACGATGTTCCCCGGCGACTGGCGGTAAGCAGGGAACACCGTCTCGAACGCGCCGCGCCCGACGCCGAGCAGCCAGTGGTCCGCGAGCATCGGGAGCGTCGAGCGGAACAGCGACAGCTTGTCGAGGTTATCGTCCGCGATCTCCGTGAGCGTGCGGTTCGTGGTGGCGAGCGCGGCCAGGAGCGCGCCGCCGCCGATCGCGACGGTGAGCAGCCAGGCCGCCGGGCCCTGGCTGCGGCCGCCCGGGCGGTGCTTGCCGCGCCGCCACCGCGAGAGCAGCACGAAGAGGGCGAGGCCGAGCGGCAGCACGAGCAGCCCTCCGCGGGACGACGAGATGATGCTGACGCCCACGATCGTGGCGAGCCCGACGCCGGTGACCCAGGACGGCAGGAGCGGCCTGCTCGTGAGCAGCAGGCCGACGCCGGAGAGGACCCCGAGGTTCAGGTAGCCGGCGAGGTTGTTCGGGTTGAGCAGCGGCCCGACGTGCCACGGCGCGACCGAGAACCGCGGCTGATACAGGCCGTAGACCTGCTTCGCGCCGAGCAGCCCGTGGATGATCGTCGTGAGGGCGGCGAGGAACGCGCTGCTGAAGACGAGGGTGATGACGAGCCTCGCGCCGCGCCGCGCTCCGACGAAGGCGGCTGTGACGAACACGCCCGCATACGTGAGCCATTTCGTGGCCTCGACCAGCGTGGCCCCCGGATCGAGCGAGATGCTGGCGTAGCGCGGCGGCGCCTCGCCGAGCGGCATCAGGGCGCGCGACCAGACGTCGGCGCTCGCCGGCGAGAGGAGCTCGAGCCAGGAGAGCGGGAGCGGCGCGGCCTGCAGCAGCGTATACGCCGTCAAGCCGAGCAGCGTGAGCATCGGCAGCGATCTCAGGTGAGACTCCCGATCCGCGAGCGCGCTCGCGCGGAGCGAGAGCGCGGCGGCGACCGCCGTGATCGACGACACGAGCGCCAGCGTGGGCGTATGGACCGCGCCGATCGCGAGCACGGACCCGGCGATCGCCGCCGCGAGCAGCCACGGGATCGCGCGCTCGGCGAGCGGCGCGGCCCTCGCTGGGCGGCTCCGCGCCGCGGCGCCCATCGAGCGACGGCGCTCGCCCGGCGACCTCGGCTTCACGCGTGTGTACTCCCGCTCCACAGCCAGCCAGCGTAGTCGATCTTCGTCGCGTGGGGACGGGATAGCTCACGGCACCCGCGAATCGACCTGCGCACTCCCGGCGTTGACAGGGGGAGTGTGGGAGGACAAACATCCGTCGATGAAAGCCGCTGCTCGCCGCTTCGCATCAACGGGCCTTCCGTCGGTGATCCTCGCGGCGAGCGCGGCGTCGACATGCACGCTCGATCTGCGGGGAACGGTCGAGCGGAGCGGCGAGGGCGGGACTCGAGCGGAGGGCGATGGCGGTTCTGGCGGCGAAGGGAGCATCGACGGCCTGCCGAACGGGATGCTCACCAGGTGGGCCGCGGGCGCCCCGGCGCAGCCGGGGATCTACGAGCTTCCGCGCTGGCTGACGCTGGAGAGCCCCACGCCGGACAGGACCGTGCAGATCGGCGAGGGCGCCGTCGTGAGCGGGATACCGGCGGACGTTCCCCGGGCGCGCCGGACAGGCGACGACAGGCCCTGGGGGCTCAACCTCGAGGGCGCGCGCGAGAACCGGATTCCGCTCTCGACGCCGGGGCAGCGGCCCTGGCGCGTGATCTACGACGCGAGCATCGCAGAGGCACACGGGCCGGATGGCGAGATGTCCGCCGGGCGCGTCTCCGATGAGGACGCGGAGCAGGCGTCGGCGGCCTATGTCCCGGTCGACCGCAGCGACGGATCGACCTCGACCATCTCCGGGTGGCTGGGCGATATCGACGGAGAGGAGGGCGATTTCGCGTGGATACGGGCCTTTGCTTTCGATGAT
Organism: Sorangium cellulosum; assembly: GCF_001589285.1. GTDB lineage: Bacteria > Myxococcota_A > Polyangia > Polyangiales > Polyangiaceae > Sorangium > Sorangium cellulosum_G. The sequence continues at coordinate 744 of NZ_JEMA01000854.1, read as the reverse complement.
GCCGCCCAGTCCGACGCGCGCACGAAGGTGCTCGCGCCGGCGCGCGCGTGGCGGCGCATGGACTTCACCGGCGTCGAGACCGATCGCGCCGGGCAGATATGGCTCTATCCCGCGGCGGGCGAGGCAGCGCGGCTGGGCGCGGCGAGCTTCGCGTTCCTGAACCTCGAGTCGGCGCGATACCCGTCGTCGGCCATCCCGACCACAGGCAGCGCGCGCCGGCGCGAGGCGGACGTGCTGTACGCGAACAACGCCGAATGGCTGATCTGGAAGGGGTGGTTCAAGGCGCTCGTCGAGCTCGCGCCCAACTACGCCTCTGGCGAGCAGCTCGCCGATCACGATCTCCTCTACATCGATCCAGGAAACAGGGTGTTTCTGCGGGCCTCGGACGGCGCGCTCGTGATGACCGCGACGGGCGCCCGCGGCGCAGAGACCCTGGCCACAGAGGGCCTCTCGTGGGAGCGCGAGCAGGCCCTCCTCGTCGAGATATCGAGCTCGCCCGCGGGGCTGTCGCTGCAGGTCACCCTCGATGGANTGCAGGTCACCCTCGATGGAGAGCAGGAGATCTCGGTCGACGCGCCGGCGGCGGTGGGCGCCATACAGGTCCCCGAGTCGGGTCGCATCCACATCCTGGGAGACCCGGGCGGCAGCCAGGAGTGCGCGGATCTACGCCGCGTCGAGTTCTACGAGGTCCACTGAGGCCGCGCGGCGCGGCTCCCGACGCCGCGCGCCGCGCGTTGCGCCGGG
>NZ_JEMA01000853.1 GCF_001589285.1 Sorangium cellulosum | reverse complement strand
CTCGCCGCGGCCGGGGCCGTGCTTGCCGCGCCCGAGCTTGCCGGCGGCGGGGCCCTTCTCGAGGCGGCCGGCGAGCTCGTTGCGCTGCGCCTCGTCGAGGACCGGGACGACGGCGGCGAGCGCGTCGACCATGCGGTCGAGGTGCGCCCGCGGGCCCATCTTCGCGTCCATGGCCGGCACGAACGCGCTCGCGTCGAAGCGGTCCGCGGCGAACGTCTCGAGCCGCGCGCGCATCTCGGCGCGCTTCTTCGCGTGATCCTGCTGCCGCGCCTCGCGGCCGGCGTCGCTCGGGCGCGCGCTCTCGAGCGCCTTGTCGATCTGCGCCCGCTGATCGTCGCGCAGGTCGAGGCCGCGGAGGAGGTGGCCCAGCGGGCCGCCCTTCATGCCGGGGCCGCCCTTCATGCCGGGGCCGCGCCTCCCGGCGCGATCGCCGCGGTCGCCCTTCTCGCCGTGCTGGTCCATCCTCGCGGCGATCGCGTCGACGAGCTCGCGCCGCTGCTCCTTCGTGAGCGTCGCGTGCAGCGTGCTCAGCGCCCCGGCGACGCGCGCGCGGCGCTCCTCGGCCAGGCGGCCCGCGTCGGCGAGCTTCGCCTCGATCGCGGCCCGATCGATCTTGCCCGCGCGCACGCCGTCGGCGAGCGCCGCGAACACCGCCCCGTGCTCCGGGCGCTCCTTCGCGCCGCCGCGCAGGCCCTCGAACGCGCCCTCGATGGTCGCCTCCTGGGCGTCCGACAGGTCGAGCTCGTGGAGCGCCGTCCGCAGCAGGTGCTCGGGGCCGTGCGCGCCGCCGCGGTGGCCGAAGCCCTTCCCGTGGCCGAAGCCCTTCCGGTGGCCGCCGGCCTCACCGGCGCGGCCGCCCTTCGGCCCCTGGACGAGCGCCGCCTCGGCGGCCTCGTCGCTCGGCGACGTGTCGCCCTGGCCCGTCTCCGCGGTGCAACCGGCCGCGCCGACGAGCGCGCCGACGAGCGGCAAGATCCCCCCAAGCCTCCACCAACGAGACTGCATCATGGACTCTTCTCCTGGGTCGCCCGCATCGTGCCGAGCGGGTCGTTCATCCATGGGACGCCGGCGGGGCGGGGCTCCCTACGAGGGCGCGCTTCTTTTTTTCGGAGGCGGCGCGCGGAGGGCGGCGCCCGGTCGCCAGGCGCGCGGCCGGGCGAGGCGCCGCGGGCCAGCGCGGCCGGCGTTCAGCGCACGCTGGTGATCAGGTACGTGCGCATGCCCTGCGGCGTGGCGACCTCGGCCTCATCGCCCTCGGACAGGCCCAGCAGGGAAGCGCCGAGCGGGCTCGTCGTGGCGAGCGTCTGCAGCTCGACCCCCTGGAACTGCATGCGCTCGCCGCCCGCCGCCGGCAGCAGGAAGTAGAGCGCGCGCCGCTTGCCGCTCTCCAGCTCGACAAGCGCCGAGCTCTCGATGCCGGCGTCCGGGCCGAAGTCGCGCACCGCGACGGCGCCGAGCCTGGCGAGCGCCTGCTCGACCTGGAGCACGCGCTCGCTGTGCCCCCGCGCCACGTACGACGCCTCGGTCGCGCGCATGTCCTTGTCGCCCTCGGCGCGGTTCTCCTCGTGCGTCGCGGCGCTGGCGGCGTCGCGCGCCCGCCCGGCGGATCGCTCGAGCTCGCGGGCGAGCTGTTCCTTCAGGGCCGCGAGCAGCGCGCGCTTGTCGATGGCCGGAGGCATGTGGACCCGCGCACCGTACCAGACCGGATCGCGGCGGTCACTCCGCCGTCAGCCAGGCGCCGCGCTCGACGCGGCAGGGGCTGGCGCGCCCCGGCGGGACGACCGTCGCGCCTGGACGGCTGGCGCTGCTCCTGCCGGGGCGGCCCGCCGGCCGCGCGCGCCCACGTCGAGCTCCCGCACCGATCGCACGCGGGCGGCTCCTCGCCGCTCGCCCTGCGCCTTGACGAGCGAGAGCGCCCCGTTCGCCTCGAGGTGGAGGCGAACGGCCTGGCCGAGGTGCTCGAGGCCCTGGGAGCGAAGCTGGGTTGGCCGCGGCGTGCCGTGGGAAACAGGGATAGATCACGTAAGCGTTTCCCACAGCCGACGACACCGCCGCGCGGAAGGGCCGGGCCACCGGGCCGCCGGCGCCGCGCCCGTCGAGGCGTGTATTTCAGATCTGCAGATGGAGGTGTCTTGTGTCCATCGCCATCCACTGCGGTCCTTGCAGGGTTGCAATCCGCGCGCTGCGCAGCACGACGCGCTCATCTTCCATGTGAATCGAATGTTTCAAATCAGTGAACACAAACAGGACCAGGACGCCTGAACCGGCGAGGCCGTGCCACGGTGACGAACGCGCGACATCGTCAGGAATCACTTTACCGGGATAGGGGGAGTGGTGTAGATCCTTAATCTGCCCGTGCCGCTGCTTGGCGATGGCGCGGTTCGATTCGAGAGCATGAGGTCGCGGCGCGGCTCCACCGCAAGGGCGGGCTCGGGCGAGCGACCCGGGCGCGCGCACAAGGCATGGCGCGACGCCTCCGGCCGCCGAACGCCTGGGCCGCGCTCGATCTACGCACGTCGATCCACGCACTTCGCCCGGATCCCCGCACGAAGAGACAAGAGGAGCAACGTGAGCCTGTATGCCCAGGAGAGGCTGCGCGTGCTCGTCGTCGACGACGAGCAGAGGATGCTCGACAGCATCGCGGCCATCCTCGCCGACGACGTCGACGTCGCCACCTGCAGATCGGCCCATCGAGCGCTGGAGATGCTGCAGACAGGCCAGTTCCACGTCGTCTGCTCCGATTACAAGATGCCGGGGATGAACGGCGAAGAGCTCCTGACGCGGGTCGCCGAGCTGCCTGTCTACACGAGCTGCCTGCTGATCACGGGCGCCGAGGAGTACATTCGCTCCAGCGAGCCTGGCCGTCACTACGTCATCCTCAAGCCGTTCGAGCCCGCCCGGATCACCCGGATCGTCCTGGAGCTCGCGCGCCTCGCCCACACGAGGCGCTCGGTCGGATCCCACGCGATCTCCCCCGCGAGGAGGGAGACCGTCCCGCCCGCCTCGGCGAAGATCGCGCCGTCGGGCCGGGCGCCGGAGACCCGGGATCCGCAGGATCCTTCGCACCGCGGGACGGTGAGCTCGTACCCGCCGCCGGCCTCCCGCACATCGAGCGTTCTGGGCGCAACGCGGCTCGGCGACGTCGGGCTTCCGGGGCGAACCCTCAAGTGAGCGCCGGGCGAGGCGGGGAGCGCGCCGGGGAGGGCGATCGCCCGCGATGATCCGCCGGGATCCGCTCGGCGCGGCGGAGCAAGCCGCGACGGCCGAGGAGATCGTGGCCACGCTGCGCCACGACCTGCGCAACTGCTTCGGGACGATCCGCAATGCGGCGTATTTCATCCAGCGGAAGGTCGCCCGGGAGCAGGTCTGCCGGGACGACCCGCGCGTCGCGCAGTTCATCCACGTCATCGACGAGGAGGTGATCGCGGCGAGCGCGCTCGTCGACGAGGTCGTCGTCGGCTCGCGGGCGCGCCCGCTGCGCCGGACGGTGAGCGCGAGCGCCCTCGACTGCGTCCGCGCGGCGGCGGCGTGCGCGCGCATCGCCGAGGCGGGGATCCGCGTCGACGTCGACGCGGCGGACGGCGTTGTCGAGCTCGACCCGGACGAGCTGTCGCTGGCGGTGCGGTGCCTCGTGGAGAACGCGGCGGAGGCGATGGAGGGGGGCGGCGTGGTGACGCTGCGCGGGAGCGTGGTCGGCGCCCGCTACCGCATCGAGGTCGGCGACACAGGGGCGGGCGTGCCCGAGGCGGAGATCGAGGCGATCACGCGCCCGTTCTACACGACCAAGCCAGGCCACCTCGGCCTCGGGCTCAACATCGCCGGGCGCGTGGCGCGGCGGTATCTCGGGACGCTCACCCTCGGCAGCGGCGTGCCGCGCGGGACGCGGGCCTGCATCGAGCTGCCCCTGGCCGGCGCGGGCAGCGCGCCGGCGGCGCCGGGCGCGGGCGCCGCGGAGCCGACGCCGTGACAGCGGGCGGGCCGCCGCGATGAGCATCCGGACCGGGCTCGCGCTGATCTTCGCCGTGGCCGCGTCGGTCGTGCTGCTCGCCACCCTGGCGCTCCACGTCACCTCCGGCCGGATGACGCTGCTCCAGCGCCGCTCCGAGCTCGCGTACGAGGACCTCACCCGGCACGTCACGCTCGCCAACCACGCGAGCCGCTACATGCGCGAGGCCGCGGAGATCTCCCTCGGCGGCGGGGACACCGAGGAGCTGCGCCACCTCGGCGAGCTCGTCGCCCGGGACCTGGCCGCGGCGGAGGCGCTGGGCCGGGCCTGGATCGAGGACGAGCGCCTCCGCGAGGGCGAGGCGCAGGCGCAGCAGGCGAAGGACGAGCGCCTGCGCCGGATGCGCGTGAGCTTCGCGAGGATCGCGGGGGACATGGACGAGGTGACCCGCAGGGCGAGCGCCGGGGAGCGGTGGGTCAACCGGCGGTTCGTGGAGGCGCCCGAGCGGGAGTACGAGCGCGGGTTCGTGCCCCGGATCGACGCGGCGATCGCCGACGCGCGGCGCGACGTCGCGCGCAGCACCGAGGAGGCGGGCCTCGCCGGCGCGCAGATCCGGCGCGCCGGCGTCGCCCTCATGGCGGCGGCGCTGGGGACCCTCGTCGTGCTCCTCGGCGGCCTGCTGCGCACCATGGCGCGCGGGTTCAGCGCGCTCACCGGGTGCGCGCGGCGCATCGCCGCGGGCGACCTGACCTCCACGGTGCCCGATCTCGGGAAGCACGAGTTCGGGCGCATGGGCGCCGCGCTCCGCCACATGGCCGAGGGCCTGCGCGAGGCCCAGGAGTCGCGGCTGCGCGTCGAGCGGCTCGCCGCGATCGGGCAGCTCGCGGCGAGCGTCGGCCACGAGCTGCGCAACCCGCTCGGCGCCGTCAGGAACGCGGCGTACTACCTCGGGAAGCGCCTTGCCGGCACCGAGCTCGGCGCGGAGCCGCGCGTCGCGCAGTTCCTCGCGCTCCTGGAGAAGGAGCTGCTTGCGTGCACCAGGATCATCAACGATCTCCTGGACTTCGCGCGCGAGCGCCGGCTCTGCCGCTCGGCGTGCCCGCTCGGGCCGCTCGTCGACGACGCGATCTCGGTCGTGCAGGCGCCCGCGCACGTGCGCCTCCAGAACGAGGTGCCGCCCGGGCTGCCGGTGCCGAGCCTCGACAAGGATCAGTTCCGCCAGGTGCTCGTGAACCTGATCCAGAACGCGGCCGAGGCGATCCCGGCCGGGCGCGAGGGGCGCGTGGGCGTCGCCGCGCGGGCGCGCGACGGGGAGGTGGTCCTCTCGGTGACCGACAACGGGGCCGGGATCGACAGGGAGCACCTCGCGAAGATCTTCGAGCCGCTCTTCAGCACGAAGCTGAAGGGCACGGGCCTCGGGCTCGCCATCACCGCCGGCATCGTCCGGCTGCACGGCGGGACGATCGCGGTGGAGAGCGAGCCCGGGGCGGGGACGACCTTCACGATCCGGCTGCCGCGCGCCGCGGCGCCGGCGGCGGGGGCCGCGCAGCCAGCGTGAGAGGTGGGACGACGATGCGATCGACGAGGCGGGTGCTCGTGGTGGACGACGAGGAGGGGATGCGCGCCACGCTCGCCGCGAACCTCGAGCTCGAAGGGTACGAGGTCGTCGAGGCGCGCGACGGGGCGCACGCCATCGAGGCCGCGCGGCAGCAGCGCTTCGCGCTCGTCCTCAGCGACGTGAAGATGCCCGGCCTCAACGGCGTCGAGACGTTCCGTGAGCTCCGGCGCATCCAGCCGGGGCTCACGGTGGTGCTGATGACCGCCTTCGCGATCGAGGAGCTCATCGAGGAGGGCATCGGCGAGGGCGTCTACGCGGTCATCTACAAGCCGTTCTCGATGGAGCACCTCGCGCGGATCGTCGCGCGGGCGCTGGCGTCGCGCCCCGTGCTCGTCGTGGACGACCTGCCCGACGTCGCGGAGACGATCGTGGCCGGGCTGCGGGCGGCCGGGCTGCGCGCCGAGGCGGTGTACGACGGGTACGCGGCCGTCCAGCGCGCCCGGGACGAGGCGGTCGACGTGTGCGTGCTCGACCTCGTGATGCCGGCGCTCGACGGCGTGACGACGTGCGAGCTGCTCCGGCGCACGAGCCAGCACATCCGGGTGATCGCGATGACCGGGCACGCGCCGCCGGAGATGATCCACGCCTTCACGAGCCGCGGCGGGTACGCCTGCCTGCGCAAGCCGTTCGAGGTGCGCGAGCTGATGCACGCGATCGCGCGCGCCCGGAGCGACCCCCGGTCGTGCTGAGGGCCGCGGGACATCGCGCCGCGCGGCGGCGGGCCAGGGGCGAGGCCTCGCGGCCGGGGGCGCGCCGGCCAGGGCGGCGCCGGAGGGCGGCGTGAGCGCGGCGGTGCTGCTCGTGGACGACGACGAGGCGTCGCGGGTCGTGCTGGCGGCGCTGCTCGAGGACGAGGGGTTCCAGGTCGACGTGGCCGGCTCGTTCGCCGAGGCGGGCCGGATGCTCGCGGCCGAGGGCGCGCGGTACGACCTCGCGCTGCTCGACCAGCACCTCGGCGACGGCCGCGGCGCCGACCTGATCGGGCCGCTGCGCGCGCGCCTGCCGCGCGCCAGGGCGGTGCTGCTCAGCGGGACCGGCGGCCATGACCTCGGCGGCGCGCACGCGCCGGACGCGGCGCTCGCGAAGGGGCGCGCCTTCCCGGAGCTGCTCGAGGAGCTCCGGAGGCTGCTCGGCTGAGCCCGCGCGGACGGGCAGCCAGGAGCGCGCGGGCTACGGCGCGGGGCTGCCGACGCCGAGCAGCGTCTTGCCCAGGATCTCGCGGATCACGGGGCCGGACAGGGCCATGAGCGGGCCGCTCATCGCGTCGCGCAGGTGGCGCTCGATGGGGCGGCCGCGCATGTAGCCGGCGCCGCCGGCGATCTCCAGGGCCGAGGTGGTGATCGCGACGGCGGCCTCGTTGGCGACCGCCTTGGCCTGGAGCTGGAGCAGGCCGTAGGCCGGATCGCCGCCGTCCGCGGCCTCGGCTGTGCGCAGGGCCAGGGCGCGCGCGGCCTCGAGGCGCAGGCTCATGTCGGCCACGGCGAACTGCACCCACTGCAGCTCGGCGATGGGCCTGTCGGCCGGCGGGAGCACGCGCTCGCGGGCGTAGGCAACGGCCGCCGCCATGGAGGCCTCGGCGATGCCGATGGAGAGCCACGCCGCGGCGACGGGGATGGGGTTGGGCGCCAGCGGATCGACGGCGAGGCGCCGCGCGTCGGGCAGGAGCGTGTCCTGGAAGCGCACGATCTGGCTGCGCGTGGCGCGCATGCCGAGGGTGTCCCAGATGGGCTCGATGGAGATCGAGTCGTCCCTGTCGATGAGGAAGAACGCGGGCTGCCCGTCGCAGACAGCGGCCGTGAAGAAGCAGTCGGCGTGCTCGCACCCGCTCACGAAGCGCTTCTCGCCGGTCAGGCGATAGCCGCCCTCGGCCTTGCGGGCGATCTGGCGCGGCACGAGGAACATGTTGCCGCTGGTGGGCTCGGAGAGCGCGTTGGCGACCCACGCGCCGCGGCGGAGCGCCTGCTCGAAGCGGGATCGCTCGTCCGGGTCGATCAGGGCGCGGAACACGGACATGGCGCCCTGGTGCATGAGCCACGCGGTCGCGAACGACGCGTCGCCCCGGGCCAGGATGGCGACCATGCGGCCGAAGGTGCGCCACGAGCACGGCGCGCCGGCGCCGCCCTCGCCGCCGATCGCCGCCGTGTTGATCGGCGAGCGGAGCGTGGCCGCGAGCCCCTCGACAGGGAACGTGCCTTCGCGATCGTGCCGGGCCGCGTGCTCGGCGAGCAGCGCCGAGATCCGCTCGGCCTCGGCGAGCAGCGCGTCGGCCGGACTCGCATCCTTCTCTCGATTCATGGGCTCGATCCTCGGGGGTGCAGGGCTACCGCCCGTCGCGCGGGTCGTGCACGTCGCGCGGGTCAGGCGTTGTCGCGGGCGCCCCGCTCGCCACGCAATCGCAGACCTGACAGCCGTTCTTGTCGGTCACACAGCGGCTGTCCTTGCCGAGGCACAGCGGGCGATACTCGGTCGGGCAGTTCTCCTTTGCGCCCGAGAGGTTCGGCGTGGGGGACGCGGAGGAGACCGACTTGCAAGGCGAGAATCCGTAGTTGCAGGCGTGGCCGCACCCGAGGGCGCCGCCCGCGACGAGCGCGGCGAGCAGCACGAGCAGCATGTCGGAGCGGACGGCGCGCGCCGTGACGCAGCGCTGGGCGGGCGCCGGCTTGACGCGGCCCTCGCCGGGCGCCGCGGCGCCGCGAGGGCTGACGGCGTCGGCGCGCCGTTCCCGCTCTCGACGGGGCGCCGGGCGCGCGTCGGCGCCGCCCGGCGAGAGGTCTTCGAGCGCGCGTGTCTGTGCGTGCGTGATGTCAAGCATGGTGGTTTCTTTATATCCAAGCGCGGGGCCCCGAGAGCCCGCAAACTTCGATGCTATGGAGGTCCGGCGCCGCTGGCAAGCAGGCGTATCTTTCCGCTCGGGGCGCGCTGGACCCGCCAGGGGCGATGTGCGCTCGCGGATGTGGGTGAACCTGGGCCGCGGGCAGGACGCCTGGAGCCCTGTATCACGCGAGGGCGGGCTGATAAAACGGATGTCCGGGCACGTTGAGGTTCAGGAAGGTGATCTTCTCCCTCAACCAGTGATCTCGCCGAGCGGCGTCGCCGCGCCCCTCGAAGTAGCGCGCGAGCAGGTCGTAGCTCGACAGCGAGCCCAGATCATGGCTGTGGAACACCTTCCGGAGCAGGTCCTCTGCGGCGCTCTGGCGCCCGGCGCTCATCAGCGCGTCGGCTTCTCGGCAGAGCTCCGCGAAGCGCTCCTCCGAGAGCCCGGGCTTGTCCCGCACAGCGTCGGGCTGGAGGAGCTCCCGGGCGATGAGCTCTTCCAGCGGACCGTTCATGTAGCAGTCGAGGATCAGGTGGATACGCTCCTCGGAGCCGCGGTTGCAGGCGCCATGGCGCGTCTCGTGAGGGGACAGCTTCCAGAGAAAACCGCTCTTCATGTGGACCGAGCGCGACGGCAGGACGATGAGCGCTTCCGGGTTGGTCTTCAGGGGAACGTGGAGCCGGAGCCTGGGAACGCGGCTCAGGTTGTGCGCCCCGTAGTCGGTGTGCTCCCACAGAAACGCGTCCGGGTCGAGCCGGAGCAGCCTGACCCACATCAGCTCGAGGCCTGATCCCTCGACGAAGTCGCGGACCCGAGGCAGCCGCGGGACGACCTCGGTGGGGATGGGCGCGCAGTCCGCGAGATCGTTCTCTCGCGAGTCTCCGCTCGCGTTGTAGAGCGCGGCGGTCTTCCACCCGCCGGACTGATACCGCGAGTAGTTCTCGGTCCACGGGATGTCGGCGCGCGCGACGTCGTCGAGCATTCCGTCGACGACATCGCGGGGGATCGCCCTGAGCTGGGACGTGTACTTCAGCATGAGGCCTCCATTCGGCGGAGCACGGCGGCGGAGCCACGCGGGCGAGTCATCCCGTCAACGCTGCTGTCTGGCTGCCGCGCGAGGCGCCGGGCTCGATCCCGGTCGCGCCCCCTGGTACTACTACGGTAACTTGATTGCAATAAAATGGAGTCTACGGATGGCGGCGCCGGCGATCGCCGCCGCGCCGCCGCCGCCGGGCTCCTCGGCGGAGACGCCGCTGCGCCTCCATGTGGAGCCTGGATTCACAGCGCGGGGGGTGCGAGGCCTCGGCGAGAGGGCTGCTGTCGCTCTTCCCGGAGCGGGCGCGCGCGGGCGCCTGACGCGGCGCCGCCGCTCAGACCCGGCGCAGCCGCTCCGCCGCGCTCTCGAGCGTCTCGTCCCGCTTGGCGAAGCAGAACCGCAGGACGGGCCCGGGCTCCGCGCCGGACAGGAACGGGGAGATCGGGATCGCGGCGACGCCGTGCTCGCGGATGAGGCGCAGCGCGAAATCGGCGTCTCGCTCGGCCGTGATCTCGGAGGTGTCGACGAGCTGGAAATACGTGCCCTCGCACGGCAGCGGGCGGAACCGCGAGCCCTCGATGAGCTTCAGGAACCGGTCGCGCTTCGCCTGGTAGAAGGGGGCGAGATCGGCGACGAGCGGATCGCGCGCCACGACCTCGGCATACGCGAGCTGGATGGCCGCGTTCACCGCGAAGGTCACGAACTGGTGCACCCGCTGGATCTCGGCCGAGAGCGGCCGCGGCGCCGCGCAATAGCCCACCTTCCAGCCGGTCGTGTGGTACGTCTTTCCGAACGAGCTGATGACAACGGAGCGGTCGGCCAGCTCCGGATACCGCGCGAGGCTCTCGTGCCGTCTCCCGTCGAAGACGATGTGCTCGTACACCTCGTCGCCGACGACGAGGGCGTCAGTCCCGTCCAGCACCCGCGCGAGCTCGCGCATGTCGTCGGCCGACAGCATCGTGCCGGTCGGGTTGTGCGGCGAGTTGATGAGCAGGAGCCGGGTCCGCGGCGTGATCGCGCGCCGCACCTCGTCCCAGTCGACGCGGTAGTCCGGATAGCGGAGCGTGACGAACACGGGCGCGCCGCCGTTCAGCAGCACGGCCGGCGCGTACGAGTCGTAGCAAGGCTGGAACAGGATGACCTCGTCCCCGGGCCGGACGAACGCGGTCAGCGTGCTGAAGATGCCCTCGGTCGCGCCCGAGGTGATCGTGATCTCGGTCGCCGGGTCGTAGCGGCGGCCGTAGAGCCGCTCGATCTTCGCGGAGAGCGCCTCGCGCAGGGCCAGCACGCCCTGCATGGGGGCATACTGGTTGTGGCCGGCGCGCATGTGGCGGGCGACGGTCTCGACAAGCTCCGGCGCGCAGTCGAAATCCGGGAAGCCCTGCGACAGGTTGATGGCGCCGTGCTCGTTCGCCAGGCGCGTCATCACCGTGAAGATGCTGACGCCGGTCGACGGCAGCTTCGAGGGGATCGCAGGCGTGGTCATGATGGGCTCCTCGGCCGGGTCCTGACGGGCCGGGACCTTAGCATGTCGCCTCCTCAGCCGGCGATCCGGTCGGGCCCCGGCCGCTCCGCGAGGATGACCGAGTTGATCACCTCGTCGTGCGGATGGATCTCCAGGAGCGGCTCGAAAGGCGCCATTCCATGGATGTCGACCTCGGGGTAGAGCAGCGTGCGTAGTCGCTGCGAGCTGCGGACGAGGAGCAGCGCGCCCGGGCGCATCGCCCCGTGGAGGTGGTGGAGCAGGCGGCTCTTCTCGCGCCGGTTCATGCCGACGAGCGCGGCGAGGAACACGCAATCGAACTCCGAGAGGTCGGCGCAGGCCAGGGCGTCGGCGCAGGTGAAGCCGAGCCTGTCCGAGAGCCCGAGGCGACGCGCGAGCGCGCGGGCGTCGGCGCACGCCTCCTCGTCGACGTCGATGTTGCTGACCGGGAGGCCGAGGCGCTCGGCGAGCAGGATCGAGGTGAAGGGGAGCGGACCGGAGCCGATGAACAGCACGCGCCGCGGCAGCTCGTCGCGAACGCCCCGCAGGCCGGAGAGCTCGAGCCGGGTCAGCTTGTCGTAGTTCGCGGCGTACGGGAAGCTCCGGAGCTCGGCCGCAGGGTCGTCCGCAGCGGCGATGCGCCGCGCCCAGTGGCGCTCCAGCTCGTACTCGCCGCGCGAGCAGACGCGCCACAGGCCCTCCCGGATCGCGCTCACGGCGGGATCCCCGAGCACCTCGTCGGCCTCGCCGCGCGAGCGGGACATGGAGATGCTCACGAGCTCGCTGAACAGGTGGTTCACCCGCTGGCTCGGCGCGAGGGAGCCCATGCTCGCGAGCTCGTTGTAGATGCGGTGAATGCGCGTCGAAAGCGAAGGATCGATGACCGTGTTCATGGTGCCCTCCAGATCAGCAGAGCCGTTCGTCAGGGTCGGTGTGCCAGGGCAGGGGAGCGGCGATGCCCTCGTGAGCCGCCGGCAGGATCAGGCGCGAGCTCGCCGCGCGTGCCGTCTGATCTCGACGGCCAGGCGCGCCGCGCGCGAGGGCTCCTCCGCGCGGCTCCGGAGGCTGCTGCGCCGCGAGCGCGACGGGACCGCCGGCGCTGGCAGGCCACTTATGCGTCATGAACAACGAAATGTCAATTGCAAATGGATTGCATGTAACAGGCGCGAGGGGTGCGGCTGGGCTGTCATTTCCCGTCCCCGGGTGCCTGGGATCAGGCGGCCAGCGACGGCGCCAGATACGGGGCCTGTCGCCGGAGGATGCCCTCGGCCGTGTACAGGCGGGAGAACAGGTTGCGCGTGGCCGGGTCCGGATCTTCCCAGAGCCTCCTCAGGTATCCCGGGTCGACGAGGCCGGCGCTGCTCAGCACGCAGCCCTGATCGAAGAGGATGGCAGCCCTCTCCGTGAACGGCCTCGAGAACCACATCTCCGCGGGGATCGGGAACCCTTGCTTCTTGCGCGAGGCGATGGCCGGGGGGACGAGATCGGCGAGGGCCTGTTTGTAGATTCCCTTCTCGGAGCCGTCGAGCTGCTTCAGCTTGCCATGGAAATCGAAGGCGGCGCGGACGAGCTCGGTGCTCGCGAGCGGCGAGCGGGCCTCGACGCTGTGGCGCATGCTGATGAGGTCCATCTGCCGGAACTCGTAGGCGACGAGCCGGCCGTGGAAGTGCAGGAGCTGCACGGCCTGGAGGCTGTCGAGCGGCCAGTCGCCGTAGAGCGAGAGGATCTGGCGGTACTTGCTGGTGGTCAGCAGCGCGGCGTCGTGGTGGGGCATGAGCTGCCTCAGGTCGGTCTTCCCGGACCAGTGGAAGGTGGCGAAGTAGCGCTCGGCGAGCTCGGGGAGGGGCACGTCCGCCATCGCCCGTCCGTAGGAGTAGCCGTCGAAGATCTCGTCGGGCCCGCTCCCGGAGAAGATGACGCGCGTCTCTCGCCCGGCCTCCTCGAAGAGCCGGATGAGGCAGGGCGCCTCCTGGGACCCGAGCGGCTCGCCGGCGGTCTCGATCCACCGGTCGAGGTAAGCGCAGTACGCGGCGTCCGACAGGGTGATCTCGGTGTGCTGCGTGGCGTGCTCCCGGGCGAGCGCCCTCGAACAGGCGAACTCGTCGAAGACGCTGGTGCTCCTCGGGAGGAGCTGACCCGTGGGCTGAAAGCCGATGGAGAACGTCCTCATCGGCAGGCCGGCGCGGCGGGCCGCGGCGAGGACGGCGGTGGAGTCGATGCCGCCGCTCAGCAGGAGGCCATAGGGGACCTCGAGGTCGAACGTCCTGCGGCAGCCGTCGACCACGGCATTCCTGATCTCCTGCCGGATCGCGGGGACGTCGGTCCTCGTCAGGTCGCCCCGCGGGATCCGGTAGTAGCGCCCCGTCTCCTGGCGCTCGGGCGTCCTGGTCAGCCAGGTGCCCGACTCGAGCTTGCGGATCTGCCGGATGTGCGTGGTGCTGCCCAGGATGAAGCGGTGCGCGGTGAACTCCGCGAGGCCGTCGAGATCCCAGTCCTTCGTGCGGTAGGGGTCCTTGATCAGCGGGTCGATCTCCGAGGCGAAGACCAGGGCGTCGTCGTCCTCCCACAGGTAAACCGTCTTCTGCCCGGTGGGGTCGCAGGCGATGAGCCCCGTCTGCGTCGCGCTGTCGAACAGGGCGAAGGCGAACATGCCCTCGAGCTGCTCCACGCAGGCGAGCCCCCAGGTATCGTACGCCGCGAGGATGACCTCGGTGTCCGAGGCGGTCCTGAACGGGAACCGCGACAGCCGCGCGCGCAGGTCGCGGTGGTTGTAGATCTCGCCGTTGAAGACGAGGGTGAGGCGCTGATCGGCCGAGGTGAGCGGCATGTCCGCGCCGGGGTTGCCGGCGTCGGTGATGCGCAGCCGGTTGCTGCCGAGGAGCGCCCAGCTCGCGCATTGCACGGCGCCCCGCGCATCCGGCCCGCGGTGGTGCATCGCCTCGAGGAGCGACGCCATCTCGTCATGCTGCGCGGCGCCGATGGGCCGCTTCTTGTTGAAGATGCCAGCGATCGAACACATCGAGCACTCTCCTGGAGCTGCGACTGGACGTGATGTGACGTGACGCGCGGCCCGGAGGGGGCGTCAGGCGGTGACGGGCTCTCGAGGGCGCGCCGGGAACGCCGCCGGCAGGAGCCTCGGGAGCGCCAGGTGGAGATAGACAGAGCGCGTCAGGCTGAACAGGAGGAAGGCCATCCAGAGCCCGTGATTTCCCCAGCGGGTCGTGAAGACAGGCCAGGTGACGAAGAAGACCAGGGTGGCGGCGAGCAGCGAGTTGCGGACGGGGGCGGCCCGGGTCGCGCCCGTGAAGACGCACTCGAGGATCATGCTCCAGAAGATCGCGACCGGGAACAGCACCATCCAGACGAAGTAACGGCCCGTCATCTGCGCGATCGACGGAAGCGGCGTGAACAGCCCGAGGATGGCCGGCTGCGCGACGGCGCAAGCGAGGCTGATCGCCAGCGCGGACAGCGACGCCGTCCAGAACGAGAGCCGGATCGTGTCGTCGAAGCGCTCCCGGGACTGTGCCCCTATCGCCTGGCCGGCGAGCATGCCCGCGGTGTTCCCGAGCCCGCCCAGCGCGCTGGAGATGACGAGCTGCATGTGCATGAGGATCGCGTTGACGGCCAGGACCTCGGGGCCGAGGAGCGCGCTCTGGCGGGTGATCCAGCCGAAGACGCCGAGCAGGCAGGTCGTGCGCACGAGGACGTCGCTGTTCACCCGCCACATGCGGGTGACGGCGTGGGGATCGACGAGGTGCCACCAGCGTGGCTGGACGCCGCGCAGGTGGCCCTTGCGCCAGATCACAAGGAAGCCGACGAGGACCTTCGTCACCTCGGCTATCACGGTGGCCCAGGCGACGCCGCTCACCCCGAGGTCGAGCGCCGTGACGAAGGTGACGGTGAGGACGAGGTTGAGCAGGTCCATCCCGACATAGAGCAGCATCGCCCAGCGCACCTCGGCCATGCCGATGAGCCAGCCCGCGACCACGTAGCCCATCAGCGCCGCGGGAGCCCCCCAGATGCGCGCCTCGTAGTAGGCCGCCGCGTGGGGCTCGATCTGTCCGCGGGCCCCCATCAGATCGAGGCCGGTGGCCCCGATCGGGCCCTGCAGCAGCAGAAAGACGCAGCCGACCAGGCCGGCG
Source organism: Sorangium cellulosum (assembly GCF_001589285.1). GTDB lineage: Bacteria > Myxococcota_A > Polyangia > Polyangiales > Polyangiaceae > Sorangium > Sorangium cellulosum_G. The sequence goes on along the minus strand of NZ_JEMA01000853.1, from coordinate 12,739 downwards.
AAGACGAGCGGGCGGAAGAGCTGCAACGCGGCCTCCTGGCGGTCCTCGGCGCCGCGCGCCTGGGCTGCGAAGCCGCTCGTGCTGGTCCGGAAGAAGCCGAGGAGCCAGTAAAGTGTGTTGAATATCTGGCTGCCGACGGCGACTCCCCCCATCGTGGCCGCGTCGCCGAAGTGCCCCATGACGGCTGTGTCGGTGGCGTTCATGATCGGCCCCGACAGGCCGGCGAGGGTCAGGGGGAGGGCGAGCTTCCAGTACGACCCGAAGCTCAAGGGCTCCTGAAGAGGCTGCGTGCGGTGCTGGGCCATCGATCCAGTCCTCGTCACAGCGTGAAGGAGAGGAGGTGTGTCAGGATCTTGTCGTAGGGAGCGGGCCAGGTCTTCCGCCTCAGGAGCTCGGGCTCGAAGCCCCGGCGCAGCGCGTGCGCCGTGATGCCCTGGAGGTTGCTGGCGTTCGAGAGCACGGTGACGACCCTGCCCCCCGGCGCGAGCAGCTCTCGAGAGGCGATCTCATCGAAGAAGCTCACCATGATCGCGGAGCCCGAGAAGTTCACCCGCGTGAGATCGGGATCGTCGGAGCGCAGCGGGTTCGCGGGCGGGTTGAAGAGGATGACGTCGGCGCGCCTCCCGGGCGGCAGCGCGGAGAAGAGGTCCGAGACCAGGAAGTGGTGCCTTTCGGGGTCGCGCGCGCCCGTGTGCCGCTCGAAGCTCGCGAGGCTCGACGCGACGCTCGCTTCATGGATGTCCATCGCGTAGATCTCGCGGGCGCCGCGCTGACGCGCGAGGACGGGCTCGACGCCCGCCCCGCACCCCATCACGACCACCGAGGCGCCCTGCACCTCGACGAGCCCGTCGTGGAGGGCATCGAAGATCACCTCGCTCGTCCCGCCGGGCACGAGGACGCCGGACGGGACGGCGAACTCGAGCCCACGATAGACGTAATCGCCTCCCAGGACCTTGGTGCCCCGGTTGACCTGCTCGATCTCCCCGGCGGAGAGCATGGGCGGCAGGGAGAGATAGAGTCGTCTGAGCGGCTCGGCGAGCGCGGCGACCTCGCGAGGGGTAAGCGCCAGACCTTGAATGTCCTCGATCCGCGGCGTTCGGTCATCCATGGCTCACGTCTCCCGTGCTTTCTCGTCGCGGGTCAGCAGCGTGCAAGGGGCGCTCGACGGCTCCTGGCCGGCGGCCGGCAGGGAAGATGCCTTGCCCGAGGCGCTCGCCTCTTCGAGCCACGGCGTCGCGTCGATGCGTCGGATGGCCCGCGGGATCATGGCGCCGAGCAGCGCGAGGACGCCGAGCAGCCCCGCGAGGCCGGCGAGGTGCAAGGGCCGCGGGGCGCCGCCGAAGCGGTGGCGCGGGACGGCGTCGATGTCGAACGCGGCGATGCCCTCGTAGTTGAAGACGAGCGGATAGACGTACTGCTTGAGCTGCTCGTGGTAGGCGGCGATGCTGTCCCTGAAGGCGAGCGCCGTGGCCATGTCCGTGCCCGCCATCCGGTCGAGCACGAGCTCCAGCGCGAGCGGCGGCAGGACGAGGGCGGCCCGCGCTGTCCACTGCTCCCGGCGCGCGAGCGCAGCGTGGTAGTCCTCGACCTGCCGGGCGACGTGCGCGTCGCCCATCTCGTGCATGGCGTAGTACCAGGGCCAGGAGAAGCGGTCTTCCGGCACCGGGGTCCTGGCCCACTCGGGCCGGCGCGCGAAGAACGGATCGAGGGTGGCGCGCTTCGGCCGGTCCCAGCCGGCGTTCATCTCCTGCCGCTGCGCGAGGGTGAGCTCGACGCCGCCGTGGGCGGGAGAGGCCGTGATGATCGCGAGGTTGACGAGCGCGGGAACGAGCACGCACCAGGCGATCCAGACGCCCACGAGCGAGATGGCGTTCCACGCGGACGGGCGGCGCAGCGAGGCCACGAGGAACACGACGACGAACCAGAGCGCGATGTACGCGAGCGACGCGAGCGCGAAGGCGCCGGCGCGGGCGTCGAGCGGGAGGCCCAGCCAGGCGACGGCGAAGGCGAGCAGCGCGAGCGCGACGGCGGAGACCAGCGCGGCGCGCAGCGCGAGCCGGAGGGCGAGCACGCGGGACAGGCGCGTCGGCTGGGAGCAGACGAGCGGCTCCGTGCCGAGATCGTCGTCGCGCGACCGGACATCGTAGCTCACGCCGATGATGAAGAGCGGGACGAGGAAGATGAGGACGAACCCGTAGTCGAAGCTGCCGGAGAGCTGCTTGAGCGGATTGGCGATGTCCGTCTTGTAGAGCTGGGGCACGACGCCGATGAAGCGCAGGTGCCGGCTGTACGGGTGCACGTCGCGCAGCCCTGTCGAGAGCGCCGTCCACCCGGTCGGCTCGTGCGCGACGGGCATGGCGAGGTAGTAGAGGACGAGGCCGAGATCGTCCTCCGGCGCGTGCGTCTTGCGGAGATAGCTCTCCTCCTCCCGGAGCGCTGGCTCGAGCGCCGCGATGACCTCGCGCTCGCGGGCGACGCGCGCCGCGCCGTCGACGATGGCGGCGACGCCGGCGACGAGCAGGAGGGAAGCGACGACGAGGGCTGTCCGCGCGCGGAGCATCTGGCGGAGCTCCAGGCGCGCCCGCGCGAGAAAGGGTGAGGAAAAGGAGCTCATGACGCCTCTCCGTGGCGGCGGGTGAAGCGCGCGACGGCGAGCGAGAGCGCCGCCGCCCACGCGAGCACCGCGAGGCCGGCGGGCGCCACGCGGGACAGCGCCCACGCGGCGGGAGCCTTCCTGTGCTGGAAGGGGGCGAACTCGGTCCACTCCGCCCGATCGACCCGCTGCGCCTTGTCGTTGTGCCAGTGGATCCTCGTGATGTGGAGATGGTTCAGGTGCTGGATGAAGGCGTAGCGGTACGCCTCGGCCTGCTCCTCGAAATCGACGAGGTGGTGGGCGTCGGTGCCGGCGACCCCCATCGAGAACGACCGGATCGCGAGCAGCGGCGTGAACAGGCCGGCGCGGAGCGCGAGCGCGTCCTGGGCGCGGTGCGCCTCGAACAGGCGCGTGTAGTAATCGTTGAACACAGCCGTCGTGACCTTCTCCCCCTCGCGCATCACGACGCCGCCGTAGTTGACCGGGAGGTCCTCGACGCGCGACGCGCCGTGCTCGGCCAGCGTGTGGCGCCGGAGCTCCTGGAAATGGGGGTTGCTGGGATCGTGGCTGTCTCCGACGTCGCGGATCGCGCGCGCGAGGTCGAGCTCGACCTGGGCGCGCGAGGGCGTCGGGTGGAGGCGGCTCGCGGCCTGGGTGGCGAGCCGCGGCACGACGATCCAGAGCGCGACCCACAGGCCGAGGAGCGTCAGGAGGGCGCCCTGAGCGCGGCGGTGGAACGACGAGACGAGCACGCCGAGCGCCGTGCAGGCCGTCAGATAAACGGCGTATCCGCCCGCGAGCGCGGCCGCGCGGAGCGTCGTGTCCCGGGAGGCGTCGAGCACGCCCGTGAGAAGGGCGCCCGCGATCGCGAGCGCGAGGAGCGGCGCGAGCCACAGCGCGACGGCGAGCAGCGTCCCGAGGACCTTGCCGGCGAGGAGGACGCGCGCGTCGACGCCCTGGGAGACGGCGAGGCGCCATGTCCCCGACTCGCGCTCTCCGGCGACGCTGGCGAACGTCATGCAGAAGATGAGCAGCGGGAGCAGCACCTGGAGGACGAAGGCGGCGCTCGGGGTGCCGAAGCGCGCGAGCTCGCTCGACTGCGCGGCCTCGCTGAAGCCCAGCGCGTTGCGCTGGTGCGGCTCGAGGAAGATCGAGGTGCCGGCGAAGGACTCGAGCCCGGGATCGAAGAAGCCGAGGGGGCTCGGGGCGCGGAAGGCGAAGGTGCCGTAATGGGCGGCGCGGTGCGGGTGGCGATCGGGCTGATCGACCCACTGGCGGTGGACAAGCTCCTGGAAGGCCGCGCGCTGGCGGGCCTCTCCGGTGTGCCGCGCCGCCTCGAGAAGGAAGGCGGCGACGAGGAGCGCCGCGACGAGCGCGGCGGCGATGCGGACGGTGCGGTTGCGCAGCGCGCGGATGGCCTCGTGCCGCGCCGCTGTCGAGAGGGCTCTCATGCGCTGACTCCCTGTGGGTCTCGTCGGACCGCGGCGTCTCAGAAGCTCAGGGTGCCAGTCACGTACGCCGAGCGAGCGCCGCCCGGGTTGTGCTGGGCCCCGGCGGCGCCGAAGTCCTTGTACCAGATGGACGTGTCGTACGACCGGTCGAGCAGGTTGTGCACCTCGACGCCGAGCGCGATCGACTCGGACACGTCGTGGGCCGCGCTCGCGTTGATGACGACGTAGTCGCCGACCTTCCGCGAGCCGTTCTCCTCGGTATGGTTCTCCTTGTTCAGGTGGTAATCGCCCTGCGCGTAGCACCAGAGCGAGACGAGCAGCTCCTGCGTGGGGTGAACGTCGACGCCGGCCTTCGCGCTGAAGCTCGGGACGTGGTCGAGCTCCTTGCCCTTGTTCGCGGCGAGCGCCGGGCCCGGCTCGACCTGCTCGGAGATGGCGCGGCTGAACGCGCCCCACACGGAGAGGAGATCGAACGGGCGCAGCGTGAGCTCGACGTCGAAGCCGCGGCGCAGCGTCTTGCCGACGTTCTCGGCGTCGCCGGAGCCGTCGCCATTGTCCCGCACCTCGCCGCTCGCGCGCTGCTCCCAGTACGCGACATGGCCCTTGAGCCAGGGAAAGACGCTCGACCGGTAGCCGACCTCCCAGCCGTCGTTGATCGACGGCGCGAGCGGCGTGCCCTGGGTGGCGTAGGCACCCTTGCCCGTGCCGATCTGGAATGAGCGGCCGTAATTGGCATACACGCTCTGCCCCTTCACCGGCGTCACCATGACGCTCGCCTTGGGCTGCCAGATGAAGCCGTAATCGTTGAGGCCGTGGTCCACCCTGCGGGGCGCCTCGCCCTCGGGCTGCTCGAGGAAGCTGCCCGAGCCGGCCAGGCGGTCGGCCCGCAGCGCGGCCACGAGCTTGATCGGCTCGAGCGGGCGCGCGCTCGCCTGCAGATACGAGCCGACGGCGTGAATATCGAAGTCCTCATCGCGGAACGCGGCGCCCTGCCGCGCGCGGTCCACGGTGGGGATGCGCTGGTATCGGTTGTCCTGGAGCTGGTAATCGACGCCCCACTCGACGGTGAGGTCGAGCGCCCGCGGCTCGCGCGCCCGGTAGGTGAGCACCGAGATAGCGCCGTATTGCCGGTCGTCCTCGATCCGGAGCTGCTGGTCGAGGTCGGGGTCGAACTTCACCCAGCGATCCCGCAGGAACGCCTGCCCATAGCCCTTGAGCTGCCAGGACAGCCCCTCGGTGAGCTCTCGATCCACATGGACGCTCGCGTGGAGGGTCGCCTGACGTCCGCCGTCGGTCGCTGAATGAGCGGGCGAGGCCGTCGGGCGCGCGCGCGCGTCTTCCGCGGACAGGTAGCCCGGGGCGTCCGCGTCGAGGAGCATGCCGCGCACGATGAGCCCGACCCGGAGCTGCCTGGACGGCTCGTAGAACCACTTGGCCGAGCCGGCGACCTTGTCGCTGCGCGCGTGATCGCGGTAGCTGTCCGAGCCGCGGTAGCCCGCGAAATAGGTCTGGCTCAGCGCGCCGCGCTCGTCGGCGACGAGCACCTGGGGCTCCACGGTCCAGAAGCTCCCGGCGAGGAGCCGGGCGATGCGCTCGTTCCCGGTCTTGCGGGTGACGACGTGGATGTTGCCGGCGACGTTGTTGAGCCCATAGCGCGGGTCGTTCGTGCCCTTGACGACCTCGATCCGCTCGATCTCGAGCGGAAACACGGCCTTCATGTCGGGGAGGCCGACGTGGTGGTTGCTGGGGATGCCGTCGATGAGGAGCTTCGTGTGGGCGACGTCGCCCTGCGTGTTGAAGCCGCGGAGCCCGACGTCGGCGTTGATGATGCCCTGGTTGAAGGACTCGACGTAGACCGCCGGCACGCGCCGGAGCAGCTCGAGCGGCTCGGCGGTGCTTTGATTCTGGATCTCCTCGCCGCCGAGGATGTCGACAGAGGTCACGACGTCGGCGCTGTCGAGCGGCCCGATCCGCTGGCCGATGACGACGACCTCCTCGCCGAGCGCGGGCGAGGCCTCCGGCGCCGCTGTCTCGGCGGCGCCCGCCGGCGCGGGGGCTGCTGCGGCGGTGGCTTCCGCCGCCGCGGCGGCGCGGGCGGTGAGGAGCGCGGCGAGCGCGGTCGCGAGCCGGGGTGTGTGCGCGCGCGGGGTCATGACAGCGCCTCCGGCGCGGACGCGGCGGACGCGCCGTGGCGCGCGGGGAGCTCGGGAGTCGCGCCGCCGGGAGGGTCGAAGTGGCGGCGGTACAGCGAGAGGATGTCGGCCTCGGACAGGCCGGCGGCGCGCGCGACCTCGACAAGCCGGCCGGCCTTCATGACGCCGATCCGGTGCGCGATGCTCGCGACGGCGCCGAGGTCGTGGGTCACCATCAGCACCGCGGCGCCGCGATCGCCCTCGCGCCGGATCGCCGCGCAGAGATCGCGGACCGCGCCGGGATCCAGGCCCGAGGTCGGCTCGTCGAGGAGCAGCGCGCCGGCGTTCTTCGCCTGCGACAGGGCGAGGACCACCTTCTGCCGCATGCCCTTGGAGTACCCGCTCGCCGGCCGGTGCACGGCGCCCTCGGGCAGCCCGGCCGCGGTGAGCAGCCGCGAGAGCGCCGCGGAGGGAGGCACGTGCGCCTGCGACAGGCCGAGGAAATACGCGAGGTTCTCGCAGCCGGTGAGGTGCGGATACAGCCGCACCTGCTCCGGGACATAGGCGATCTTCCGCCGCGCCGCGATCGGGTCGGGCTCCACGTGGACGGAGGCCACGTACGCCGCGCCGGAGGAGGGCCTCGCGAACCCGAGGAACAGGCTCAGCGTTGTCGTCTTGCCCGCGCCGTTCGGGCCGAGGAGGCAGAACACCTCGCCGGCCGGGACCTCGAGATCGAGCGCGTCGAGGGCGGGGACGCCCCCGTAGGACTTCGAAAGCTTCTTTGCCGTGAGCATGACAGTGCCGCCGGGGCCATCGCCGCCGGCGGCGCACCGTATGCGATCGGTCCAACTGAAAGTCAATTGCAAATGTGATGCATTTACATTCCGATGGCATGTATGCCCTGTCGATGCGGCGCAGGCCCCGGACCGGGCGATCCTCTCCCTGACGACGCGGCACGCGGCGTGTTCGCCGGCGCCTCGCGGCGTGTCCGTGAGCTCCGGACGATCGTCAGGGCCACCCCGGGGCGCGAGGGCGACCGTGCGCAGGCGTGGCTGCACGACGGCGCTCCGTCCGAGCCTGCCTACCGGCTGCGCGCCGGCGAGCCGCGCCCGTGATACGGTGCCCGCGGCCGGCGCGGGGGAGCGGCGCTTCGTTCCACGCTGCGCGCGGCGGAGAGGGGGAGACCGTGCGCCTGAAGGACAAGATCGCGCTCATCACCGGGGCGAGCAGGGGAATCGGGAGGGCCAGCGCGCTCGCGCTGGGCCGCGAGGGGGCCGTCGTTGTCGGCGTCGCGCGCACCGCGGCGGACCTGGGCGCGCTCGAGCGCGAGCTCCGCGCGGCGGGCGGCCGCGCGCTGATGATCGAGGCCGACGTCACCCGCGCCGCCTCCGTGGCCGCGTGCGTGGAGCGGGCGATCCGCGAGCTCGGGCGGATTGACATCCTCGTCAACAACGCGGGCGTCGGCGGCTACCGGCCCTTCCTGGAGTGGTCGGAGGACGACTACGACCGCATCATGGCGACGAACATGAAGGGGACCTGGCTGTTCTGCCGCGAGGTCATCCCCCACATGCGGCGCCAGGGGGGCGGCCACATCGTCAACGTCGCCAGCGTCGCCGGCCTCCAGGGCTATCCGAACGAGGCCATCTACTGTGCCTCCAAGTTCGCGCAGGTCGGCCTGACGCAGGCGCTCGACCGCGAGTTCTGGCAGGAGAACATCAAGGTGAGCGCCGTCTGTCCGGGCGGCGTCGAGACCCACTTCGCGCTCGGCGACGGCCGCACCGCGGGCTCCGAGCGCATGCAGGGCTTCTCCACCGCCGAGGACGTGGCCGAGGCCGTCGTCCTCGCCGCCCTCCCCCGGGACCGCTCGCGCATCGTGCAGATCGTCCTGCGCCCGATGAACGAGGCGACATAGCGCCGCCATCCACCGTGGGCCGCCGGCGAACACCCTCTCCAGGGGCCAGGCGTCCGGGCAATCACGGATTCCGGTACACGTGCCCCTGCAGGTGCCTGCTCGACGGCGGCGACGGCTTCGTCCCCGACACAACGTATCCGACGCTCCCGCCCGCGCTCGCGTGCGTCCCCCTGGCGATCGCCTCCGCGGTCCTCCGCGCTGCCCCCATCGCCGCCGCCCAGCAGCCCTCGAACTCCTGCTCCTCGCCTCCGCCGGCGAGGAAATACCGATGCGTATCGCCCCGGCTCCAGATCCAGAGCTCGCGCCGCGCGAAGTCGGCGATCTCCTCCACCGTCGCCCGTTGCTCCGACGATCTGTAGGGAGGCAGCACGACGTTCGCCTTGTCGTTGAGGTAGACCTGGATATCGGTGAGGCCGTGTCTGGCGAAGAGCTCGGGGATGAGCTCTCCCAGGGAGTTGTGCCCTTCGCCCAGGGCCGCCTTGCCGCGCTCGCACAGGAGCTGGAAGCGCACGAGGGCGAGGGTCTCGTCCACAGGCGCATGCAGCACGGCCGCGCTCAGCAGGGCGCCCGCCAGGTTGTTCGGCTCGGCCACCGCGACGAGCCCGCCCGGCCTCGTGACGCGGACCATCTCGGCGAGCATCGCGCCCGGATCCGCCGCGTGGATCAGCACCGTCTGGCACGTCACGAGATCGAACGTGTCGCCCTCGAACGGCAGCGCCTCGGCGACCCCGACCTGGTAGCGAAACCGATCCGCGTCCCCGCGCGCCGCCGCGCGCTCGGCGGCCTTCTCGACCCACACGGGGTCGCGGTCGACGCCGGTGATGCGCGCCGCCCTCGGCAGCACGCCGCCGAGCACGCGCCCCCAGTGCCCGACGCCGCACCCGACGTCGAGCACCGCGCGCACGCGGCTCAGGCCCCATCGCCGCGCGAGCAGCTCGACGTAATCGGGGTTCCACCAGCTATCGCGCGTATCGCCGAAGTACTCGGCCGAATGCGAGGGGTGCGCGACGAACTCATTTCCCATGACAACGCACCTCGTGCGGGCCTCACCGAAGCGTCGAACGACCTCAACGTATCGCCGCCGCCGGCCTCGACGCAACTCGACACAAGCGCCGCGCCGGCGCGCTCGCCCGCCCAGATACCGCTCAGACAGCGGCGCGCGGCCTGGCCAGCACGTCCCAGGCGGCCATGGCGCAGTCGACGATCGCCTGGAGCACCTCGCGCGGGGCGCCGTCGCGGGCCTGCAGCGAGAGGCCGCCGAGGACGGTCGTGTAGAAGGCGGCGAGCACCGCCGTGTCCGTGCCCGCCGGCACGTCGCCCTCGGCGACGCCGCGCTCCAGCCGGCGCTGGAGCTCGCCCAGCGCGCTCCGCCGGACCTCGGCGAGGTGGCAGCGCACGGCCTTGCTCTCCGGCGTGCCGAGCGTCGCCGCGAGCACGATCATGCAGCCGCTCGGCTTGCCCGGGCTCACGTAGGCCTCCGCGTTGCTGCGCAGCATCGCCTCGATCGCCCTGCGCGCCGTCGGCTCCTCGCGCATCGCGCGGCTCGCCGCCGCGCCCTCGACCTCGTTGTAGAGCGCCACCGCCTCGCGAAACAGCTCCTCCTTGCAGCCGAACGCGGCGTACAGGCTCGGCGAGTTGATGCCCATCGCGGCCGTGAGATCGCTGAGCGACGTGCCCTCGTAGCCCCGCTCCCAGAACACCTCCATCGCCCGCCGCAAGGCCGCGGCCCTGTCGAAGCTGCGCGGGCGCCCCCGTCCCGCCATCACCCGGACCTTTCTGTGTCGATCACTAAATAAATAGGTTGACCTCCGTTCACGCGGCAGAGTATACATTGTGTATCGATCGGCACAGAAAAGAGGTAAACATGCTGGAGCTTGCGGGCAAGGTGGCGCTGGTGACCGGGGGCAGCCGCGGGATTGGCGCGGGGATCGTCAGGAGGCTGGCGCGGGGCGGGGCGGACGTGGCGCTGACGTACGTGAGCGGCGCGGACAGGGCGCGCGCGGTTGTCGGCGAGGTCGAGGCGGCGGGCCGGCGGGGGCTGGCGATCGCGGCGGACAGCGCGGATCCGGCGGCGGTTGTCGGCGCGGTCGAGCGGACGGCGGCCGAGCTTGGCCGGATCGACATCCTCGTCAACAACGCCGGCATCGCGCTGATGGGGCCGCTCGAGGACGTGACGCTCGACGACGTGGACCGGACCCTGGCGATCCACGTGAAGGCCGTCTTCCTCGCCTCGCAGGCCGCGGCGCGGCGCATGGGCGCTGGCGGGCGCATCATCAGCATCGGGAGCTGCCTTGCCGAGCGGGCGCCGGGGCCGGGCACCACCCTCTACTCGATGAGCAAGGCCGCGCTCGTGGGGCTCACGAAGGGCCTCGCCCGCGACCTCGGGGCGCGCGGCATCACCGCCAACCTCGTCCAGCCTGGCCCCATCGACACGGACATGAACCCGGCCCACGGCCCGGGTGCGGACCAGCAGCGGAGCCTTCTCGCGGTCCCGCATTACGGCAGCGTCGACGACATCGCTGCCACGGTCGCTCACCTCGCCGGCGAGGGCGGTCGCTTCATCACGGGCGCGACGATCGCTGTCGACGGCGGGTTCGCGGCCTGAGGTCGCCACGGCGTGGGCGCTCCGTCGCGGTGATCCTGGTCGGGATCATCGGCCTGAAGCTCGTCGACGGCTGACCCGCGCTGTCCCAATCCACGCGCGGGCGCGCGGCCGTCACGCGGATCAAAGCGACTCCAGGTAGGTGGCCAGCGCGCGCCGGTCGTCGGCCGACAGGTGCGCTGTGTGGCCCATGGTGTCGCCGACCCCCTCGATCAGCGCCAGCAGCGTCGGGTAGCGGCCGTCGTGGTAGTACGGCGCGGACCGGCCGACGAAGCGCAGCGAGGGCGTCTCGAAGGCGCGCGCGGCGTCGAAGCGGGTCGCGCTCCGCACGTCGTGGCGGGCGCCGTCGGTGGTCAGCTCGTCGCCGAGGTGGCAGCTCGAGCAGCCCGCCTCGGTGCTGTGGAAGAGCGCGTCGCCGCGCGCGGCGAGGTCGGCGCGCGCGGCGGCTTCGCCCAGGGGAGCGCCGCTGGCGGCGGGCGGCGGCGCCACGGTCACGGCGCGCTCCTCGGCCGCGAGGGCCGCCGCCTCGCCGGGCGGCGCCATGCCGCGGAGGTAGGCGAAGAGCGCGTCGCGCTCGTCCGGGCGCAGGCCGCTGCCGCCGAGCCGCGACAGGGTCCTGGCGAAGTGGCCCTCCAGGTCCTTCTTGTCGCCTTCCCATCCGTACGGCGCGCTGCCGTCGAGCCGCCCCATCAGCATGGGCGTCTGGCGCGGGCCTTCCGGCGTCGACCAGGTGAGCGCGTCGTCGCGGCCGTCGGGGTGGCAGCTCGCGCAGGCGCGGCCGTCGAACGCGGTGCGCCGGCCGCCAGCCGCATGGAAGAGCCGCTGGCCCTCCGCGCGCCGCTCGTCGAGGCGCGACGCCCGGGGCAGGACGATGACCGGCAGCTCGCCTGTGATCTCCTTGCTAGGGGCGCGGTGCTCGGTCGGCCCCGGATCGCGGGCGGCGGGCAGGATCGTCAGCTCGCCGTCGAACCGGGAGAAGACCACGGCGCGCCGGCGCGCGCTGTCCACGGCGATGGCCGTGGGCCCGGCGCCCACGCGGGCGCGGAAGAGCTCCCGATCCCGCACCGACCCGACCCGCGGCGGCTGGCCGGGGATCTGCGCGCGCGCGTCGTAGGCGATCACCTCGTCGCGGCCGAGGCAGGTGACGAGCAGGACCTGCTCGCCGGGCTCGATCGCGGCCGCGCGCGGGAGCTGGCAGCCGAGCGTCCCGAGGTGGCTCGAGACGGGCGGGACGTCCGCGCGCTCGCCCTTCGCATCGACGACAGCGATGTGCTCGATCACCGTCTGGGCGCGCGCGCCGCCGTAACCGCCGCCGCGCGCCTCCGGCCCCGGATCCACGAGCGCGATGGGCGCGAAGACAGCGCCGCCCGGCGCGCGCGCCAGCGCGAAGCCCTGCGAGCCGCGGCGGGCGACGCGCGACGATGGGCGGTGCCCCAGGGCGGGCGCGCTGCCGAGCGGCGCGAAGGCCGCGCTTCGCGCGGACGCGCTCGGCATGGGCGAGGCCGGGATGAAGTCGATGGAGCTAGATTTTTTGGACAAGGTCGGCTGTACGCGCCACTCCACCCCGTCGGTCGAGAGCTCCCGCGCTTCGGTCGGCGCGCCGCCTTCGCCGAGCGAGATGACGCTGACGCGGCCGCCCACCGCGTGGGACACGAACGCGCGCTGGCCGTCCGCGGACGCGACGACCGCGCTGGGATCGCGCGCGAGCGGGAGCTCGCCGAGCGGCCGGAGGTCGGCGGTGGCGAAGCTGGTGAGCGCGTGGCCCCACCGGCTCGCGACGAGCAGCGTCGCGCGGTCCGGCGTCATCGCGAGCCCCACCGGCTCGCTCGCCACCGGCACGAGGCAGCGCCGCGCGAGCGGCGCGGCGGCGTCGACGGGCTCGAGCACCTCGAGCAGGCCGCGGTCGCGCAGCGAGGCCACGACCCGCCCGTCGCCGAGCACGATCACCTGGGCGGGCCGGCCCGCGAGCGGCGTGCGCGCGATCGCTGAGCGGGTGTCGAGGTCGACGGTGTGCAGGGCGGCGTCGTCCTCGTCGGCGACGAAGGCGAG
>NZ_JEMA01000852.1 GCF_001589285.1 Sorangium cellulosum | reverse complement strand
CCGCGCTCTGGAGCGCCGCGCTCTCCGGCGCTCACCGCCTCGCGGGGAGGGCCGCCGCTCGGCGAGGTCGCGGCGCACGTGGCCGGTGGCGCCGGCGGCGATGCTGGCCGCGCTGAGCGCCGGACGATGGGTGGCCCGCGCCGCGACCGGCGCCGTGGCGGGTGCGCTCTTTCTGCTCGCCCCGGTCGGGGGCGGCGAGCTCCCGTTGCCGAACGCCCACGCGGTCGCGCTGCGCCCGCCACACGCCGCCAGGCCGGATCCCGCATGGCCAGGCCAGCACGGCAGCGCCGTCCCCCCGGGCCCGGAGGTGCCCTCGGAGCCGCCGGGCGCCGGCGCCACGACGCGCGCCCTCCAGATCGCGAGCCATGACCGGGCGATCACGCGGCCTCCGCCCGCGCGGCCTCGGGGCGACGGCGCCCGATCGACGCCCGAGCAGCGGCTGATGCGGCAGGCCATCGCGACGCTCGCCACCGGTCGAACCGTCGATGCGCGGCGCCTGCTCGAGCGGCACCAGCGCGACTTCCCGCAAGGCGCCTACGCAGGAGATCGCGAGGAGCTCCTGCGCCGGCTGCGCGCGGACGCCGACCGCGGTGGCAACCAGCCGGTGGCCCGCGTTCCGCCACGATCGCGGTGAGCGGCGCAGCGCGGAGCGCGGTGGCGAGGCAGGGTGGGTGCAAGGGATCTGCATCGAAGGCGGAGCGAATGGGCTGCTGATGCCCGCAGGGCGCCCGATTCGTGCCATCCGGTCGCGATGCGGTCGCCAGGCATTGCCATGGCCGCCCGGGTCCTGCCAGCATCGGCCCGTTTTGCTCAACCCAAGGAGGCGCCTGTGGCAGACCCCTACATCGATCCTTTCGAGACGAAGATTTACGGCAAGTTCGCGCGCGAGCAGATGGCCGCGGTCCTGATGGGCAAGCTCCCCGCCCTCGACGGCATGATCGAGTTCGCGATCGGCAAGCAGCTCATGGCCGATCAGGCGATCGCGGGCGTGCTCGATCGCCAGCCCAAGCCGGCCCCGGAGCTCGACAGCAATGCGGTGCTCGAGGAGGCCCGGGACGTCATCGTGCGGTTCGCCTCGTACCTCGACTCGCTGAAAGGGAGGCCGGTCGATCCCAGGCTGTTCTTCCGCGGCGAGGCGCCGAGCGTCCTCGCGCGCCGGCGGATCACGAAGCTCACCGCCGCGGTCGGGCACATGGCCGACGAGCTCGAGAAGCACCGCGAGAAGGTCCGGGGTGCCGATCTGTGGCTGGCCGAGCTCCGGGAGGTCCACGAGAAGCTCGGGATCGTCGAGCGGCAGCAGCGCGCCACGCGCGTCGNATCGTCGAGCGGCAGCAGCGCGCCACGCGCGTCGAGCGGATCGAGCTCGGCCCCGAGGTGTCGACCGCGCGCGAGGCCTGGCTCGCCGTCTACAACGCCAACAAGAGCCTCGTGCGCGGGCTGCTCGCCCACCTGGGCAAGCCGGAGCTCCTGCCCCTCCTCTTCGACGACCTCGCCGAGGTCCACCGTGCGAGCGGCGTGAGCGACGCGCTCCCGCCCGGCCA
>NZ_JEMA01000851.1 GCF_001589285.1 Sorangium cellulosum | reverse complement strand
GGTTCCCGGCGGGGTGGCCGTACCCGGAGGGCGCGCCGCCTGTGCGCGGCCCCTCGATGGTGTCGAGCGACGCCGCCCTCGCCACGAAGGTGGGCGCGGACGTCCTCGCGGCGGGTGGCAACGCGGTCGACGCGGCGGTCGCGACCGCGTTCGCGCTCGCTGTCGTGCACCCGACCGCCGGCAACCTCGGCGGCGGCGGCTTCATGGTCGCGCGGGTCGGCGACAAGGAGCACGCGCTCGACTTCCGCGAGACAGCGCCGGCCAAGGCGACCCACGACATGTACCGGGGCAAGGACGGCAAGCCCACGGAGAGCTCGCGCGTCGGCCACCTCGCCGTCGGCGTGCCCGGCAGCGTGGCAGGGCTCTGGGAGGCCTACGACAAGCTCGGCTCCAGGAAGAAGACGTGGGCCGAGCTCATCGCGCCGTCGATCCGGCTCGCGAAGGAGGGCTTCCCGGTCGACGAGAACTTCGCGACAACGGTCAAGGCGGCGTCGGCCAAGCTCGCGCGCTTCCCGGCGTCGACCGCGCTGTTCCTGCCGGGCGGCAAGCCGATCGAGATCGGCGTCACGTGGAGGTCGCCCGAGCTCGCCGCGACGCTCGAGCGCATCGCCGAGAAGGGGCCCGCGGGCTTCTACGAGGGCAAGACGGCGGAGCTGCTCGTCGCGGAGATGCGGCGGGGCAAGGGCCTCATCACGGCCGCGGACCTCAAGGGCTACAAGGCGAAGTGGCGCGAGCCGGTCGTCTTCGAGTACCGCGGGCGCCGCGTCGCCTCGATGCCGCTCCCGTCCTCGGGCGGGCTCGCCCTCGCGATGATCGCGCACCAGCTCGAGGGGCTCGACGTCGCGAAGCTCGGCTGGCACTCGGCGTCGCACGTGCACGTGGTCGCCGAGGCGATGCGGCGCGTGTTCCTCGCGCGCAACGAGATCCTCGGGGACCCCGATTTCGTGAAGAACCCGGTGGAGGAGCTGCTCTCGGTCGCGTGGGCGGAGAAGCAGCGCGCCACGATCTCGCCGGACCGCGCGACGCCGACCGAGGAGCTCGCCCGCGGCGCGGCGGCCAAGGACTCGGGCGGCCGCGGGCCGCACACGACGCACTTCTCCGTGGTCGACGCGCAGGGCAACGCCGTCGCGCTCACGACGACGCTGAACGGCTGGTACGGCGCCGGGGTGACGGTCACCGGCGCGGGCTTCGTGCTGAACAACGAGATGGACGACTTCGCCGCCGTGCCCGGCACCGCGAACCAGTTCGGCCTGGTGCAGGGCGAGGCCAACTCCATCGCGCCCGGCAAGCGCATGCTCTCGTCGATGTCGCCGACGATCGTGACAGGGAAGGACGGGCGCGTGGAGCTCGTGCTCGGCGCCGCGGGCGGCCCGACGATCCTCACCGCTGTGTTCCAGATCCTCTCGAACGCTGTCGACTTCGGCTTCGACGTGACCACGGCGGTCAACGCGCCGCGCTTCCACCACCAGGACTACCCCGACAAGCTGTTCATCGAGAAGGGCGGCTTCCCCGCCGAGCTCCAGCAGGCGCTCGGCGCGATGGGCCACACGCTCGACGAGCGCGGGCACATCGCCGACGCGCCGGCGATCGGCCGCGAGGGCGCCGGGTTCGCGGGCGCGCGGGAGCCGCGGCGGCCGGGCTCCGAGGCGGCGGCCGGGAAGTAGCCGGCGCCCTCCCGCAGCGAGACCGCACTGCCAGGGCGAGCCGCCGGGGCCCGGCGGGCGCGCCCCTCGACGCAAGCTGCCGTCGGCGGCGCCGCGGCAGGCGTGAATCGGCGGCGCGGCGCGCCGGCTCATCTCACCACGCCGATTCCCGTGCTTTCGGTGACACGTTGGGGCACGAGCGCGCCGCCGCTATCAGGATATTCCTTAAGGAAGTCCCCAGCCTCCGGTGCGCCTGAGATCGCGCGATCCGCGCGCCGGGCGGCGCCGCGGGGTTCGACCTTGACATGCGGCGCTCGTTTCGATTGCTTACTTTTGTGCCTTGCCGAGCACGCTCGCACCTCGACGGCCCGCGCGTGCGTCCGCCGACGCGGCCGACGGCCGTGCGCTCGATGAGCAGCCATGTGCAGGGACCGGCATCTCGACGCGGGCCGATCGTCGCGTCGGGGTAGATAGCCTGGTGATTCGAGGGGGTAGCGGTCATGGTCGAACTGTTGCATCACGAGTTGATCGACACGTTGCACGACGGTTCTCGCAGCAGCGTCTACCTCGGCCGCAAGAAGAGCACGGGCAAGATGTGCGTCATCAAGGTTGCCCGGAAGGGTGTCAACGGCACCCGTAACGTCGCGGTCCTCAAGCGCCAGTACGAGATCACGAGGCACCTCGACCTCGACGGCATCGTCAGGGTCTACGATCTCGAGGTCCGCCTCGACTACGCCGCGCTCATCATGGAGTACTTCGTGGGTCGCTCGCTGCGGACGATCCTCGACGAGGGCGGGGAGGGCATCGATCTCGCGCGCGCGGTCAGGATGGCGCTCCAGCTCGCGGACACGCTCGGCGCCATTCACGAGCGGAACATCATCCACAAGGACATCAAGCCGAGCAACATCATCGTCGATCACGACGTGAGCACGTCGAAGCTCACGGACTTCTCGATCGCCTCGCTGCTGCCGGGGGAGCGGGCGGCGGTGTACGACCCGTGGTCACCCGGCGAGGGCACGCTGCAATACATCTCGCCCGAGCAGACGGGCCGGATGAATCGATCGATCGACTTCCGCTCGGACTACTACTCGCTCGGCGTCACCCTCTATGAGCTCACGACGCGCCGCCTCCCCTTCGAGACGACCGATCCGATGGAGCTCGTGCATCATCACATCGCGAAGACGCCGGTCGCCCCGCACCAGGTCCGGCCGGAGATCCCGGAGGCGCTCTCCCGGGTGATCATGAAGCTGCTCTCGAAGACGGCGGAGGAGCGTTATCAGAGCATCTTCGGCCTGAAGGCGGATCTGAGGGCCTGCCTGGACATGCTCGAGAGCGGGGCGCACGCGCTGGACTTCGTGCCGGGGCGGATGGACAGGTCCACGAGGCTCCAGGTCTCGCAGAAGCTCTACGGCCGGAGCGAGGAGGTCGACACGCTGATGGCGGCCTTCCGGAGGATCAACGCGTCCGGCGCGGGGGGGAACGGCCGGTCGGAGCTCGTGCTCGTGGCCGGCTACTCCGGCGTGGGCAAGTCGGCGGTGGTGAGCGAGATCCACAAGCCGATCGCGAAGGCGGGCGGCTACTTCGCGGCCGGCAAGTTCGACCAGTTCACGCGCAACGTCCCGTACGCGGCCGTGATCACGGCGCTGCGGGAGGTCGTCCGGCAGCTCCTTACGACGAGCAAGGACGAGATCGCCGACTGGCGGGCCAGGATCGCCGCGGCGGTCACCCCGAACGGGCAGGTGATCGCCGAGGTGATCCCGGAGATCGAGCTGATCATCGGCAAGCAGGCGCCGGTGCCCGCCCTCGGCTCGATGGAGACGCGGAACCGGTTCGACCTGACGTTCCGCAACTTCATCGGGGCGATCGCGCTGAAGACGCGGGCGCTCGTGCTGTTCCTGGACGACCTGCAGTGGGCGGACACCGGTTCGTTGAACCTCATCGAGGTCCTCGTGCGGGACCCGGACATCCGTCACCTGCTGCTGATCGGGTCGTACAGGGACAACGGCGTGGACGACGCGCACCCGCTCCGCGTGATGCTGAGCGCGCTCGACAAGAGCGAGGCGATCGTGAGCACGATCGCGCTGACGCCGCTCGCGCGCGAGCACGTGAACGAGCTCGTATCCGACTCGCTGGGCACCCCTCGAGAAGATTGCCGCCCGCTGTCGGACATCATCTTTACCAAGACCGACGGGAATCCGTTCTTCGCGATCCAGTACCTGGAGAGCCTCTGTCGCGAGGGGCACCTGCGCTTCAGCTCGGAGACGGGCGCCTGGCGGTGGAGCATCGCCGACATCGAGAGCATGGGTGTGGCGGACAACGTCGTCGATCTGATGATTCGCCGGATACAGGGCCTGGCGAGGCCGACGCAGCAGGTCCTCGAGCTCGCCGCGTGCATCGGCAACCAGTTCGATCTGAAGCACCTCGCGCTCCTCCACAAGAAGGACCTGCGCGCCACCGACGAGGACCTCTGGGGCGCGCTCGACGCGGGGCTCGTCGTGCCTGTCGACAGCGACTACAAGATCGCGCGCTTCCTCGACGACGCGGACGGGAGCTCTGTCGCGTTCAAGTTCCTCCACGACCGCGTGCAGCAGGCGGCCTACAAGCTGCTCAGCCAGGGCGAGCAGAAGAGGATCCACCTGGAGCTCGGGCGGCTCCTTCTCGAGGAGACCCCGGCCGCGTCGATCGAGGAGCGGATCTACGACATCGTGACGCACCTCAACATGGGCGCCGAGATCATCGTGGACAGCCAGGAGCGCCGCGAGGCCGCGGCGCTCAACCTGAGGGCCGGCCAGAAGGCCAGGCGCTCCACGGCGTACGGCCCTGCGGTGCAGTGCCTCCGCGCCGCCGCCGCCTTCCTGCCCGACGATTGCTGGGAGACTGACCACGATCTGTCGCTCGCGGTCTACACGGACCTCGTCGAGCTCGAGTACCTGACGATCAACTTCGATCGAGCGGAGTCGTGCGCGCAGATCGTCGTCGACCACGCCAGGGACGTCCTGGAGAAGCTCCGGGTCTACGAGACGCGCATCCAGTTTTACATATCGCAGAACCGCATGCCGGAGGCCATCGACGTGGCGCTGGGTGTGCTCACGATGCTCGACATAACGACGTGTCAGGCACCGCCGGCGAACGTCAGCGTCGCGCGATTGGCGCAGCTCCCTCCCCTCTCCGACCCGCGGATGGACGCGGCGATTCGAATCCTGACCACCGTCAACCCGGCCGTGTACCTCGCCAGGCCAGCCCTGTTCCCGGCGAACGCGTTCACGATGGTGGACATCTGCATGCGGCACGGCAACTCGCCGCTCGCGGCGCTCGCCTACGCGACGTACGGCGTCATCCAGTATTTCGCCGACAACTTCGACGAAGCGTTCGATCTCGGACAGCTGGCGATCCGGTTGACACAGCAGTTCGGCGCGGTCGAGCTGGAGTGTAAAATCCACGCGACCGTGCACGTCCTCATCCACCACTGGAAGCGGCACCTTCGCGAGACGCTCGAGCCGATGCGCCACGCCGTCCAGGTCGGCCTGGAGACGGGCGACATCGAGTATTCCGTCTACAGCTCGGTTCATCACTCGATGCACTCGTTCTTCGTGGGAGAGGACCTCGCCGCGACCGAGCTTCGAATGAAGCACTCGGAAGAGCTGTCCCAGAAGCTGAACAATCAGTACTCGCTCTATTCCTGCAAGATCTGGCGGCAGCTCGTGCACAGCTTGAGGGATGCATCGGCGGAGCGGCTGGGGCTCGTCGGCGACATCTTCGACGAGACCACGATGATCCCCTTGCTGGGGCAGAGCAGAAACTCCATGTTCTCGCTGTACCTGGCGAAGGGCATGCTGCTGTATTACTTCGACGACCCGAAGCGAGCCTTCAATTGCCTCCTGGCAGCCGAGGAGTATCAGGACGCGGTCGGCGGCATGATCATCGTCCTCGAGCACAATTTCTATCGCTCGCTCTCGGCCCTGGCCGCGATCGATGGATTGGCGGAGGACGAGCGAAGCGCCGTGCTCGCGACGGTCGACGCGAGCCAGCGCAGGCTCGAGCTGTGGGCGCGCTCTGCCCCGGAGAACGGCGCGCACAAACATGCGCTGGTCGGCGCGGAGCTGGCGCGGGTCAAGCGGGCCGTGGTCGAGGCGATGGAGCTCTACGACCGCGCCATCGAGGGAGCTCGGAAGACGGGATACATGCAGGAAGAGGCGCTGGCGTGCGAGCTGGCGTCGTCGTTCTACCGCGAGCTGGGACGGCACGAGATCGCTCAGCATTACATGACGATGGCCTACCGCGGCTACGCGCTGTGGGGGGCCGGCGGGAAGTGCCAGAGCCTCGTCTCGGCGTTTCCTCACCTCATCCTCGAGGGGACGCCCGAGCAGCCAGCGTCGGTGTCGGTGACGTCCAGCCACGAGGGGACGACGCTGGACCTCCTGAGCGTCGTCAAGGCCTCGCAAGCCCTGGCGAGCGAGATAGTCCTCGAGAGGCTGCTGGATAGCTTGATGACGATCGTGCTCGAGAACGTCGGCGCGCAGTCGGGCGTGCTGGCGCTGGCGCGCGGTGACGCGCTCTTCGTCGAGGCCGAAGGGACCCTGGAGCCGAAGCACGTCAGCGTGCTCAAAGGAGCTCCCATGAACGCGTTCAACAAGGTCCCGCTGTCCGTGGTGAGCTACGTGCAGCGCACGCTCGAGAGCGTCTTGCTCGACGACGCGACGAGCGAAGCCAGGTTCTCGTCCGACCCATACATCCGCGACAACCGACCGAGATCGCTGATGTGCTCGCCGATCATACGGCAAGGTCGGCTGGTCGGCGTATTCTACCTCGAGAACAACCTGTCGATAGGCGCGTTCTCGAAGGACCGCCTCGAGATCTTGAGCCTGCTCTCAACGCAGGCCGCGATCTCCATAGAGAACGCGAAGCTGTATGAAGATCTGGAGCAAGAGGTCGCGGCGCGCACCGACGACCTACGGATGTCCAATGAGCAGCTCCGCGCCCTGAACGACAGGCTGCAAATAGAGCTCGCCGAGCGCGTCCGTCTGCAGGAGGAGCGCGTTCACATGCAGGAAGAGATCATCCGCAACCAGCGGGACCGTCTGCACGAGCTGTCGACCCCGTTCATCCCCATCACCGATGAGATCATGGTGATGCCCATCATCGGGACCGTCGATGACAAGCGGGCTGCGCAGATGATCGAGGCCGCGATGCAGGGCGTCGCCGCCAGCTCTGCGAAGGTCGTGATCGTCGACGTCACCGGGGTCAAGAGCGTGGACACGAGCGTGGCGAGCAGGTTGATGAGCCTGGCCCAGGCGGTGAGCTTGCTGGGGAGCCGGGCGATCCTGACCGGCCTGCGGCCTGCGGTGGCGCAGAGCTTGGTCGCGCTCGGCGTGGATCTCGGGTCGATAGAGACGCGGGCCAACCTCAAGGCCGGCATCGCCTATGCCATGAAGCGCACCGCGGCCAGGTTGCACGCGTGAAGAGCGCGAGCCCACCTCGTGGACGGTGCGCAGGGCGCCCCGCCTCCCCGACGCCTGGAGCTCCTCGACGTCATCCGGCGTGCGCGACGATGCCCCCCAGCACCGAGTAGCGGAGCGCCGCGAGCGCCCAGCGCTGATGCCCCGCGATCATGGCGTCGGTCGCGTCCAGGTAGTGACGGATGCCGCTCGCCGAGCACGACGAGAGCACCTTCTCCTTGACTTCCTGGTACTCTGCAACCCGGTCATCATGCATTTGCCGTAATCGCGCGGTAGCCTCGTCGAGCGTGAGCCCGCCCTCGTCCCGGAGGACGATGATCAGGTTGTGTACCTCACCCGACCTCAGCTCCTTGTCGAGCGAGAAGTGATCGTTGGTCCAGCAGAGGATATCGTTACAGATCTCGCGCACCTTCTGTAGCTGCGGCTGCTGTACCACCTCCAGCGGAAGCGGTTGATCGAGCAGCAGCTCGATCAGATCACAGTAAGGATACACAGCTCCACTGTACCGTCGCATCATGATGTATTCATCGATGCTCGGGACCCTCCGCCGCATACGGTTGTTCGCTTCCCATAGGTTGGCCTCGTAGTAGTACTGGAAATGCGACAGCCAGCGGTTCAGGAAGAAGTGGGGATGGCCCCCCTTGATACGATCGCGGATGTCCAGCAGCCCGCGCGTCAGAGGGTCATCCCTGTCCGGCTCGACGTACCCGAAGAGCTCGCCCAGGTACCTCTCGTTGAGCCGCGCGACGGCCTCGGGATCTTCGCTGAGCTTGCCCTCGTCATAAGCATCGTCCAGGAGGAACAGCACCGCTGTGAAATCCGAGGCCAGCTGCAGGGTCTGCACGCTCGCGGAAGGGAATACCCAGGCTGCCAGGTGGGCTCCCTTCGCTGCCTTGACGCGCGATAGCGCGCGGGTGTCGTTCGCCAGCCGCAGCCGGCGGACCCAGTGCAACGTGCGACGTTCGACGACGTCGACCTCGGGATGACACGACGCGGTAAACGGGTACTCGAAATGATCCGCTGTGTTCTTGGGTACGACGACGCTGCTTCGATTGGACGACATCATGGACTCCATCGCAGACGGCGGGCCTCCTGCCCGTGTTGCCGCGAGCGCGTGGCGGCGGCTCGCGGCGTGTGCGGAACGTTTTGCGGTGAGCTGCTGCGCGCGACGGTGACGTCACGCGGCGAGCACCTCGATGGGGAGCGCCCGCGGGCAGCGGGTGTTGAGGGCCGAGTTCCATTCGAGGCGCTCGGTGCGCAGCTCGATGCGACGGCATCGGCCCAGGAGCTCCTCCATCACGATACGGGCCTGAGTCCGGGCCATCAGGGCGCCGAGGCAGTAGTGGGCGCCGTGGCCGAACGCGAGGCTGCCCTGAGCGGGCCGCGCAGGATCGAAGCGGTCGGCGTCCTGGAAGCGCGCCTCGTCGCGGAGGCCAGAGCCCAGCAGCAGCGCCACCATCGCGTGGGCGGGCAGGCGCACGCCGCCGAGCTCCGTCTCGGCGAGGGTCAGCCGCATGGTGACATGCACCGGCGGCTCGAAGCGCAGCACCTCCTCGATGAAGCGCGGGATGAGCGTGGGCTCGGCGCGCAGGCGATCCGTCCACTCGGGGCGCTGGGTCAGGATCAACACCATGTGGGTCAGCAGCGTCTCGGTCGTCTCCAGCCCCGCCACCAGGATCAACAGGAGGAGGGCGGTCACGTCCCTGTCCGTGAGCGCGGCGTCGTTCACGCGTGTTCGGAGCAGCTCGCTCACGAGGTCGCTCCCCATCCGCTGACGGCGGCTCGCGAGCAGCTCCTGCATGAACTTCTCCATCTCGTCGATGGTCCGGCGCACCTCGTCGAGCCGCGCATGGTCCTCCGGCGAGGTGGTCCCGACGCTGACCATGTCGACAGTCCAGCGAACAAACTGCTTCTCGAGCGATGGATCGAGGCCCAGCAGCCGGACGAGGGCACGGATCTGCGCGCGGCACGCGAATTCAGAGACGAATTCAGCCCTGCGGCGTCGCACCAGCTCGTCGACGAGCCCCGCGGCCGTGGAGCGCATGTGCGGCTCCATCGAGCTCACCATGGCGCTCGTGAACGATCGATTGATGAGGTTGCGTAGCTGCGTGTGCCGCGGCGGGTCTGCGAGGATCGGGGAGTCAGACAGCGGATTGTGACGCCCGAGGTGGGGGGGCTCCGTGGCGGCGCGCATCCCCGCGGACGAGAACACCTGCGTGTTCTTGAGGGCCGCCTGGATGTCATCATACCGACTTACCGCCCACATACCATGGGGATCCACCTGGCACACCGGCGAATTGCGCCGCAGCTCCGCATAGAAAGGATACGGATTCTCTCGGACATCAGGAGCAAATAAGTTCAGTCGACTCATCGCACTCTTCCTGTGACGTGGGAGGGCACCGCCGCGGCTCGACGGCGGAGCACATGGGCCGGACTGCCGTATCGCAGCCCGTCAGGTAGCGTCATCGCGAGGCGCCATGGTGCTCATGCCGCTCCCCGTTGGGAGCGGCTCGCCCACGGCACCTGGAAGAGCACGAATCGATCGTCGCAGGGCGCATCGGTGCGATGCGTCAGCGCGTCGTCTCCTGGACGCATCTCTCGCCAGCAGGCCACGAGACAGCCGCTGCGCGGCCCGAGCCGACGCTCGAGCTGCCGCCTTACGTGCTGAATCTTTCGGTCGTCCCCGCGCTCGCCAGGAGCGAGCGCGCGAGACTCACGCGGGATCGGACTGCTGCGAGGACGCCGCCCGGTGCATCATGAGACCAGAGCCAACAAGCGCGCGTTCAAACGCTCTTGCCTGCTGCGGGTTTCTGATGGTTTGGTCGGTGCTCCTCCATCTAAGGCCGGGATGGTATACTATGGGGACGAATGCGCAACTGTATTCTTTGCTCATGAACCGTGCGCGAAGACCGTCGCGCGCTCGAGGCTCTCTCGGTACCGAATCTGTGGATGCGGCGGCCAGACCAGGGCACGTCACATCGCGCCAAGCACAAAAATCCTGCGAGAAGGCCGGGCGCGCGCTTCATGACCAGGCGTCAGGAGACCTGCTGCAGGGAAGCTCGCCGCGACGGCCTTCCAGTGGAGAGGGATCGCGCTCGGCAGCCGGTGAACGCTGGATGTGCATGGCGTGTCGCGCGCGACTGTGCAGCGATGAAACCTTCAATCGTCTCGGCTTTCATTCGTGAATCCCCGGCGCGCGACCTCGACGCCTTCAAGGCGTCCCGTCGGAGCGGACCGAGGAGAGAGAAAGCCCGTGGCGCTCGTCCGAAAGACTGCCTGTGGCCTTCCACGAGAATGTTGGCAGCAGAGGAATTCACCGAGAATGTGAGGCGCATGGCAGCGTGACGCGACGAAGCAAGAGTTCGTCCGCTCGCTATGCAAGATGAACGCCTCGGCTCATCGGAGCGCGTTCAGGACGCCTGGATGCCCTCGTGGCGGCGTCCATGTCGCGGGGCGCTCGACCTCGCGCTCGGCGCGTCCTCCGCCGCGGTGAAGGCGCTCCCCTAGGGAATCCCCCTCCTCCGCGGCGCGCCGGCCTACGCCGGGACCGCCTCGATCACAGTCGTCGGGCTCGCTGTGGGGAACGTCCGCGAAAGGCGGAAGCCGGCGGCGGAGAGGAGCGCGCGGTACTCCGCCTCGGTGCGCTCCCGGCCGCCGCCGGCGACGAGCATCGCCAGATCGAAGACCTTGCCGAAGTCCGGCCCGTTGCCCGGCTGGATCACGGCCTCGACCACCAGGAGCCGGCCGCCGTCGGCGATCGCGCGGCGGATGTTCCTGAGAAGGACGAGGGACTCGTCGTCGCTCCAGTCGTGGAGGATGGCAGAGAGGATGTAGGCGTCCGCTCCCTCGGGAACGGAGCGGAAGAAGTCGCCGCCCGTCACCTCGCAGCGCGCGGCCACCCCCGCCCGCTCCAGGCTCGCCTGCGCGTCGCGGACCACGTGCGGCTTGTCGAGGAGGACGCCGCGCATCTCCGGATGGCGCGAGAGGATGGACGCGAGCAGCGCCCCGTGCCCGCCGCCCACGTCGACGAGGCGGCGCACCCCGGAGAAGTCGTACGCCGCCGCCGCCGCGCTGTGGATCTGCGTGGCGAAGGACGTCATGGCGTCGTTGAAGCGGGCCGCGGCCTCCGGCGCCGTCTCGAAGTACTGGAAGAGGTTGTCGACGCCGTAGAGCCGCGTCGGCGCGGGCTTGCCCGTCTCCACGCAGCGCAGCAGGTCGATCACGCTGTGCTGGCACCACGCGTCGCCCGTCATGAGCGCATAAGCGCGGAGCGAGCCCGGCGCGTCGCTCCTCAGGCAGTCGGCGAGCGGCGTGAGCCCGAAGCGGCCCGGATCCGTCTCCGCAAACACCCCGACGGAGGTGAGCGCGCGCAGGACGCGATAGAGGGAGGGCGCGTGGACGCCGGTGGCCTCCGCGAGCGCCTCGACGGCGACAGGGCCATCCTTGACGCGATCCGCGATATCCAGCTTCGCGGCCGTGACGATGGCCTGCGTGATCCAGGAAGCGGTGATCATCTGAAGAACATGCGCCGACGGAGGCATCGATTGTTCATGCATGGTCAGGTTTCTCCCGAGATCGTGCTACGTGAACAGCGCCGCCATGGCAAGCCTCGCCCAGGGCGGCACCCGCGCGGAGCAAGGCCTCGCCGCCGAGCGTGGAGGCGCAGGAGGTAGGAGGAGCACGCGTTCACACATGCCCTGTCCGTGAGACCAGCATGCCGTGATCGTGAAACATGCCTCGACCATGCGACCGGTCGGTCATATGACTGACCGGTCGCATGCCGAAGAGCACGTTCTTTGGGCTGCCCGAGGAGCGGCGGGATCGCCTCGTCCGCGAGGCCATCGCCGAGTTCGCGGACAGGACCTATGCCGAGGCCTCGCTGTCGCAGATCGCGCGCCGCGCGCGCATCCCGAAGGGCAGCTTCTATCAGTACTTCGACGACAAGCTCGACCTCTACCGGTGGCTCCTCACCGAGGAGGCGCCGCGGCGCAAGCGCGCGCTCGTGGGCGCCGCGCCGCTGGAGGGCGACTTCTGGGCTCGCCTCGAGGCCGTCATCGAGCGCGGCATGGCGTTCCTCGTCGAGCACCCGCGCCTGGCCCGCCTGTCCGCGGCGGCGGCCGACCCGACGGCGGACGCCGAGGTCCGCGGCCTGCACAAGGCCATCTGCGAGGCGGGCGCCGCGGAGCTCCGGGCCCTGCTCGCGGAGGGCGTCGCGAGCGGCGCCGTCCGCGCCGGCGACACAAGCCTATCGGCTCCGACGCTGCGTAGGTTCATCCACAGGAGGGCTCTCATGATCCGATACGATTTCTCCGGACGGGTCGCGCTCGTCACCGGGGGCACCTCCGGTATCGGCCTCGCGACGGCGCGCGCGTTCGCCCGCGCGGGGGCGCGCGTCGCCGTGGCCGCCCGAGGCGAGGACGCTGTCGACGGCGGCTTCCTCGCCGCCTGAGGTGCGCGCGGGCGCGCCCGGCGTCTGCCCTGGGCGCGCGCGTCGCGCGTCGACGGCGCGGCCCCCCGCGCGCGCACATTCGCTGCGGCGCCTGCTGCGGTTCGCGCTTGCGGCGTGTCCCGCTGCGGGCTCACCTGGGTCCTCGCGTGCGACCCCGGCTGCGCCGGCGGGTCGCACGAGCCCCTGACGCGCCCGCGCTCGGCGCCCCACGACGGAGTTCTCATGCAACAGAGGCAGATCGCGTTCCTCATCTATCCTGACATGACGCCGCTCGACCTCATCGGGCCGCTCCAGGTGGTCAAGAACCTCGAGAGCTTCGGCGCCTTCGACGTTGTCACGGTCGGAGAGCGCCTGGAGCCGATGCCCACCGACGTCGGGATCGGCATGCAGCCGGAGCGGACCTTCGAGCAGGTGCCCGAGCCGTTCGCGCTCGTGATCCCCGGCGGGCTTGTCGGCCCGATCAAGGCGATCGCGAACGACAAGCTGATGGCCTATGTCCGCTCCGCGGGGAAGACCGCCGAGCTACTCGGCTCGGTGTGCACCGGATCGATCATCCTCGCCGCGGCGGGGCTGCTCGAGGGGCGCAGCGCGACAACGCACTGGACGTTCCTCGAGCACCTCGGCCGCCTCGGCGCGGTCCCTGTGCGCAAGCGGTGGGTCGAGGACGGCAACGTCATCACCGCCGCGGGCGTGGCGGCCGGCATCGACATGGCGATCGCCCTTGTCGCGCGGCTCGCGGGCAACGACGTGGCGCGCACGATCCAGGCGATCGTCGAGTACGACCCCGAGCCGCCGCTCGGCCCCATCGACTGGCGCTGGGTCGAGGACGCGAAGATCGGGCCCACGCTGCTCGAGAGCGTGACCCCCGCGCTGCGGGACATCCTGGCCGGCAAACCCGAGCTCGCGAAGAAGCTGTTCCCCTGAGGGCATGTCGGCGCCGCGCGCCCCGCGGCCCGCGCGCGGCCGACGTGACCGCGGCGCACAGGTCACCTCGGCCGCGCCGGTTGCGCCGGTTGCGTCGGTTGCGCGGGCCGCGTCGGTCTGTTACACATTGCCGCTGACGCAAGAGGAGAGTGCTCCGGTGAAGATCAGCTCCTGAATCGGTCTCCGTCGCAGGTCGCGAGCGCGCCAGGCCCCTTTCGCCTGGCCGCGCGACGCAGCCTGCCCGTCCCGTGACCGGGCCGCGTGGCCCTCAGGATTCAGGAGCTTGTATGTCGTCGTTGCGCGCGCATCGTCTCTCCTTTTGTTATTCCGACGCGTCCCCGATCCTCGCGGACGTCGATCTCTGCGTGACGCCCGGCTGGTACGGGATCGTCGGGCCGAACGGCGCCGGCAAGACAACGCTCCTCCGGCTCTTCGCCGGCGAGCTCGCGCCCGACGCGGGGAGCGTGCGCCTCGATCCGCGGGGCGCGTCGATCGCGGTCTGCCCGCAGGCCGTCGAGCACGCCGGCGCGGCGATCCGCGCGCTCGGCGCGGCCGACGACGGCGCGGCGCGCCGGCTGCGCGGCGAGCTCCTGCTGGATCCGGCGGCGCTCGGGCGCTGGGCCACGCTGTCGCCCGGCGAGCGCAAGCGGTGGCAGATCGGCGCGGCGCTCGCCGCGGCGCCTGACCTGCTCCTGCTCGACGAGCCGACGAACCACATCGACGCGGACGCGCGGGCGCTGCTCGTCGGCGCGCTGAGCGGGTTCCAGGGGATCGGGGCGTGCGTCTCGCACGATCGCGAGCTCCTCGACGCGCTGACCGTGGGCACGATCCGGGTCGATCGCGCCGCGGCGCGGCTCTATCCGGGCGGCTACAGCGCGGCCAGGGAGCTCTGGGAGGCCGAGGCGCGCGGGCGCGAGGAGGCGCACCAGCGGCTGCGCGCCGAGGAGCGGCAGCTCCGCCGCCGCCTCGGCGAGGAGCGGCGGGATCAGGCCGCGGCCGACGCGCAGCGGAGCATCGGGAAGCGGAGCAAGGGCCCGCGCGATCACGACGCCCGGGGCATGCTGGCCAATTTCCGCGTGTCGTCGGCCGAGGCGCGGCTGTCGCGCACCGTCGGCGTGACGCGGAGCAAGCTCGAGAAGGTGTCGGCCGAGGCGGGAGAGTTCGAGTTCGAGAAGGCGGTGGGGCGCAGCGTGTTCGTCGGCTACGAGCGATCGCCCGCGCCGTGGCTGTTCGTGCTCGACGCGCCCGAGATCCGCGCGGGCGGCGGCGAGGGCCCCGCGCTCCTGCGGGACGTGCGGCTCAGCGTCGGCCGCGAGGACCGCATCCGGATCGCCGGCCCGAACGGGGGCGGCAAGACAACGCTGGTCAACGCGCTGCTCGCGAGCGCGCGGGTGCCGGCGGACAGGGTGCTCCACGTGCCGCAGGAGCTCGGAGAGGCCGAGGAGCAGGCGCTCATCGCGGCGGCGCGGCGCCTGCCCCCGGAGGAGCGCGGTCGGGTGATGTCGCTCGTGGCGGCGCTCGGCGTCGAGCCGGGGCGCCTGCTCGCGTCGGCGCGGCCTTCGCCCGGCGAGGCGCGGAAGCTGATGATCGCGCTGGGCCTCGGGCAGCACGCGTGGGCGCTCGTGCTCGACGAGCCGACCAACCACCTCGATCTGCCCTCGATCGAGCGGCTGGAGCGCGCCCTCGCCGACTACCCGGGCGCGCTGCTGCTGGTCACCCACGACCCCGCGTTCGGGCGGAGCTGCACGTCGATCCTCTGGACGGTGACCGAGGGCGACGTGCGGGTGTCATCCGACGACGCTGACCGACGCCGGCGCGTGAGCCCGACGCCCTGAGCCGTCGCGGTGGGGGCCGCGGCGCCGGCGCATGACCCGCGCCGGCGCCGCCGCGGCCGCGCTCACGGGAGGACGGGCGTGCCGCCCATCTCCTGGAGCACGGCGTCGGCGCCCGACACCGCATCCATCACCCACTGCATGTAGCGGTGATCGACGTGGATGGTCCGCGTGATCGACGGCATGAAGAGCCAGTCGGACGCCATCGCCTCGTAGTTGCCGTCGAAGGCGAGGCCCACGAGCTCGCCGCGCGCGTTCAGCGTCGCGGAGCCGGAGTTGCCGTTCGTGATGTCGAGATCGCTCAGGAAGCAGACAGGGACCTCGCCGAGCTCGTCGTCCACGTACGGGCCGAACCGCTTCTCGCGCGCCGCCTCGAGCAGCGCCTCCGGGGCGTTGAACGGCGGCTTGCCTGTGTTCTTCTTCACGAGCTCGCTCACGACCGTGAACGGGCGATAGACCGGCTTGTCGATCTCCGGCTTGTAGCCCCGCACGGTGCCGTACGTGATGCGCAACGTCCCGTTCGCGTCGGGCGCCAGCATCCCGCCCCTGTACTCGCGGAGCGCCTCGACGAAGCGCGGCTTCACCAGGGTCATCGCCCCGGCGTACGCCTTGTCGCGCGCCTCGATGGCCCTCTCGACGGGCGCGAGCTCCAGCGCCAGGCGGATCATCGGATCCCGGCTCTCCTTGAGCTCCTCGACGGTGGCCGTCTTGAGCAGCTTGACCCGGGCCGTCGCGTCCTCGAGCGCCGTGCCGGCGTAGATCGCGTCGATCGCCGCGCCGAGGGCGGCCTCTGTCGGCGCCTGCCCGCCCGCGAGGCTCCCGATCAGCGCGGGCCGCTCCTTCGGATCGAGCCGCAGCGCGCGCCGCGCGGCCAGCTTGAAGGTGCCCTGATCGAGCGTCCGGCTGTACGACTTCTGGAGCGACACCTGCGCCTGCTCGAGGCGCTCCCAGTTGCGCTTCTGGTACTCGGGGTCGCGCTCGGCGTCGGCCCTGGGCCGCTCCTCGGCCATGCGCACGATCGTGACCGCGGCGTCGAGGAGCCTCGCGGACGACAGGATCTCCGACACCGTCGCGTCGTGCTCGCGCGTCTTCTGCTGCTCGGCGTGCGCCGCGGCGATCTGCTCGATCGCGCCGCCGTACGCCGCCTTGCGCGCCGGGTCGGCGTCGATCCAGGCCTTGAGCTCCGCCTCCAGCTTGGCCTTCTCCCGGGCCAGGCCGCCCTGGACCAGCCCGTCGAGGAGCCCGCGCGTCTTGAGCAGGTAGTTGCTGTAGCCCTGGATTGTCGGCTGCGCCTTGATCCTCACCGCCGGGTCGTCCTTGCCGAGATCCTCGAGCAGGGCGATCGACTCCTCGTAGAACGACACCCGCTTCGGGTATTGCCACGACACGGCGGACTCCACCTCTGCCGCGGTCCGGAGCCGGTTCGTCGTGCCGGGATAGCCGGCGACCATCACCAGGTCGTCCTGGTTGAGCGGCGCGGACGCGAGCTTCAGGTGGTGCGCCGGGCGGTACGGCACGTTGTCGTCGGCGTGGCTCGCCGGGCGGTTGTCCTTGCCGACATACGCCCTGAAGAAGGCGAAATCGCCGGAGTGGCGTGGCCAGCGCCAGTTGTCGATATCACCGCCGAAGTTGCCGATGCCCTCGTGCGGGACATAGACGATGCGGACGTCCTTGATCTCGAGCTGCTCGATCAGCGAGACCTTGCCGCCCCCGAAATACTCGGCAATGGAGCAGCGGACCTCGGGGCGCCCCTCCTCGCACGCGGCCACGAGCTGCTTCTTGCGCTTCTCGATCTCCTCGTAGCGCTCGAGGTCGCCCGTGATCGACGCGATGCCGCGCCGCACCTCGTCGGTGACGTCGCGGAACGCGCGGGTCACGAACACGCGCGCGGTGGGGCCGGCCCACTTCTCCTCGGCGCGGGTCCTCGCCAGGTAGCCGTTCGTCAGGAGGTCTTGCTCCGGGGTGGAGTTGTACTGGAGCGCACGCGTGGAGCAGTGGTGGTTTGTCGCGATGAGCCCGTCGGCCGACACGAACGAGGCCGAGCAGCCGCCCAGGCTCACCACCGCCCCGAGCGGAGACGCGGTGGGATCGGTGAGCGACGCCGGATCGATCTCGAGGCCGAGCGCCTTGAGCTGGTCCTTGTGCTGCGCCATCTGCTCGGGCAACCACATCCCGCCGGGGTTCTCGAAGGGCGTCCCCTGCCCCGGCCCCGACGCCGGCGGCCTCGTGTCGCCCGCCTGCGGCCGCTCCGACCCGCACCCCGGCGCGAGCGCGGAGAGCGCGAAGAGCGCAAAGAGCGCATGACCACGTGGAGAGAAATGAAACATGCGGTCTTGTTACCATCGCCGGTGCGTAAAGCAACCACACCGGACCTCTCCAGTGGCGCCAGGCAAGCGCTGTGCGCGCGGCGAAACTGCGTATTTCGACCGCGGCGCCGCTCCCTGCGTGGCGACGAACACCGGAGTTCTCCGATGTTCATCGAAGGAGAGATTCACCTTCTTCAGCGCGCTTGCCGGAACTTCATGTTCTCGGCGTCCGGCGGATGGACTGGCATGCGCGGCGATCCGGTCATGTCGCGCGCGGGCCGCCGCGCGCGGCGTCGCCCCCGAGCGCCTCCTCGACGGCGCGGTCGATCTCGCGCTGTCCGGGACGCGGTCCCCGCCGCCGCGGGCGCCGAGCCGCTCGACGCATCGGCGGGCCGCCATGGCCACCGAGGGGCTCGGTCGGGCGGCGCGCGCTCGCCGCTCAGTCCACCTGGTGGGCCCGGAACGAGACGACCCCCCGGCTGCCCTCGAGACAGCGGTGGATCCACGGCGCGTCGCGCGCGGCCACGGCGATGAGCCGCACGTCGCCGGCGCCGTCCAGCGTCTGCAGGCCCTGGAAGCCGACCATCTTGGCTTCCTCCAGGGTCATCACCTGCGCGCCCGTCTCCTTCAGCACCTCGGCGCTGAGCAGGTCGGCGCTCCCCGTTCCCTCGGCGAGGTACACCTCGAACACGGTCATCATGGGGCCATGGTCGCCGGGCGGCGCCTCGTCGACAAGGGCCGTCGCGCGCCCGTCACGCGCGTCAACTCTTGCCCGCCGCCTCGCGCTTCGTCTCGAGCTCTTCCCACCGGCTCACCAGGCGCGCCGCCTCCTGCCTGGCGCGGTCGAGATCCGAGAGCAGCCCCGCGACCTCGGCGCCGCGGCTCGAGTAGAGCGTCGGGTCGGCGAGCTTCGCCTCGAGCTCGCGGACCTTCTGCTCGGCCTCGTCGATCCGCCCGACGATGCCGTCGAGCTCGGTCCGCTCGGCGTACGTGAGCTTCGGCGCGCCGCCTGCCCGCGCGGCGGTCTTCGCCGGCGCCTGTGCGGGCCGGGGCTCCGCGGCCTGCGCCCTCGCGGCCCGCGCCGCGGCTTCGGCTTCGACCTCGGCCGCGGCGTGGGCGCGCTGCTCGCGGTAGGCGTCGTAGTTGCCCGCGTACCGCACCACCCGGCCGCCGCCCTCGAACGCGAGGATCGAGGTCGCCACCCGGTTCAGGAACCAGCGGTCGTGGGTCACGACGAGCGCCGAGCCGTCGAGCTCGACGAGCATCCCCTCGAGCGCGGCCAGGGTCATCACGTCGAGATCGTTCGTGGGCTCGTCGAGGATGATCACGTTGACGCTCTGGGTGAGCATCTTCGCGAGCGCCACGCGCGCCCGCTCCCCGCCGGAGAGCGAGCCGACCGGCTGCCGCGCCTTGTTCGGGTCGAAGAGGAACCGCTCCAGGTAGCTGCGCACGTCCATGGATCGGCCGCCGACCTCGACGCGCGTGTGGGAGCCCGCGATGTTCTCGAAGATCGACTTGTCGAGGTCGAGCCCGCTGCGGTGCTGGTCGAAGTAGGCGATGCTCGAGTTCTTCCCGAGCACGACCTCGCCTTCCATCGTGGGCCCCTCGGCGGCAGCGCCGTCGCCCTCGGCGGCGACCTGGCCGAGGATCGCCCGCAGCATGGTGGTCTTGCCCGTCCCGTTGCGGCCGACGACGCCGACGCGCTCGCCCTTGGTGAGGGAGAAGTCGAGGCCGCGCACGAGCCACTTGCCGTCGACCGCGAGGCCGAGCTTCTTCAGCTCGAGGATGGTCTTGCCGGTGCGCACCGACTCGACCGAGAGCTGCGCTGTGCGCTCGGCCTTCGGCGGCGGGGCGGCCTTGGTCGTCTCCGCGCGCTGGATGCGCGCCTTCTGCTTGCCGGTGCGCGCCTTCGGCTGGCGCCTCAGCCACTCGAGCTCGGTGCGCAGGAAGTTCTGCCGGTTCGACTCGGTGCGCGCCTCGAGCGCGAGGCGCTCGGACTTCTGCTCGAGGTACTCCTCATAGCCGCCGTCGTAGCTGTAGACCTTGCCCTTGTCGATCTCGAGCGTCCGCTCGACGACCCTGTCGAGCAGGTAGCGGTCGTGGGTGATGAGGAGCAGCGCGCCGGGGTGCTCCTCGACGAGGTAGCGCTCGAGCCACTCGACCGTCTCGACGTCGAGGTGGTTGCTGGGCTCGTCGAGCACGGCGAGCGCCGGCCGCGACACGAGCAGGCGCGCGAGGGCGACGCGCCGGCGGTCGCCGCCGCTGAGCACGCTCATGGGCGCGTCGGGCCGGGTGACGCCGACGTGGCCGATGATGGCGTCGACCCGGTGCATCATGTCCCACCCGCCGAGCCGCTCGACGTCCGCCGCGGCCTCTGTCTGCGCGGCGAGGAGCGCCTCGGCGTCCCCGGCGCCGGCGGCGAGCGAGCGGCTCACCTCGTCGTGGCGGGCCTTGGCGGCGTGCCACGCGGAGAGCCCGGCGAGCACGACGTCGCGCGCTGTGTCGGACGGCTCGAAGACAGGGTCCTGGGAGAGCACGCCGATCTCGGCGCCGCGGCGGCGGGAGATGGTGCCGCTGTCCGGCAGCTCGACGCCGGCGAGGATGCGGGCCAGCGTGCTCTTGCCGGAGCCGTTCAGCCCGACGAGGCCGACGCGCTCGCCGGTGCGGATGGTGACGGTGACGCCGTCGAGGATCGTCTGCGGGCCGAAGGCTTTGTGGAGATCGTGAGCGGTGAGGACAGGCACAGGGCGCGGAGCTTAGCGCAGCGGATGCCGCAGGGGCCCGCTTTGCTGAGGAGGCGCCGTCGACGCCCCGAGCGCGGGCGGCGACCCCGGGCGGCGCGCCGCTGCGCAGGCTGCTCGCCTCGATCAGCGGCGCGCCGCGCGCCGCGCGTCCAGATCCTGCGGGTCGAGGAGGACGGCAGCTCCTCGAACACGGCATCTGGCGCCCACGAACGAGGTTGGCGCAGCTCGGGCCGGGGACGGCTCTACCGATGTGCCCGGGGCGCGGCGCCGCCCCGCCCTGCCCGCCGTGATGGAAGAGGGTGGGTGAGCAGCGCTCTGCGCAGGCGAGGGCGCTCAAAGCAGGCTCTTCATTGTTCCGGTGAATCGCCACACTCGGGATCGCCCCGGCGCGAGACAAAGGGTTCTCCCCGGTGGCAACGGGCTCCGACGCGACCCATCTTCGTGCTCCAGGTCAACAGCTGGCGCGATCTGTCACGCAGCGCTGTCGCGCGTCGAAAACGCCTTCGAGGCACGCTGCTCGCAAGGAAGAAAGGAGGCACAGGATGCGAGATCGATTCGAAAGGGACACGGGTTACGGACGAGCCGAGCGCGGTTGGGACCAGCGCTACCAGGGCGAGCGGAGCCATTTCACCGAGCACGGCTGGAATCCCGACGAGCGCCGCAGCGCGGGCCCGATGTACGATCACGGGGCTGCCTTGCGCGACAACCGCGACTGGGGCCGCGAGCACGCGCGCACGTACGGGCCCACGGGGCAGCGCGACGACGCGCGCCGCTCTCTCGAGGACCGCCGCCTCGACGGCGTCGACCGTGATGCCGGTGACCCGGACCGCGGCTGGAGCCATGGCGGCCACGATCCAAGCCGCAGCTTCGGCGGCAATCCCCTCCCCGCCTCGGGCAGCGCGTACAGCTTCAACCTCGGCGGCGCCTATCATCTCGGCATGACCCGCGTCGTGAGCCCCGAGGAGGCCTGGAGCGACGGCCCGTACCTCGGCGAGGGCCACGATCGCCGCGAATCCGGCCGCTCGGCGCTGGAGGGTGTCAGCCATACGCTCGGCGCGATCGGAGACCGCGTGCGCAGCGCGTTCGGCCGCGGACCGAAGGGCTACAAGCGCTCGGACGCGCGCATCCAGGAGGACATCTGCGAGATGCTCTCGTACCGCAATGACATCGACGTGAGCGACGTCACGGTCGAGGTGCAGAGCAACGAGGTCACGCTCGAGGGCACGGTGCCCCAGCGCAACCACAAGCGCATCATCGAGCAGGTCGCCGAGAGCGTGCGGGGCGTCGAGGACGTGCACAACCGGATCCGGGTGCAGCGGGCCATCGAGCCGACGACCGAGCCGACGACCCGCTCGACCGCCACGGCGGGCACGATGGGCGACGCCGCCCTGGCGGCCACGCCGCAGGGAGCGCCTCGCCCCACGGAGAGCCACACGGCCCGGATCTGAGCCCGGATCCGGGCGTCCGGACTCCATGGCTCCGCGGCGCCGTCACCAGCGCGCCCTGGCCTGCTCTGCCGCCTTCCTGGCCTCGGCGACGTCCGGCGCTATCAGGGCGCTCAGCCGCTCGACAATGGCCGCTGGCGCGGATTCGGGCGTGCCCGCCTGGTACGGCGGGTCGGGGGCGTACTCCATGATGAGCTGCGCTGTCTGCGCGGCCGCCTCACCTCGCATCTTGGCGGCGATCCGGAGCCCGAAATCGATGCCTGACGTGACGCCGCCGCCCGTGATGCGGTTGCGATCCTCGATGTACCGGGCGTCGACGCGCTCGGCCCCGAGGAGCGGCAGCACCTCGCGCATCGCCCAGTGCGAGGTCGCGCTGTAGCCGCGGAGCAGCCCTGCCGCGCCGAGCACGAGCGACCCCGTGCAGACGCTCGTCACGTAGCTCGCCGTCTCCGCGCGCGCCGCGAGGAAGTCGAGCACCTCGGCGTCCTTCATCACGGCGATGGTGCCCGCCACGCCGCCTGGGACGAAGAGGACAGCGAGCTCCTCGGGGCACGCCTCGAACGTCGTTGTCGGCAGGAGGGTGATGCCCGAGTCCGTCGTCAACGGGTCGAGCGTCTTCCATACGAGGTGTACCTTCACGTTGTCGAGCATGCTGAAGGTGGTCTGGGGCCCGATGAGGTCGAGCGCGGTGAACCCAGGGTAGACGAGCATGGCAATGTGCTGCATCGAGGCGCCCTCTCCTTCCGGCGTCGTGGGGGGTTGTCCGGGGCCGCCATCGCCGTCCGGCGCGCACCCGCCGAGCGTCTTCAGGGTCGCGAGCGCAGCGCCCGCGGCGGCGATATCGAGAAGCTGTCGTCGTCTCATGGTGTTCACCTCCATGTGTCGTGTCTGGCGGTTCATCCTGATACGCGCCGCGACAGCGCTCGACAATGCGACACGTTGTCCTGCGACGCGCTGTCGCATCGCCAGGGCGAGCGCGAGCTTCTTCTCGATCTGGATCTTCCGGCGAGGGTCGATCGCTGGTTCACGACGTGCGATGTGCCTCCCCCGCGCCGCGCGACGTGCCTCCCCCGCGCCGCGCGAGGAGCAGGCGCTCCTCGGGCGGGCAGCTCGGAAGACCCCTCGCGCCACCGGGACGTCCCTGCGGACGATGTATCAGGCGCAGCTCAGCGATCCGGCGGATCGGCCCGGTAGACAGGCTTCGGACCGGCCGACGCGGAGGGCACCGCGGCCCCAGGCCTGGCGCCCGCAGCGCTCGTCGTGCCGAGCGGCGCCGCCGAGGGAGCATTCACAGGCACCGCGCCCGCGTCGCGCGCGGCGCCCGCGTCGCTCGTGGATGCCCCCGCCCCGCCCGTCTCGCCGCCCGGCCCGACGAACCGGACCCGCCCGAAGCGCCGCGCCCGGTGGAAGTTCCCCTCCCCCAGGATGGGCGACCACGCCGCGCCGCCGTTGTTCTGCATGGCGTAGAAGTTCATCCGCCACACGTCCCCCGGCGACGGCGGCGCCGCCTTCGCCTTCGCGAACGAGCTCCACGGGATCTTCGCCTCGACAACGTACCCTCGGTCCTCGTCCGAGTCGTCGTCGATCGTCCCTCGCAGCTCCACAGCGCTCACGAGCCCCGCGCTCCACGCCTGGTGACCGAAAGGCCCGTTCGGGCCGCCCCTCGGAGCGTTGTAGTCGTCGAACTGCGAGTCGAAGACGAGGTTCTGGGGGCCTATCTGGATCTCGTAATAGTCCTTGTTGTCCCCGTCGCCGTCCGGGTCGATCATCACCTCGACGGTGTCCCGCTCCCAGAGGTGCGGATCGCTCGCGCCCTGCGGGAACCCGCCGGTGATCGTCCCGTCGCTGACGTCGAACGCGACGTAGAGGAACGCGTCGTCCCAGAGCAGCCGCGCCTCGCCCTGCGTCGGCAGCGACCGGTCCTCGCGGCCGGTGCCCGCGTTGACGAACGGGCCAGTCCTCGCGGCCGCCTGCCACGCCGGCTCGTCGAGCCGGCCGTCGATGGTGACCGCGGCGCCGGGCGCGAGCTTGCGCACCGAGAGCTCCTTCACGGCGGCCAGCCGCCCCCGCGGATCGGCGTCCGCTGTTCGACCCGCACCCGCGCTCGCGGAGGCAGGCGCCCGGCCGGCCGACCCGGCAGGCGCGGCCCCCTGCTCGCCCCCGCCGCCCCTCGAGCACGACGCGGCGAAGGCCGCGCCGAGCATCACAAGGGCCAGCGCGCGCGGGCGCGCGCCGTGCGCGCCATGCGCGCCGTTGAACGAGCGCCGCTGGCTGCAGGGCCGGCGCATCGCGGCCGCCGCTACTTCCGGCCCTTCTTGCGGGCGTCGCGCTCGCGCTTGCGCTGCGCCTTCTTGGCGTTGCGCTCGGTGGCGCTGAGCGTCTTCATCTTCGTCAGGGCCGGGCCCCCCGCGCCGGCGCCCGGGAAGCCGCCCATGCCCGGCATCCCCATCCCGGGGAAGCCCATGCCCGGGAAGCCCATGCCCGGCATGCCCATCCCGGGCATCCCCGGCATCCCCGGCATCCCGCCGCCGGCCATCATCTGCTTCTGCATCTCGCGCATGTTCTTGGCCATGGCCGCCTGCTTCATGCCGGGGATCTTGCCCATCAGGCCCATGTTCTGGCCGAGGCCGCTCATCATCTGGCGCATGAAGAGGAACTTCTGGACGAGCTCGGTCACGGCCTCGGGCTTGGTGCCCGAGCCCTTCGCGATGCGCTCCACCCGCTTCGGCTCGCGGACGAGCGCGTACGGGTCGCTCTTCTCCACGCGGGTCATCGACTGGATGATCGCCTGGATGCGGACGAGCTCCCGGTCGTCGAGGTTCACGTCCTGCGGCAGCCCGCCGGGGAACATGCCGCCGAGGGGCAGCTTGTCGACGAGGTCCTTCAGCGACCCCATCTTCTGGATCATCCGCACCTGATCGAGGAAGTCCTCGAGGGTGAAGTCGCCCTGGAGCATCCGGGCGGCGTCCTTCTCGGCCTTCTTCTGGTCGACGACCTCCTCGAAGTCCTGCATGAGGCCGACGACGTCGCCCATGCCGAGGATGCGGCTCGCCATGCCGTCCGCGCGGAACGGCTCGAACTTGTCCGTCGTCTCGCCGATGCCGCTGAAGAGGACCGGCGCGCCCGTGACCTCCTTGATGCTGACCGCCGCGCCGCCGCGGGCGTCGCCGTCGAGCTTCGTCAGGACGACGCCGCTGATCGACAGCCGCTCGTTGAAGCCGCGCGCCGTCTTCACGGCGTCCTGGCCGATCATCGCGTCGACGACGAGGAAGATGTTGTCCGGCGAGGTCGCGTCCTTGATCTGCGCGAGCTCCTGCATGAGCGGCTCGTCGATCGCGAGGCGGCCGGCGGTGTCGTAGATGATGACGTCGCGGCCGAGCCGCTTCGCCTCGCCGCGCGCCGCGGCGCAGATGGCCACCGGCGACTCGCCGGGGATGTTGAACACGGGGACCTTGAGCTGCTCGCCGAGCACCTTGAGCTGCTCGACGGCCGCGGGGCGCTGCATGTCGGCCGCGACGAGCAGCGGCTTGCGCCCCTGCTTCTCGAGGTAGCGCGAGAGCTTCGCGCAGCTCGTCGTCTTTCCGGAGCCCTGGAGGCCGACCATCATGATGCCCGTGGGCCCGCCGTCGGCCCAGGCGATCTCGTCGCCCTCGTGGGTCATCATCGCCTCGAGCTCGTCGTGGCAGATCTTGATGAAGTGATCGCTCGCCGAGACCTGGTGGACCTCGCCGGCGTGCTTCACCCGCGTCTCCAGGGTGCGGCCGACCGCGGCCTCCTTGACCCGGGCGAGGAACGCCTTGACGACCCCGATCTCGACGTCTGCCTCGAGCAGGCTCAGCCTCACCTCGCGGAGCGCGGCGTCGATGTTGCTCTCGGTGAGCTCCGTGAGCCCGGCGAGGCGGTTTCTGGCCTGACGAAAGCCCCGTGTCAGCGTGTCGAACATGGCAGGGCGGTCTTAGCACAGGGGACCGCGAGCGCGGATCCCTTGCCTCCGTGAAGCGCACGTCCCGCCGACCGGCGCGGGGGCCCCCCGGCGTGCGGGGGCATGGCGCGGCCGGCGTGGCGCCGGCCGTGGCGCGGCCGGCGTGGCGCTGGCCGTCACATCCCGCGCCGGGCGGCGCGGCGGAGCTCCGAGAGCGCCTCGGCGCACCTCGGCATGGTCGCGGCGCTCTCCTTGATCTTGGCGTCCGCCGCCGCGAGGTCGGTGAGATCGCCGAGCGTCCCGGGCCCGGCCGACCCCGCGGGCGCCTCGAGCAGGGCGCGGACGCGCGCCTCGGCGGCCGTCGCGTCGAGCAGCAGGCGGTAGGCCCGGGCGCAGGTGTCCCTGGCGCTCACGGCGGGAGGGGTCGACGCGGGCTGCCGCTCGAGCTCGGCGAGCAGCGCCTCGCGCGCGGCGCGCGGCTCGCTCGGGGCGTCGCGGAGGACGTCGATCGCGCGCAGGAGCGCGTCCGCCTCGTGCTGCTCGGCCGACCGGCCGCACCCGGAGGCGCCGTGGAGCGCGGCGAGGGCGACGAGCGCCGCGGCGATCCGCCGGGCTGCCGTCCCCGCTGCCCCCGCGCTCGCCGTCGCGCCGGACGGCCCTGTCGCGCCGGACGGCGTCGTCACGCCGGGCGCCCTCAGTCCGAGGCCTTCGCGGGGGGCGGGCCCATCTGGATGCGCTCGCCGAGGTAGGCGCCGATCAGCGTGAACAGCACGCCGATGAGCGCCATGATCACGTACATGAAGAGCGGCATCGTCCGCACTGTCTGGCTCTGCAGGAGATAGAAGACCGTCGGGATCGCGACGAGGAACGAGGCGACAACCGGCTCCAGGAAGGTCTTGCCGGGCGAGATCATGCCGAGGAGGACGCCGCCGATGAACCAGACAGGGATGGCGACGACCATCCCGTTCGACCCCTCGAAGTCGAGCTGCTGCACGATCATGGGGAGGCCGCCCACGAGCGCCGCGGTGAGCAGGCTCTGCAGCACCAGGGCGATGAGGCACCAGAGGAGGGAGAAGCCCTCCTGCTGGTAGCGGCGGTGGCGATCGAGGTCGGCGTCGCGGAGCGGCTGCAGAGAGCCCATCCGGGCGCCGCACGCGACGCAGCGCCCGCTCGCCGTCACCGAGGCGTTGTTCGCGCCGCACGACGAGCAGACGATGGAGCTGTCATTCTTCGAGGCCATCGCGGCTAGGCTAGGCAAGCCGCCGCGGGCGGGCAAGCGCGCGCCGACCGGAACCGCCCCGGGGCGCCGGTTGTCTGGTGCAGGGCGGGCCGTCGCGCGGCCCGGCCGAGCGCGTGAGCGGAGCGCGGCGCGGCTCGTGCACCCCGGCCCGCGCTCCGGCTATATACTCGGCGAAGCGTGCCCACCGACCCGACCTCGACCCTGGAATCCTTGCCGCGCGGCCCGGGCGGCCCTGGTCTCGACCTGACGGGGCCCGATCCGGAGCTGCTCGCGCTGCCCGCGCCGCCGCGGCAGGAGCGCACGGTGACGGTGGTGCTGATGGCGGTGACCGCGATCGCCGCGCTGTGGATGGCGATCGCGCTGCTCGGCGAGGCGCGCTACGCGCTGTCGCCCGGCCGGCCCGCGGACGTTGGCGATCTCGCGCCGCTGCGCCCGACGGAGGACCTCGCGAACCGCTACGTGCGGGCCGCGGGTCTGCTCGGGACGCGCAGCGCGATCCGGTACGGGCGGGCCGCGGAGGGCGACTCCTTCCGGCTGGCGCCGGTGGCCGGCAACCCGGGGCTGTGGGTGGAGATCCGGGTGCCGGAGGGCTTCGAGGGCCCGCGCTTCGTGCCGCCGAGCACGTTCGCCGGGCGGCTCGTGCCGTTCAGGAGCGCGGGCATCCGGCACGCGCGGCTCGCCGCCGAGGTGGAGGAGCAGACGGGGACGGCCGTGACGGACGACGCCTGGCTGCTCATCGACGGCAGCTCGCCGCGCGCGTCGCGCTGGGCGGTCGCGCTGGTGGCGCTGTTCCTGGGGTTCGCGGGCTGGAACCTGTTCGGGATCGCGCGGGTGCTGCACCGCGTGCGGGACGCGAAACAGGCGTGAGGCACGCGAGGCCAGCGTGAGGGGCGCGTAGCCGGCGTGAGGGGCGCGCGCTCCGGTTCTTGACGCGCTCGTCGCGGGGGAGCAGGACGCTGCCTGTCCACCGATGCCCAGGGTCACCTTCGTCAACGAGCACATGACGGTCGAGGCCGAGCCGGGCCGGCTCCTCAGCGAGATCGCGGCCGGGCTCGGGATCGCTGTCTGCCGCGAGACGTTCCGCGGGACGGGCATCGGCGACTACACGTGCTGGGTGAAGGGGGAGCCCGGCGCGACGTCGCCCCCGACGTTCATCGAGCGGCTGCTCGGCGCGAGGGGCCAGCGGCGGATGGCGAACAGGACGCGCGTGCTCGGCGACGTGCAGGTCTGGACCCAGGCCGGCCCGGGCAACCGCCTGCGCGCGCCGCGGCCGATCGCGCCGCCGCCGAGCCCGGCGACAGATCCGGAGGCGCCGCGCAAGCCGATCGACGCGAGCGGCAGCGCGGCGTTCCCGTACGGCGATCCGCGCGCTGTCGGCAAGGGCGCGCGGGAGCCGATCGCGGCGGGCGCGCTCGAGGCGANGGGGGAGCCGATCGCGGCGGGCGCGCTCGAGGCGAAGGCGGCGAAGGAGAAGAAGGCGAAGGCGGCGGCGGCGCCGGCGAAGGCGCCGGAGGCGGCGGCGGGCGCCGAGGCGCCGGCGCCGGCGGCGAAGACGCCGAAGGCTGCAGCGAAGGGGCCCAGGGCTGCGGCAGCGGCGGCGGCCGCGGAGGGG
>NZ_JEMA01000850.1 GCF_001589285.1 Sorangium cellulosum | reverse complement strand
GGGCGCGCGCGGAGGGGGCGCTGCGCGCCGTGCCGACCGACATGCGCGCCTCGGTGGTCGGGACGGGGCAGTTCTCGGTCAAGCTCTCCGAGGGCTGCCACCGCGTCGACCTGATGGCCGAGGTGCCGAGCGCGACGGTGCGCCGCGCGACCGACATCGACGCCGAGGCGCGGGAGGCGGGCACGGGGCGGCTGCTCGATCGCGACCGGTCCGACGCGCCCGACGCGCGGCTCGATTTCTGTCTCGGCGAGCCCGGGGTCGTGGAGATCCCGTTCCTCGGGGCCGCGGGCCCGGTGAAGGTCGTGCTGTCGGACGCGCAGTGGTCGATGCCCGCGTACGTGCCCGGGCACTTCGGCGCGCGCGCCCGGGGCAACCTGGCCGCCGCGCTCCACCGCCGCCACGCGCCCGCGCCCCGCGCCCAGCCGATCGCCGAGGCCGTCGGCACGCAGGGCGACACGCTCGTCCCCGTCCCGATCGAGCCGGGCCGCTGCTACTTCGCGGCGGCGGCGCTCATCCGCGGCGAGCTGCGCGCGCTCCGGATCTCCGCCGAGCTGGGCGACCGCGCCGCGCGGGACGACGCCGGCGACGGCAGCGAGGGCGCCGGCGTCGCCTTCTGCTCCGATCTCGAGGAGAGCGCCGCCCTCCGCGTCGCCGCGCGCGGCAACTCGCCCGTCTGGGTGCTCGCTGTCTGGCCGATGGACTGACGACGGCGGGAGAGAAGAGAGATTTGAACCACAGAGGCACAGAGGGCACAGAGGGGAGAGAAGAGAATTGAATAATCATCTCTCTTCTTCTCTCTCCTCTGTGCCCTCTGTGCCTCTGTGGTTGATTTCTCTTTCTTGATCCAGATCCCACCAATGCGGGATCACCCGGGCGTGCGGCGGCTGCGCGGG
Source organism: Sorangium cellulosum (assembly GCF_001589285.1). Lineage (GTDB taxonomy): Bacteria > Myxococcota_A > Polyangia > Polyangiales > Polyangiaceae > Sorangium > Sorangium cellulosum_G. The sequence goes on along the minus strand of NZ_JEMA01000850.1, from coordinate 10,051 downwards.
CGGCGGTCGGGGACTGGCTCCGAGTTGGGGCTGGCCACGGCGCCCGACTGAGCGCGCTCCGGCAGGAGCTGGCGGAGCTGCCAGGCCTGCAGGAAGGCGCGCCGCTCGGCGTCGCGCAGCGCGTGCTGGTGCTGGCCCATCATGAACGCCGGCACGACAAGCATGAACAGGGTCGTCAGCGTCAGCGCCGTCATGGTCGGGATCTCCGAGTGCTCGACGGCCTGCGGCAGGATGATCATCGCGCCGCCCGTGAACTCGTACGAGCGAGGCAGGATGCCCGAGTACTCGATCCACGCGGCGGCCAGCACCGCGGCGCAGCCGGTCACGACAACGGCGATGCGGTACGCGTTCCGGTAGGTGAACGAGTTGCCGTACGTGAAGATCACGAGGAGCATCGGCATGAAGAGCAGCGGCCCGAAGCCGCGCCCGATGCAGAGGAAGCTCAGCACGTTGAACACGAACCCGGCGTAGGCGTACCACTCCGCCGACGGCCGGTGGACGAGGCGCGCGGCGACGCCCTTCATCAGCGCCGCCAGGGCGGTGAAGGCCAGGATGAAGCCGAAGACCTGCCACTCCCGGACGCCCAGCCACACCGCGGCCACGAGCGTCGCGATCGCGGTCGCGAGCAGCTCGGCGCGGATGCCCGCGTGGAGCTGCAGCCGGTGCCGCGCCGCCGCGGCCGCGTCGAGCTCGGCGAGCACCTCCTGCGGCATCTCGCGCGGCGGCTCGGTCAGGACGCGCCGGAGCGTCTCCAGGGCGCGCTCGTTCGACGGGTCGAGGGCGAGCGCCTGGCCGACCTCGCTGAGCAGCGCCTTCCGGGAGCTCTCGGCCTCCTTCCCGCCGGCGAGCGCCTTCGCGATCTTCTCCTCGGCCACCCCCGCGTGCCGCGCCGCCAGGCCGCGGCGCAGCTCGACGTCCTTGTCGCCGTCGAGGAACCGCTCGACCGCCTCGTAGAGCGCGCGCGCGGACGCGTAGCGCTCGGCCGGATCGCGCCGCGTCGCCTTCACGCAGATGGCGTCGAGCTCCGGCGGCACCTCGCGCTCGGGCGCGCGCACCGACGCCCGCGCGTCGGCGCCGTGGATGAGCGAGTCGAGCATCTCGTTGCGGTCCTTCTTCGGGTGCAACGGCTTCAGCGTGAGCAGCTCGAAGAGGATCGCCCCGAGCGAGTAGACGTCGCTGCTCGCGTCGAGCGTGTCGACGCACCCCTGCGCCTGCTCCGGCGACATGTAGCCGAGGGTCCCGAGCACGTCGCCAGGGATGGTCCTCGTGCTCATCGGGTCCTCGCCCATGTCGATCGTCTGGAGCGGCGAGTCCATGAGCTTGGCGACGCCCCAGTCGAGCAGGTACACCTCGCCGAAGTCGCCGAGCATGATGTTGGCGGGCTTGAGGTCGCGGTGGAGCACGCCGCGCGAGTGCGCGAAGTCCACGGCGATGCAGATCGACGAGAACGCGGTGAGCAGCTTGCGGCGCGAGAAGCTCTGCGTGGCCGCCGCGTCGCCCTCGCGGAGCTCGTTGAGGATCCTCGACAGGGTGAGCCCCCGGAGGCGCTTCATCGTGAAGTACGCCGAGCCCTTGGCGTCCACGCCGAGGTCGTAGACGGGCACGATCGACGGGTGCTCGAGCTGGCCCTGCACCCGGGCCTCGCGGATGAACCGGTGGCGGAGCGTCGTGTCGCCCTGGTGCTCCGCGCGGATGACCTTCATGGCGACGTCGCGGCCGATGCGGCGGTCCCGGCAGAAGTGGACCTCGCCCATCCCGCCGACGCCGAGCAGCGCGCGCACCTCGTAGCGGGGGCCGTCGCTGGCGATGTCCGAGAGCTCCGCCCGGGCGCGGCCGGGGTTCACCGGCGTGGGGCTCTGGCCGTGCGAATCTCCGCCCTTTCCGCGAGATTTTCGCATCTCGGGGAGCTGCTCGAGCGTCTCGAAGTCGTCGTCGAACAGAGCCATGGCCTTCGGGAAGCCAGGCTCCGTCGCGCCGTGCCAGCAAAACCCCACACCGGCAGGGCTCCGCGTGACGACCCCCGCCCTCCCGACCGGCGGGGGCGAGAAGCGCTGCGGATCGCTGGGCTTCCTTGACGAAAGGATCTCGTATCGGGTGGTGATGTCAACGGGGTGATGCGTCCGTGGAAGACAGAGGACGAGCCATGCGGCGCCGCCCTCAACACCGCACGATCGGGGTGAATGCGCGCGAATCGCGTGAAATGAAGGGCGATGTCGGGGGTCCGGCGCTACGGCGCCGGGCGCCCTGCGCGCTCAGCGTCCGAGGAGCGCGAGCAGCGTCTTCTTGTTCGTGAGGCCGGTGTGGCGCTTCACCGGCTCGCCGTTCTGGAAGGCGACGACGGTCGGCAGACCCCGGATGTCGAACCGCTTCGCGGCCGCGGGCGACTCGTCCACGTCGAGCTTCACCACCTTGACCTGGCCCGCCGTCTCCTCCGCGATCTCATCGACGATCGGCGCGAGCCGCTTGCAGGGGGCGCACCAGGACGCGGAGAAGTCGACGAGCACCGGTGTGTCCGTCTCCAGGACCTCTCGAGCGAAGTTCAGATCGTTGACCTCAATGACGTTCCTGCTGCCCATGGCGCTGTCCTTTCAGTTCATCTCGGGGACGAGCGGCGCTGGCCGCGGCGCGCCGGCTCGACGCCGGCCGCCCGCTCGACAGCCACGCTCGCATGAACTGTTATAAACACGGTTTCAGTTTATGCCAGGGGAGGGGACGCCGGGCGCGCGGCCTCGCGGAGCACGTCCGGGGCAGGGGCGGGGCAGGGGAGGAGGAGCGCCCGGCGGGGGGCGGAGATCGGGAGCGGTCAGTCGGCCCTGGCGGGCGTGGGGCGGCCGAGGTGCTGCGCCCGGAGCGCGATGTCGGCGACGGTCGTGCGCGCGAGGCCGCGCAGGAGCCCCTCGTTGGCCGCCGCGGCGACCTCGTCGAACGCCCGCTGGATCCCCGCGCCGATCGGGCACCTCGCGTTCGGCTCGCACGGGCTCGGCGCGACGGCGCCCTCCGGCTCCACCGCGGCGTACACCTCGCTCAGCCGGATCGAGGCCGCCGGCCTCGCCAGCCGGTAGCCGCCCGCGCGCCCCTCCCGCGCCTCGATGAGCCCGGCCTGCGACAGCCGCGCGAGGATGCGCCGCAGGAACGCGGGGTTCGTGTTGATGCTCGCCGACAGCGCGTCGCTGGCGCAGCTCTCGTCGGCCTGCGCGAGCAGCGCGAGCGCGTGCGTGGCGATGGCGAAGCGACCCGAGGACATCGAGGGACCTCTCGGAGGGATCTGCGGTGCTGAGCAAACGCGCGGACGCGCGGCTGCGTGGAGGAGCGAGCCTGTCGAATCTGAGGGCTCCAGGCCGCCCGATGTCAAGGCGCCGGGCGGGGCGCCCCGGCCCCGCTCAGGGCGTCCGCGCGGACGTGCGGGTCAGCACGAGCGCTTCCCCCTTGCCCGCGGCGAGCCGGAGCTCGATCGAGGCGGGGACCGCCGCCGGGCCGGCGCAGCGGCTCTCGGACACGACGTGGCGCGCGCGGGCGAGCGAGCTCTCGCCTGTCGATGTGTCGACGAGCCGCAGGTCGACGCCGGCGCCCTCGGCGTCGAGCGCCGCGATGACCTCGGCGCACGTGTTGGGCGGGATCTGCAGCGGGAGGATCTTGAGGCGCGCCGCGTCGAGCGCCACGGCCTGCGCCGCGGCGGCCGCGCCGGCGTCGGCGTCGCCGGTCGCGCTCATGCGCCCGAGCAGCCTCGCGGCGGCGATCGGGTGGGCCACGAGCGCCGGCGGGGCCTTGAGCTCCTTGCGGACCTCCACGGCGAACGGGCCGGGCTGCGCCATCGACTCGACGTCGACCCGGGCGGGGCCGCCGCCGCCGCAGGTGAAGAGCGTCGCCTGGGCGCCGCCGCGGGCGCGGCCGAGCAGGGCGTGGTCGTGGCTCCAGAGCTCCGCGAGCACGTCGGCGAGCGGCCTGCCCGCGAGCACGTCGATCCGGGCGCAGCCGGCCGGCAGCTCGACCGGCAGCGTCGTCCGGCTGCCGAGCCGCGCTGTCCCGGTCGACACGCGCGGCGCGCCGTAGCCCCGGCCCGCGAGCGCGCGGCCGTGGGCCGCCCTCACCTCGGCGAGGTCGCGGCCCTCGGTCGCGCGCTCGATCGGCGTGGCCCCGGAGATCTCCGCCTCGGCGCCCGGCCGCGAGCGGCCGACGACAACGGCCACGAGGCCCTGCGTGCCCCGTGAGCGGATCGCGATCGAGAGCTCGATGGAGACCGTCGAGCAGAGGAGCAGCGTGCGATCCGGGCCCCGCTCCCGGGCGCGCGCGACGATCCTGCCTGTCTCGTCCTCGGCGACCACCTCGAGCGAGGCGACCTCGTCGCTCGGCGAGACGAGCACGTCGAGGCAGCGGCCGCCGTCGAGCGTGGCGCCGATCCGGCTCGCGGTCCGCGAGCCCACGGGGATCGCGACGCGCCGGACGTCCTCCCAGCGCGCGCCGATCGCGCCGCGGTGCGCCCTCACCTTCGCCTCCAGCCCGGGCCACGACTCGAGCCGGCCGCTCTCGTCGCCGGCCCTGCCCCGCGCGCCGACGGCGCGAGCGACAGCGTCCGCCGCCTTCTCGGGGACGCCCTGCACGCCGACGCTGACCGCCCCGGCGCCCGACATGACGCGCGCCATCACGTAGAGCCGCCGCGGGTGCGGCGGGCAGACAAGGATGGAGGCGCGCGCGTCGGCGGCCTCGTCCGTGGAGAAGGCGCTGCCGTCGTCCTCGAACGCGAACAGGTCGACGTCGCCGATGGTCGGCGAGACGCGCGCCATCGCGAGCATGCACTCGCCGGCGGGCACCTCGACGAAGGCGCCGAGGCGATCGCCCTCGGACACCATGTCCGCGCCGACGACCCGGAGCGGGCCCGCGCCGGCCTGGGCGGCGCGCTGCGCGTCCCGGCCGAGCAGGGTGCTGCCGTCGATGCGATCCGGCAGCGGGCGCAGCACCTCCGTCGCCGGCGCGCCCGGCGCGGCGGTCGCCCCGGCGCGGCAGGACGGCAGGACGGCGAGCAGGGCCGCGAGCGTCAGCGCCGCGCGGGCAGGCGACGGGCGGGGCGCGGGCGACGGGCGGGGCGCTGGGTGTCGGGGACGCAAGGTCGTGGGCTCGTCGGGGCGCGCTGTCGGCGGGGCGCGCTGTCGAGAGACGAGGTTCTACTTCAGCGCGGGTACGGCAGCCAGGGCGCGCCGGTCATCGGCCGTCGCTCGGCGCGCGGTCTCCATGTCGCCCGTCACACCCGTCACACCCGTCACGCTTCGGCCACCTCAGCGCAGATCCGCCCGAGCGTACGGACAGCGTGCTCGATGAGGTCGGTGAACGGATAGCCGCAGTTGACCCGGATGTAGTTCGAGAACCGGTGCTTGGCCGAAAAGATGGGCCCCGGCGCGACGCTGATGCCGTGGTCCAGGGCGCGCTCGTGCACGTCCAGCGCGCTCGTGCCGGGCGGCAGCTCGACCCAGAGCACGAAGCCGCCCGCGGGCCGGGAGACCCGGGTGCCGGGCGGGAAATGCTCGGCGATCGCCTCGCTCATGCGGGCGACCTGGCCGGCGAGGCGGCGCCGGAGCGCCCGCAGGTGGTGGTCGTACCCGCCGATCTCGAGGAACTCGGCGACCGCCATCTGCGGCAGGGTCGCGCACGCCACGCTCTGCCCGAACTTGAGCTGCTCGACCTCGTCGAGGAAGCGGCCGGGGGCCGTCCAGCCGACCCGGTAGCCCGGGGCCATCGTCTTCGAGAACGACGAGCAGAGCATCACGAGGCCCTTGCGATCGAACGCCTTGGCCGGGCGGGGGCGGACGTCGCCGAAGTGCAGGTCGCCGTAGATGTCGTCCTCGATGAGCGGCACCTCGCGGCGCGCGAGCATCGCGACGAGCCGCTCCTTCGCCTCGTCGGGCATGGCGCTGCCGAGGGGGTTGTTGAAGTTCGGGATCGCGAGGCACGCCTTGATGCGGTGGCGGCCCAGCACCTCCTCGAGGACGTCGAGGTCCATGCCCGTGCGGGGGTGCGACGGGACCTCGAGCGCCTTGATGCCGAGGCTCTCGATGAGCTGGAGGAGCCCGTAGTACGCCGGCGACTCCAGCGCGACGGTGTCGCCGCGGCGCGCGACAGCGCGCAGGCAGAGGTGGAGCCCCTCCATGGCGCCGACCGTCGTCACGATGTCGTCCGCGCCGAGCGCGACGCCCCACTCGACCGAGCGCCGGGCGATCTGCCGCCGCAGCGCCGGCAGGCCGGGCGGCGCGTCGTACGAGACGCCCGCGCCGCCCGCGCCCCGCGCGATCGCGGCGAGGATGCGGTTCAGCTTGTCGGTGGGCAGGAGCTCGGGGCTCGGGCACGCGGCGCCGAACGGCACGATGTGCGGATCCCGCGTGGCCCGGTAGACCTTCGTGACGAGGGCCTTCACGCTGACCCGCGTGGCGGTGCTGCTGGCGCGCGCGGCCCGCGGCTCCGGGAGCGCGAGGACCCGGCGGGCGCGGACGTAGTGCCCCGACTGCGGGCGCGCCTCGATGAGCCCGCGGTTCTCGAGCTGCAGGTACGCCTGGAGCACCGTCGCGACGCTGACCCCCTGCTGCCGGCTCAGCCGCCGCACCGACGGGATCCTGTCGCCGGGCCGCAGCGCGCCGCGTGCGATCAGATCGGCGATGTGCGCGGCGACGCGGTCGTAGAGGTGGGCATCGTCCTGCTGCTCGATGGGCGCCTGCACGAAGGACGAGTGTACAACCGGGCGACCCCTGCGGTACCGGCACAGCCGGCGGGCGTAAGGACCAGTACAGTCGCCACTTCCCGCAACTGTACCGGCCTCAATGCCGGGAGGACTGCCTCTGTGCCGGTCGCCCGCCAGATCGCAAGCTCCGGCACATGAAATTGACCTCACTTGTTCCGGCCGCGCAGGCGCGCGTCCGAGGCGCGTCGCACATCGAGCTGGGGAAAGGGGGCCTGTGGACGCGCCGCCTCCGGGGCGGTCCGCTCGTCCTGAGCTGCACCGCCGGCGCTGTCTGGGTCACCCGCGAGGGGGCGCCGGACGACGTGGTGCTGGAGGCGGGGGCCAGCTATGGAGGCGAGGGGCGAGGGCTCCTCGTGGTGGAGGCGCTCGAGCCGGCGCAGATCGCGGTGGCGGACGGGGCGGAGAGGACGGCGCGGGCGGCGCTCGAGAGGGCGCGGGCGGCGCTCGAGAAGGCGCGGGCGAGCTGGCTCGTGCTCCTCTCGCTGGCGGCGCTGTACCTCGTCTGGGGCTCGACGTACCTGGCCGTCTCTGTCGCGCTCGAGACGCTGCCGCCGTTCCTGCTGGCGGGGGTGCGCTTCACGACCGCGGGGGCGTTGCTCTACGGGGTGCTGCGGCTGCGCGGCGCCCCGCGCCCGACGCTGCGCCAGTGGGGCGCGGCGGCGCGGGTCGGCGTGCTGCTGCTCGCGGCCGGCAACGGGCTGGTCGTCGTCGCGCAGCAGTGGGTGAGCTCCGGGGTCGCGGCGGTCGTGGTGTCCACAATGCCGCTCTGGCTCGCGCTGTTCACCACCGTGCGGGCCGCGCGCGGCGGCGCGCTCGGCGCGCGCGGCACGCCAGAAGTCTCGCGGGGCGAGTGGGTCGGGCTCCTCGTCGGGTTCGCGGGCGCGGCGCTGCTCCACCTCGGGGGCGCCCTCCACGCGGAGCACGCCGGGGCGCTGCTCATCGTGCTGGCCCCTGTCGCGTGGGCGCTCGGCTCGCTGTACAGCCGGACGACGCCGCTGCCCGAGGGCCCGATGGCCGTCGCGGCGGAGATGCTCGCCGGCGGCGCGGTGATGCTCGGGATCAGCGCGGTCGCGGGCGAGCGCCTGGCGGCGGCGCCGTCCTCGCGGTCGCTCCTCGCGCTCGCCTACCTCGTTGTGTTCGGCTCGATCGTGGGCCTCAGCGCGTACACGTACCTGCTCAGGAACACGCGCCCGGCGATCGCGACGAGCTACGCCTACGTGAACCCGATCATCGCCATCGCCCTCGGCGTCCTGCTCGGCGGCGAGCGCGCCTCCGCCGCGATCTGGGTGGCCGCGGCCGTCATCGGCGCCGGCGTCCTCATCGTCTCAAAAGCGCGCCACTAGAGCGCCGCTCTGCTCCGCGTGATGCTCCGCGCGATCCCGGCGCGCGCCGTCCGCCGTAGGCAATGCGGGGGGCGCCGTGTAGTGTGCGGCGCGAGGAGGCGAGTGGATGAAGAGAGGTTACCGGCTGCTCGGATGGGCGCTGCTCCTCCCCGGCGTGGCCCCGGCGTGCGGCGGCGACATCGGCGGCAGCGCGGCGGACGGCAAGGTGTCGGGCGGCGACGGCGGGGCCGGCGCGACGACGACCTCGAGCGCGGGCGTCGGGGGCGCCGGCGCGGAGGGCGCGACGACGAGCGCGAACGCGGGCGTCGGGGGCGCCGGCGCGGGCCCGACGGGCGCGTGCGCGGAGCTCGCGCCCGGGCCGATCGAGCCGACGCGGATCACGGACGTGTTCAGCGGCAGCGAGGACTTCGCGTTCAACGGCCAGGGCCACATCGTCGCCAAGCAGGGGCCGAACCTCATTCGCTATGACGCCACCGGGCAGACATCGAACTTCGCGTCGCTGCCGGGCGCCGTGCTCGGGCTGAGGTACCGGCCCGACGGGACCCTCGTGGCCGCGCTGCCGGAGCTCGGGGCCGTCGTCGCGATCTCGACGATCGGCGTGGTCAGCGACCTCGTGGAAGGCCTGTCGACGCCGAACGGCCTGTCCGCGGACGCGGACGGCAACGTGTGGGCGACGGAGATGGCCGGCAACCGGGTGATTCGCCTCAACCCGGACGCGACCGTCGACGAGATCGCGGGCGGAGAGCCCGAGGTGAGCCAGCCGAACGGCATCGTCTTCGACCCGGCGCGCAACGTCGTCTTCTACACGAACGCCTCCGCCGGCGAGATCCGCAGGATCGACCTCGCCGCCCCCGGCGCGCGCCCGGCGCTCGTGACAACGGTGGCGTCGGCCGTGCTCGACGGGCTCGTCCTCGATACGTGCGGTCACCTGTACACGGTCGATAACAAGGACAGGGAGCTCTACCGCGTGCGGCTCGACGCGACAGGCGCGGCCCTGGGAGAGCCGGAGCTCCTGGCGAGCTTCCCCACCTCGGTCGCCAATGCGCAGTTCGGATCGGGCCCCGGCTTCAACGGGAAGACCCTTTACGTGGGCGGCGCGGCCGGCTCGATCTACGCTGTGGCGCTGGACATCGGCGGCGCGCCCGTCCCCGCGCCGCCGGAAGCGCCCTGATGAGCGCCCCCCGGCGGCGCGCCGGAGCGAGGATTCAGCGGGCGCCTTCGGCGGCGGCCTCGTCGCCCTTCTTGAGCTTCCCTTGAAGCTCACCGAGCTTGCCGGCCGTCCGCTCGAGCGCGCGCGCGGCGCTCTCGAGCGCGATCCGCCCATACCCGATGGCCACCTCGGCCCAGGAGGTGCCGAGCTCGCGCAGCGTCTCGACGAAGGGCGGCTTGGCCGCCGGCGTCGAGACGCTCGCCTCCGCCTGCACCGCGTGCGCGGCGGTCCCGTTCACGCTGTTCTCGGCCTTCGGCTCGCTGATGCTCTGCGTCTCACTCATGATCTGCCTCCCACTTGGTTATGTCCCCCCGCGATGCGCGCGGGCGTACAGAAATGATGAATCGAGCGATGGTCCCCAGCGCCTCAGGCGCCGCCCGCTCCCGCGAGTCCGCGAGACGCGACGTGACCTGGAGCCCCGGGGCCCTGTGAGCGACCATGCCAGTGAACGGAGCCGGATTCGTGGCTTCGTCGGAGGGCACAAACGCGTCGTCCCGACACTGCGACGCGCCGCGTTAGCTGTCAAGGTTGCTGTCGATTTTGTTGCAGTCGTTTTTCACTCGGTAGTCTGATGAGGACGCTGCGGCGGCCATCGCGTTCGCTCGGCAGGTCAAGGAAGGGAGTTTCCCTATGTCGCTAGCGCGCTGGAACCAGGCCGCGCGTTCAAGGCTCTCTCGGCTTCTCGTCGTGCTGTTGCTGCTCGTCGTCCCCTCGCTGGCGTTGGCGCAGGCGGCGGTCGAGCCCACAGGGGCGCCTGCGGCGGGCGCCGCGCCC
>NZ_JEMA01000849.1 GCF_001589285.1 Sorangium cellulosum | reverse complement strand
CTCGGCGCGGCCCCGGTGGGCCAAGAGAGCCTGGCCGCGATCGAGGCCGAGCTGCAGCAGCCCGCGCGCCCCGGATCGATGCCCGAGGCGCTGCGCTTCGATCTGGTGAGCATCAGCCGCGAGAGCCTGCTGGAGATCGCGGCCGAGGAGGCGCGCCAGGCGACCGCGGGGCCGCGGCCGTCGATGCCGCTGGTGCGCCCCGAGCGCTTCACCCGCCCCTGGGTGGAGGCGCCCGAGGACGCGCGGCGCATGGCCGACGCCGAGAAGGGCGCCCGCAAGACCGCGCCCCCGGCGCTGGACGTCGAGGTCGTCGAGCCCGAACACGAGCTCACCGACGCGGCGCCCGCGGATCGGCGCACCTGCCCGGGTTGAACGTCGCGCTCGCCGCGGGTCGGCGTCAGGACGCCACGCTCTCCGCGCGAGGGATGACGGATCCACCGTCCCGGCCGGCCCGCGCGACGGACGCGCCCCCTGCGCGCGCCGGAGCAGCGGATCCCCACGGCGTGCTGCTGGAGCAGCAGCGCGACAGCAGCGCTCCTGTCCCGCCTCGCCCCGGCGCCGCCTGAGAGCCGCCGCGCGAACGCCGGCGAGCCTCCGCACACGCTCCCGACCGAGCTGCGGTACGGGAGTTGCTCCTCGCCCCGCGCTCGCAATCCGCCGTTCATGGCGTCGCGCCTTCCGCGGCTCCGACCCCGCACGTACCCGCGAGCTCGATGGACAAGGAGTCTCCCGTGACCGCCTCACGCCGACCCGGCAAGCTGCACCTCAATGCGTTCCTGATGACGATAGGACACCACGAGTCGGCGTGGCGGTTCCCCGAGAGCAACCTGACCGGCACGTGGGACGTGGCCCACTACAGGCACCTCGCCCGCGTGGCCGAGCGAGGCACCTTCGACTCGATCTTCTTCGGCGACGGCCCCGCGCTGCAGGGCGACATCCGGTACAGGCCCGTCGGGCGGCTCGACCCGACAGCGCTGCTGCCGGCGCTGGCCGCGGTGACCGAGCGGATCGGGCTCGTGGCCACGGCGTCGACAACGTACAACGAGCCTTACAACCTGGCCCGCCGCTTCGCCACGATAGACCACATCAGCGGGGGCCGGGCGGGGTGGAACATCGTCACCACCGCGGGGAGCGACGCGGCCCAGAACTTCGGCCTGGACGAGGTGCCGGAGCACCGGCACCGGTACGAGCGCGCGGCCGAGTTCGTCGATGTGTGCCTCAAGCTGTGGGATAGCTGGGAAGACGACTTCCTGATCGGCGACAAGGCGACAGGGCGCTTCGCGGACGGCGACAGGATCCACCGCATCGACCATGAGGGCCGGTTCTTCCGCGTGCGCGGCCCGCTCAACGTGCCGCGCACGCCGCAGGGCCACCCGCTCCTCGTGCAGGCCGGCTCCTCGGAGGATGGCAGGGAGTTCGCCGCCCAGTACGCCGAGGCGGTGTTCACCGCGCAGCAGACGCTGGCCGAGGGGCAGGCGTTCTACGCGGACCTCAAGCGGCGGGTCGCCGCGTTCGGCCGGAACCCGGCGCTCGTGAAGATCCTGCCGGGGATCGTGCCCGTCCTCGGGGGGACCGAGGAGGAGGCCCGGCGGCGCGAGGACGAGCTGGCGGAGCTCCAGGTGCCCGCCTACGGCCTGAAGCAGCTCTCCGGGCTGATCGGCGTCGAGCTGACCGAAGCGGACCTGGACAGGCCGCTGCCCCCCGTTGTCGACGTGAAGGCGGTGCGGGGGATGCAGAGCCGCTTCGCCCTCGTCACCGACCTCGCGCGGCGGGAGGACCTCACCGTGCGGCAGCTCCTTGCGCGGCTCGGGGGCGGCCGCGGACACCGCACGTTCACCGGCACGCCGGAACAGGTGGCGGACACGATCGAGGAGTGGTTCACGCACGGGGCGGCGGACGGCTTCAACGTGATGCCGCCGCTGCTCCCCTCCGGCCTGGAGGCGTTCGTCGACCACGTGGTGCCCATCCTGCGGCGGCGCGGCCTGTTCCGCACCGAATACGAGGGCACGACGCTGCGCGACCACTACGGGCTCCCCCGGCCGGAGAACCGGTTCGCGCTGCGCCGGGCGGCCGGCGGCCAGGCCGCCGCCGCGCTGGCGCGCTGAACGCGCGCGGCGGAGCGCACCGCGGCGGGCGACGGCGTCGGCTCGCTGTTCCCGGTCCAACCGTCTTCAGAAGCTTCCGAGGGGGCGCCCGACGCGGCACCGTGGTAGAACGCGGGCTGGCTCGTCGCATGGGAAGCAACCTGGAATCGGCCATCGCCGTCCTCAATGGATTCCTCGGCGACTACCTGAGGCGGACGACCAACGGCCTCGAGACAACGATGCAGCTCGTCCGCGAGGGGCGCCCGGTGCCGCTCGCCGCGGCGCTCCCCGCGGACGCCGCAGCGTCGGCCACGCCGCGCGTCGTCGTGCTCGTGCACGGGTTGATGAGCACCGAGGGCGTCTGGACGATGCCGGACGGCGAGACGTACGGATCGCGGCTCGCGCGCGACCTCGGCTACACGCCGCTCTACGTACGGTACAACAGCGGCCTCCGCGTCTCCGAGAACGGGGAGGTCCTGGATGGCCTCCTCGAGGAGCTCGTCCGTCGCTATCCCGTTCCCGTGGAGGAGCTGGCCATCATCGGCCACAGCATGGGCGGCCTTGTCGCGCGCAGCGCCGCGCACGCGGCGAGCGACAAGGGGCGGAGGTGGCTGCCCCTGCTGAAGCGGGCCTTCTATCTCGGCACACCGCACCTCGGCGCCCCTCTGGAGCGCGTTGGCAGCGTCGTCACGTGGGCGCTCGGGCGCATCGACAATCCGTACACGAAGCTCATCGCCGACATCGCGAACCTCCGCAGCAGCGGTATCAAGGACCTGGCCTATGCCAACCTGCGCCGAGAGGACTGGGAGGGCGCCGACGCGGACGCCCTGCTCCAGAACCGGCGCCACCCCGTGCCCCTGCTCCCGCACGTCCGCCACCACTTCATCGCCGGTGCGCTCACGGCCGACCCGCGGCTCTCGCTCCTGTTCGGGGACGCGGTCGTCTCGCTGAGGAGCGCCACGGGGAGGGCGGTGGCCAGGGATCGGTGCTCGCCGTTCCCGCAGGAGCACGTGCGGATCATGCCGGCGCTCGGCCACCTGCGCCTGGCCCGCGACCCGGGCGTCTACGCGCAGATCCGCGCGTGGTGCGAGGAGGCGGCGTGATGGAGCGGTGGCGCGGCCTGAAGGACCTCGTGCAGGATGCGGTCGACAACGGCTCGCGGGCCGTGGAGCGCCTGCAGAAGCACGCGGCGAAGCTGCCCTTCGACCTGCTGGAGCAGATCCCTCCGATCGCGACGCCGGTGAAGGGGATCCGGCTCGTCCACGACACCATGGTGTCCGGCGTCCACGTGGCGATCCGCCTCGTCAACCGGGTCGCGGGGTACACCATCGATGGGGTCCTCTTCGTCGTCGAGCAGCAGAAGGAGCCAGCGGGGACGCCGGGCGAGGGCGAGGCGAGCGCGCCGGCCGCGCCGGATGGCGGTCGAGGGACAGAGCGCGCCAGCCCGTGAACCCCCCGCCGGTGCCACAGGCATCCCGGCGCGTTGCTTGCTCCGCCCCGAAGCGGGCGGGTATCCTGCCGCGCCGCGATGGAACTCGAGAACCGAACTCCGTTTCCTGCGCTGGAGTACGACGTCGTCGACGCTCGGGGCGACGAATCGCACGTCGTCGTCGCGCGGGGCAGCTACGCGCTGCGCGCCGCGCCGGAGGCGGGGGAGAGCGACGGCGCGAGGATCACCCACGTCGCCGCCCTCACCGAGGGGGAGCTCGTCGTCTCGGATGTGGCTCACGGCGAGATCAACCGCAGCAGCGTCAAGTACGAGAGCGATCTCGCGCAGAGCAAGCCGAGGTGCGACGTCATCGTGATCGGCTCGGCGCACGCTCCGGCCGGCGAGGCCGTGGCGCGCGTGGACGTGCGCGTCCGCGTCCGGCGCCTGGTCGCGATACCCAACCTGGCGGGAGCCTGCACGCTGCTGGATCACCGCCTGGCCGTCCGCGGGGCGCGTTCGTTCGAGCGCAAGGACGAGGGATGGGCGCTGACCGATCCGGAGCCCTTCGAGGCGCTGCCGCTCCGCTACGAGCACGCCTTCGGCGGCCAGCTCAAGGTGTACGCCGACGACGACGCCGCGAAGCGGCTCGACGACGCGCACCGGCTGAGCGAGGAGGCGCGCCGGGCGCACCCGGAGGTGGGCGCTGCCCCGGTGGCGCACGCGACCTGCGCGTACAATCCGCTCGGCGTCGGCTTCCTCGAGGGCTGGTACGCCGACGCGGCCGAGGTGAAGCGCTGGCCGGCCCCGCGGATCGAGGCGCCCGGCGCCGGGATCACGGCGGAGATCTTCGCGAGGATGGTGGCGGGCGAGGTGCGCGCCGGCGAGGTGCCGGAGCTGTCGCCGCGCGGGGTCGGCGTCATCGCCAAGCCGTGGCAGCCGCGGCTGAAGCTGGCCGGCACCTTCGATGATCGCTGGCTCGCCGAGCGCTGGCCGTACATGCCGCCCGACTTCGACATGGCCTACTGGAACGGCGCGCACCCCGACATGCAGTGCGACTACCTGTTTGGCGGCGAGCTCGCGGAGCTGTGGAATCTGCTGCCGCGGAGCGCGCCCGGCGTGGCGCCCGAGACCGCGGGCACGGCCTGCCGCTTCCACGTGCCCGAGGCCGCCGTTGTCGTCCGGCTCACCGGCAAGGACGACGCGGTGAGCTTCGCCGCCGTGCCCATCGACACGGTCATCGTCGACCTCGACCAGATGCGCCTGTCGCTCGTGTGGCGCGCGCGCATCCCGGCGTCGCTCGAGGTCGAGGGCACGAGCCTCCTGGCGCTCGGGTACATGAAACAGACGGGTGAGGCCTAGTCGAGGCACGGAGGAAGAACATGCCGATCGGAGCTCGAAAGGACAGCAGCTTCTACGCGGTCACCATGGCCCCTGACGTGTGCTTGACCCCGGTGGGCGGCGCGATGGTGCCGGTCCCGTACATGCTCTACGCCAGCTTCGACGGCAGCATGAAGTGCATCGAGAACGTGAACCTCAACGGCAAGCCCAGCTACGTCTACGATCACAGCCAGGCGCCGACCGTCCAGGGGGACGAGCCCGGCACCGGCGGCGGCGTCAAGTCGGGCGTGAACAAGGGCAAGGTGTGGGCGCACGAGGCGTCGACGAACGTCCGCGCCGACGGCCGGCGCATCGTGCGCAGGGGCGATCGCTGCTGGATGAACGTGAAGGCTTGACGCCGTGGCCCTCCCTCCCAGCGCGCAGATCGACGCAGCCGTTCGAGGCGAGACGCCCGGCGATGGCAACCCACCCGCCAACGCGCTCGGGCGCGTCTACACGACACAGAGAGAGGGGACGCAGGTGGCGCTGCTCGACGAGCAGCTCGCCCGCCAGCTCGCGGCGGAGGCCGCCAGGAAGGCGGCGGAGGATGCCGCCAAGCGGGCGGCGCCGGGCGCCCTGTCCGCCCTCGGCCCGGCGGCCGGCGGAGCGGCCGCCGGCGCGGGGGTGTGGGGCATGCTCGCCGGCGCCATCGGCCTGGTCGGCATCTCGCGGACCCAGGCCCTCACCGAGGACGCGCTCACCGATCCGTACCATCGGCCGATGCGCACGCCCTTCCTGGGCCTGGACATGGGCCTCAGCACCCGCGCGACCCCGAGGCTCGACAGCAACGTCCAGGTCAGGCGCCCCCCGTGCCTCGTGGGGCGGCACGGCGATCTCAAGAGGATCTGCAAGCTGCTGCCGGGCGAGGGCTCTCAGTCGCACCACATCGTCCCCGACGAGTTCGTGCGGTCGGGCACGCGCAACGGCTCCGCGTACAGGATCATCTCCGAGGACGACGGCGCCGCCATCTGCATCCCCGGGAACGCCTTCATCAAGGGCACGCTGCACAACGCCATCCACGCGGACCTGAACAACATCCTCAACAGCAAGGTCGCCGCCGGCGAGTCGACCGACGGCACCCTCCCGCTCTCCGAGGTGATCGGATCGTCGCTCCGCGTGACGGTCGCGTACAAGCCGGAGTGTACTGCCCAGATCATCCGCGAGGTGGGCAGGGCGTTTCAAGGGGTCGACACCACCCAGCGAGTCAAGATCAGATGAACCCGAGCGGCGCGGATCCCCGAGCCATGCCGGACGAGCCCGGCGACACCCCGATGACGATCACGGGCGCGCTCGCCCTGAGCGCCTCCAGCGTCTATCTCTCGGCGACCTTCTCCACGCCGGGGGATTACACCCCACATACAAGGCTCTTCCTGTACGACGAGGGCAGCGCCCCGCCGTGGACGGCGCATGACGCCGGCTTCTTCACTGTCGGGCTGGAGAAGCATGCGGCCCCCGGGGAAGCGGTCGCGCTGTGCGCGCTCTCCCTAAACGGCGAGGTCGAGCTCTGGTCTCCGCGGGGCGTGGCGCTCGAGCAGATCCCGGAGGCCGGGCTCTACCGGCCGACGTCGAAGGGATACGGCTTCCTCACGGCGCTGCGCCGCGTCGGCGACCGCCTGTTCGCCTGCGGGAGCGCGGGGCAGGTGTACCGGAGGCTCGCTCCCGGCCGCTGGGCGCACGCGGACGCGGGCCTCCTCCAGGCGCCCGGCGTGGACTTCAAGGACCTCGTGAGGCCCATCGACCTCCAGGGGCCAGCGGAGGACGACATCTACCTGGCCGCGCAGCAGCTCGGCCCGCTCGGGCTCGAAGGGAGCCTGTATCACCTGGGCGGCCTACGGTGGCGCCGCCTCGAGGTGCCGTCGATCGGCGGGCTCAACGCGGTTCACGTCGAGAGCGCGCAGCGCATCTGGGTGTGTGGGCACGAGGGCGCGCTGCTCGTCGGCAATCACCGCGACGGCTTCCGGAGCGTGTCGAAGGAGAGGAGCCCGCACCTCTTCCACGCCGTCGCCATGTACAAGGAGACCCTCTATCTCGGGTCGAACTTCGGCCTCTTCCGCTACGACCTCGAGCGCCGGCGCGTCGTGCGGGTGCGCACCGGCCTGGAGCAGGAGCTGCGCTACATTCACACGATCGAGCAGGCCGGCGGCGTCCTCTGGTGCGTCGGCCCCACGGACGTCGCGCGCTTCGACGGCGAGGCGTGGACCCGCGTCCATGCCCCGGAGGCGCCGAAGAGCGCGGGCTGAGGCGGCCGCCCGAACGCGGACGGCGCGGGTCGACCTACGCGCCCGCGGGGGCTCGCTCCCGCGCCGCTTGCCCGAACAGCCGGGCCGATGTGAGCCACAGCGCGACGAAGAACCCCGTCAGGATCAAGGTGTACCCCAACCCGGCGATCAGGGCGATCGCGGCGACCAGCGCCTGAGCGAGCGCCGTCGCGACGAGCGCGCGTTCCATTCCATGGGGCCGGAAGCGTGCGATGAAGGCCCCGACGACCCCGACGGCGAGCACGCCGCCATACATCAAATTGGCGGGGTTCTCCTCATTCCCGATGATGCCGACGGCGAGGTTCATCCAGACGAGGATGAACGCTGTCGCGAGCGCAACGCCGACGGCGGCTCTGTACGCCTTGTTGCCCGTCGCCCTCGCCGCCAGCTCGTAGGTGCCGCAAGCGCCGGCCAGCATGGCGCCGAAGATGGCGAAATCCGCCAGGTCCCAGGCCACCTCTCCGGTGAACTGCATCGCGACCAAGGGCAGCAGCAGGACGAGCGCTGCAGCGCCCCAGATCGCCATCCTCCGAGGGTTTCCGCGCCGTCCGCCTCCGTCGTCCGTCGTTCCTGCCATTGCCTTGCCTCCGTCCATGCGTGAGGCCTTCAACCTAGCTCACACGACGGGTGAGCGGCATGAGCAACCCGTGGAGCTTGGTGGAGCAGCTCGTGGAGTTTCGGTGGAGGACGGCGCCTGGCCGAGGAACAGGCTTGCCGGGATCACGGCCTGTGCTTGGACGGCCTGGGCGTGAGAGGCGAAGAGGCCTCCGGAGGGTCGAGCAGGATCGTCCGATGTCTTCTCTGCTGCTCTCTGGACAGGGGTTAACCGCGACGCCGGCGTGCCGAGCGGAGCGCGGCGATCGGCGCGAGCGCAGCCAGCGCCAGCCAGCCGGCCCCCGCGCCTCGATCCGACCCGGCCGCGCGACAACCGCAGCCGCCCTCCTCGCCCGCATTGGCGTCGTTCCCGCCGCTCGAGGTGTCGCCCCCTGCGCCACCGCTGCCCGGCGTGCCGCCGCCCGGACCGCCGCCGCCCACGCCGCCGCTGCCCACGCCGCCGCTGCCCACGCCGCTGCCCACGCCGCCGCCCTCGACATCGCCGTTGAGCTCGTAAGCGCCGACGTCGATGGTGTCGACAGTCATGCGGCCGACGGCGCTCGCGGGGTGCACGTAGTGATACCTGGGGGTCAGGTCGAACCCCTCGGCCTGCCCCGGCGCGACGCCCTTGTCCACGGCCGGCGAGCCCACCTGCGGGCGGTAGTCGAAGCCCGCCTGGTCGACGAGCATCGCGTCCCCCTGGACGTTGCCCTCCTGCACCGCATCCTCCTGCGTGACGATCGTCCCGGGCCCGACGAAGAGGTTGTTGCGGACGATCGCCGGCGCGACGCCGTCGGCGATGTTCACGAACGTGCCGCCGTTCTGGCGATCGTTCACGAGCGTATTGTTCACCACGAAGAGCGACTTGCTGGGGTTGGAGGCGCCCTCGACGGCGTAGGTGATAACCCCGCCGTTGTCGGTGTTCGGGCTCTGCTGGATGAGGTTGCCGAGGATGATCGTCTTGCCGCCGTTGGGCACGTCGATCTCGTAGCTGTTGTTGCCGTCCTCGCCCGTGAGCCGGTTGTACAGGATGTGGCTCTCGAGCGCGCGCGTCTTGAGCAGATGACCGATCTTCGCGTGGTGCGAGTAGTTGTACTGGAAGACGAGCTTGTCGACGCGGTTGATGTACAGGTTGTGCGACTGGCCGTCGCCGAATCCGTTGTTCGCGAACTCGGTGTACTCGATGAGGATGGTGCTCCCCTGCTTGTCGCCCGCGAGGATGCCGTCGTCGTTGTCGTGGAAGTAGCACCCGCGCACCGTGAGGTTCACGCCCTCCTGGCGGATCCCGGCGCCGTTCTGATCGGGCACCGTGGTGCCGCTGAACTCGATGTTCTCGACAACTGTGTCATCGCCCTGGATCACCCAGATCGCCTTGCCGCCGGAGCTCTTCCCGGCCGCGTCGATCTTCGCGCGCCCGCCCACGCCGCGCAGGGTGAGGCCGTTCCTGGGGATCGCGCAGACGTCGCCATCGTAGTCGCCGGCCGCGTCGATCTCGATGACGTCGTTGTCCGCCGCCGCGGACACGGCCTGGCACGGCGTCGCGTACGTCTTGCCGGGCCCGACCGAGAGCGTCGCCGCGGAGGCCGCCGGGCTCGCCGCGAGGGTGAACAGAAGCGTCGCACTCGAAACGAGGGAACCAAGAACCAGACGCGTACCCATCGAAGGCTCCTTGTCGAAAGTTCACCCGATCCGTGATCTCAGGCCCGCCCGCGCAGCGCCCCGGCGGCCGCGCCGAGGAGCGCGCCGGCCGCGATCGGCAGGCCGTGCGCGAAGAGGACGTGGAGGAGGTCGTCGTACGAGCAATGCGCCTGGATGCCGATCACGGCCCCGAGCCCGCACAGGGCGCCGATCGCGGCGCCGCGCCATGCCGGCGCCGAGAGGAACGAGCGGCGCAGGACGAACGCCGCCAGCGTGAGCGGGAGCAGCGCCATGCCGAGGGCTATCGCGCTGCACCTGAGGTGCGACATCACGGACACCGGACCGCCGGCGAGGCCCGACGTCGCGACGGCCGCCGACAGAAACCAGACCGGCACAGCGGCGACGAGCGCCTGGAGCGCCCTCACGCCGGCCGGCAGACCCCGCGCCCGCGGCGTCCGCGCGAGCACCAGGCCGAGGCCGGCGAGCAACGCCCAGAGGGCGAGCGGGATCGCGACCCGGGGCGAGCCGATGTCGGCGCGGAAGCCCGCGATCCAGGCCAGGAGCAGGACCCAGGCGAGCCCGGCGAGGACCGCGCCCACGACGCGGCGCTCGCGCGCGGGTCGCGTGAGCGACGGCTCGGCCGGCGCCGCCATCAGGGGCGGCGGCGGGCGGCCGGCAAGGTGGGCCGCGGGATCGGGGATGTCCTCGAGCCCTTCCAGCAGATCGCGCTCATCCGTCATCCGCACCTCCTCGGACGTCTCCCGGAGCCCTGCCGCGGCGGCCGCTCCGCTCCGGCTCCGCGGCAGCGCCCGTCGCCGCGCGCTTCTTAACGCGCTTTTCCGCGCCGGTCTGCGCGCCCGTCCCGGCCTCGGGCCCCCGCTTGAGCTCTTCGATCTCGGCCCGCAGCGCCTCGTAGGCGCGGAACGCGCGGAGCTTCACCGCGCTCGGGGTCGCTCCCAGGATGGCCGCGGCGTCCTGAACGCTCAGCCCCTCGTAGCGGAGCAGGATGAACGCCTCGCGCTGCGCCGCCGGGATGCTCGACAGCACCCGCTCGACCGCCCGCGCTGTCTGCGAGGCCATCGCGACGGCCTCGCCGTCGGCGCCGCGCGTGTCCGGCGGCTCCGCGCCCGGGTCGCTCGGGAGGCGCTCGGCGCTGCGGTGCCGCTGGGCGCGCGTGTGATCGAGGTAGACGTTGCGCGCGATGGCGTAGGCCCACGGGGTGACGGCGCCGCCCGGGGCGAAGGTCGAGCGGGCGCGGTGCAGCCGCAGGAACGTCTCCTGCGTCAGGTCGCCCGCGAGCGTCGTGGAGCTGCACATGCGCGTGAGGTACGCGAACAGGCGCGCGTGAAGAGCGCGGTGAAGCTCCGGGAACGCGCGGGCGTCGCCGCACGCGTACCGATCCATCGCGGCGTTCAGGGCGAGCTCATTCATCCGCGGGCGCCGCGGCGCTGGCCGGCGCCGTCGCCCCCGCGGTGAACTCCAGCGACACCATCGCCTCTCTGGCGACCTTGGGCGACAGCACCTCGGTCTGGAGCAGCTCGAGGGGGGAGAGGTCGACCGTGATGAGGCCCGTCGTCCTCGTGATGTCGGAGGGATCGACCTGCAAGGTCCCCTCGGCGGAGCCCTCGATCCGCCCGCGGATCTTCTCCTTCGGCGCGTCCATCATCAGCTCGACCTTGCTCCCCGCCTTGTCGATCGCGAAGGTCGCCGCGGCGGGCGCCTTCGCCTCCGGCGCCTCGAGCTCGGTCGCGGCGGGCGCGAGGGGCGCCTTCTCTCCCTGGCACGCAGCGGTGCTCGCGCCTGCGATCGCGAGCGCCGCGAGGAGCAGGGTCGCTGTCGAGATCTTCTTCACGCTCGCCCTCCTGGATCGCTGTGGTCGAGGCGCCGCCCGTGGCCGCCGTGGTGCCGTCGTCCAATTGAGCAGGAACGAGGGAAGGCGGGAAGAGGGGGTGAGTTCATCGCGCATTCTCGTCATCCTGCTGAATCTCTCCGGTCGCTCGGGGCACGCTCGCGGCGATCGGGCGAAGGCTGCGGCCACGCTGACCCCTCTACGCGCGCGCCGCGCCGCGGTTTCGCCGGCGCTGCGGGCGTGCGGAGCGGGGCGGCGTCGCCGGGCCGGCCGCAGAGGGGTCCGAAGCGAAGGGCCCAGGCGCTCGAGGAGGTCTTCCGTTAAGATGGAAAATTCCTCTCGTGCGCGATCAGCCAGGCCTGTGCGGGGGCGCGAAACCGACGTGCACCCGCCGCGTAGCACCACCGAACGACACGCCGCGGGGCATCGCGGGCCGAGGCGGGCGCCATGCCGGCGCCCGCGGCCGCACCTGTCTCCGGGGCGCGTCGGAGGAACGATCGCTGCCACGCGGCTCGCCGCCGCGGCGGCGATCCAAGTCGCGTCATCTCATTCACCGCTTCTGGAGGATCGTCATGAAGATTCAGAGTCGCGCGCTGTCGGCACTGCCCCTCGTCCTCACCCTCGCCGCTGCTTGCAGCGATGGCGGAGGAGGCGATACCACCGGCGCCGGTGGCATGGGCGGGGGAGGTGCCGGCGGGCCCGCTGGCGGGGACGCGGCCGCGCGCTTCGAGGTGACCATCGAGAACGTGACGCCCGCGCGGGATTACCGGGTGGCCGGCGTGTTCAACACGCCCGTGGGCGAGAGCATGCCCGGACCGCTCTTTCCCGAGAAGAGCTTCGAGTTCCGCGTCGGCGCCCTGCCGGGCGACAGGCTGTCGTTCACGACGATGTTCGGACAATCGAATGATCTGTTCTACGCGCCCGATGGCGCCGGGATCGCGCTCTACGACGAGGCGGGCGACCCGGTGAGCGGGGACGTGACCGACCAGGTCATCCTGTGGGACGCGGGCACCGAGGCCAACGAGGAGCCGGGCGCGGGGCCGAACCAGGCGCCCCGGCAGGGCGGAGCGAACACGGGCGCTCCGGACCCGGACAACACGGTGCGGCTGGTCAAGGATGGGTATCCCTACCCGCAGGTCGAAGAGGTCCTCCAGGTGACGGTGACGCCGGAGCCGGGCAATGAGTTCACGATCCGGATCACCAACATGTCGGAGGTGGGGACGCTGATGCCCGAGGGCGGGGAGCCGGCCGCCGTGCCCCTGTCGCCGGGGCTCTTCGTGGTGCACACGATGGAAGACCCGCTGTTCACGATCGGGCAGGCGAACCCCGGCGATGGGCTGGAGGCGCAGGCCGAGGACGGGAACCCGATGATGCTGCACGAGCGGGCCACGCCCCGCGCGGGGCTGACCTCGCCGGCGGCGCCGGGCGTCGCGGTGGTGCACGGGGCCGCGGCGCCCCTGTTCAGGTCGGGCGAGGCGGACCGGGGCAAGGGCCTCGAGATGCTGGCCGAGGATGGGAACCCGACCACGCTCGCGGAGTCGCTGGAGGCCGAGGTCGGGGGGGAGAGCGGGATCTCGTCGGTGCTGGTCTACGACACGCCCGTGCACGCCTCGATGCCGGGGCCGCTGCTGCCCGGCGCGAAGTTCAGCTTCACGGTGACCGCGCGGCCCGGCGAGCGGCTGAGCTTCGCGTCGATGCTGGGCCAATCGAACGATCTGTTCTTCGCGCCGAGCGAAGAGGGAATCGCGCTGTTCGACGCGAGCGGCGAGCCGGTGAGCGGCGATGTCTCCGACCAGGTCTCGATCTGGGACACGGGCACCGAGGCCAACCAGTGGCCCGGCGTGGGCCCCGATCAGGCGCCGCGCCAGGCCGGGCCGCAGATGGGCGCCGACGATCCCATGGACCATGTGCGCTCCGTCGATGACGGTTATCTGTATCCTGCGTCCAACCAGATGCTGAAGGTGACCATCACCCCGGCGCGGTAGCGGGACCACGAGCGGCGGCGCTGCCCCCGCATGACTCCGCTCCGCGCTCGATCGCGTGCGCTGCGATCGGCGCGAGACGCCCGACGGGCTGGTCGCGTGGAGCGAGCGGCAGAGTTCGACGAGGGCTCGATCCCGAGCTGCCTGCGAAGAACGGCGCGACGAGGCCCGGTGTGTGGGGCGTGAACCACATTGTCTCCGGATGGCTCCGCTATCGCATCGACGGGCTCAACGGTCGAGAGACGCTGCTCGAACCGGCGCGCCCTGATATGGACGTGCCAGAGGTGCTGCGTCAGGTCGACCCCGACGGTCCAATGCGGTTCTTCGTGGGGTTTCACCGCGACAACGGATGACCTCGATCGCCCCGAGCCCGGGCGGTGCGCGGAAGGCCGCTCCGCGCCGCGTGGCGATGCCGAGTCGAACAGGACGAGCGCTCGCGGGTGTGGCATGAAGAGGGCCTTGTCTACGCCCGGACCGATTATCGATACGTCGTTGCTTTTCCAGGAGAGTGAACGAACCGCGCACGGTTCCATGTCCGACCCAACGCGCGCAACGTGGCTGTACGGTGCACGCCAAAACAACCCAGGAGATAGAAAAGAGTCTTGACTTTCCTCCAGCATTTGTATGAATACTCTATCCCCCTCGGCGGTCCGGAGCATCCTCGGCCGGCCGCCGGGGTCGGTCGACGGACGCACAACGACCGACTCGGTGGGGGGGGTACCTGCCGGATGACTTGCTTTTTGCGGCTGAGCGTCCAGGTTGCGCTTACTTTCTCTGGTGTAGGCACCCGTCGTACGGGGTGTCCGCGTGTGAGATATTATCTCCGATAATCGTCGGTGTACGCCAGGCATCTCGTCGGCAAACTCCCGCGGATGCAGCCGTGAGCAAGAGCACGGTTGCCGGAAATCTTGAACTCTAACCTACGGATCGGTGGAGCTCGCAGGCGTCTCGCTTCTTCACAAATCTGCCTCGAGAATCAGCCTGTGATTCGACCGACCCTGTCATGGAGAACCTTAATGAGCTTTACTCGCCTGCTTGGCTACATGTCGGCTTCGATCGCGTTCGGTGTGCTCGCGTGCAACGCTGTACCCATCGAGGATGAAGAAGAATTCGGTGATCTCAGCGCCGGCGTGGCTAGCGCGGACGGCTCGGTGGATGCGGTGCTCGCAATTCAGTCGGACTGGGGAAGCGGCTACTGCGCGAGCGTGAAGGTCAAGGGCCTCAGGGCCGTCACCGGCTGGAGCGTTGTCGTCGCGCTCAACGGGTCGACGAACCCCGCGCCGTGGAACGTGAACGTCACGCCGGGGAGCGGGCAGTTCACTGCCAAGAACGTGGGCTTCAACGGAACGCTGGCCGCGGGCCAGACGGCGGAGTGGGGGTTCTGCGGTAGCGGCTCCGGGCGGCCTTCGATCGCATCGGTCAGCGGCACCGGCGCCTCGGGCTCCTCCTCCTCGTCGTCCTCCTCGTCGAGCAGCAGCACGAGCGCGTCGTCGAGCAGCAGCACGAGCGCGTCGTCGAGCAGCAGCTCGGGGACGGGCGGCGGCGCGGGCGGCGG